>NZ_JBEXGM010000020.1:0-161284 GCF_040607335.1 Streptomyces sp. NPDC005303 | reverse complement strand
CCGGAACTGGTCGTGCCCGGCCACCGCCTCCCCGGCACCGCGGCCGACGGCTCCGCCATCACCGCCACCCGCGCCTACCTCCTCGCCTTCGAGGAGGAACTCGGCAAGGCCGCCGACGGTGCCGCGCTGAACGACGCCCTCGTCAAGCGCTTCCCGGACAACGGCATGCTGATCGCCGCCCAGATCGGCTCGAAGGTCGCCAAGGGCGAGATGAAGTGGGGCTGACCATGAGTGAGTTCGCCACCTCCACCGCGCCCGCCGACGTCGTACGCCGCCAGTACCTGGCCTCGGCCGCCGGCGACCTGGACGCCCTGCGCGCCACCCTGGCCCCCGACGTGGAGTGGACCGAGATGGCCGGCTTCCCCCTGGCCGGGACCTATCGCACGCCCGAGGGCGTCACCTCGAACGTCATGGAACAGCTCGGCAAGGAGTGGGACGGCTGGGCCGCCCACGACGACACCTACGTCGTCGACGGCGAGAACGTCGTCGTCCTCGCCCGCTACACCGCGACCAACAAGGCCACGGGCAAGCCGATCGACGTCCGCGTCGCCCACCACTTCATCGTCCGCGGCGGACTCATCGTCCGCTTCGAACAGTTCGTCGACACGGCGCTCGTCCGCGAGGCCATGAACGACTGAGTCGTACCGCACCACCGCGAGGCAGGAGACAGACATGTCCGCTGCGGACAACAAGGCGCTCGTGACCGCCTTCTACGAGCAGGCATTCAACGACTACCAGCCCGAGGCGGCCGCCACCGCACACCTCGGCGAGAGCTACACCCAGCACAACCCCGAGGCGCAGGACGGCCCGGGTGCCTTCGTCGGCTATGTGCACTGGCTGCGCGGGCAGTTCCCCGACCTGCGCCTGGACATCAAGCGCGTGATCGCCGAAGGGGACTTGGTGGTCACCCACAGCAACCTGCACCTCAAGCCCGGCGACCGGGGCATGGCCGTCGCGGACTTCTGGCGCGTCGCCGACGGAAAGATCGTCGAGCACTGGGACGTGATCCAGGAGGTGCCCGAGAAGAGCTCCAACGACAACACCATGTTCTGACCCCACAGCAGCAGCACGGCACCCGTGCCGTACCCGGGCGCCGTGCTGCTCCGCTGTCGTGGTCCAGCCGCCCCACACAGACAACCGAACAGAACAGACAGAGAGGCTCCCCCCACCATGACCAGCCTTCCCAGCCGACGCCGCCTGCTTGCCACCGGAGCGGGCGCCGCTCTCGGTCTCGGTGTCGCCGCTGCCTCCGTCACCCCCGCTCAGGCCGCCACCGGCCAAGCCTCTGCGGGGCGCGTGGCGACAGGCGGCGCCGAGGAGAAGCGGACTCTTGACGAGCTCTACCAGGCGGCCCTCGCGGAGGGCGGCAAGCTCGTGCTCTACGCCGGTGGTGACATCTCCAGCCAGGCGGACGGAATCCGCAACGGCTTCAAGAGCCGGTTCCCGGACATCGACCTGACAGTGGTCGTCGACTACAGCAAGTACCACGACGTCCGCGTCGACAACCAGTTCGCGACCGACACCCTGATACCCGACGTCGTACAGCTCCAGACCGTGCAGGACTTCGTGCGCTGGAAGGAGCAGGGCCGCCTGCTCGCCTACAAGCCGGCCGGTTTCTCCAAGCTCTACGCTCCCTTCAAGGACCCGCACGGCGCATGGGTCGCCGTCCAGGTCAGCGCCTTCAGCTACATGTACGGTCCCGCCGCGGTCGGCTCCGACATCCCCAGCGGTCCGCTCGACCTGGCCGACCCCCGCTGGAAGGGGAAGATCGCCTCCTCCTACCCGCATGACGACGACGCGGTCCTCTACCTCTACACCCTCTACGTGCAGAAGTACGGTTGGGACTGGCTGGCTCGACTGGCCACCCAGGACCTTCAGTTCGCCCGCGGCAGCTACACCCCGAGCGCGGCCGTCACCAGCGGCCAGAAGGCCATCGGCATCGGCGGCTCCGGCGCGCCGCTGTCCACCGGGCCGGTCAAGTGGGTGCTGCCCGAGGAAGCGCCGTTCATGTCCTGGGGACAGCGGGCCGCGATCCTCAAGCAGGCCAAGAACCCCACCGCCGCCAAGCTGTACCTGAACTGGCGGCTCTCCGTCGAGCAGCAGAAGGCCGCCACCAACGGCTGGTCGGTCCGCACCGATGTCACCCCGCCGACCGGGCTGAAGCCCGTCTGGGAGTACCCCAACGGCAACCTCGACGGCTTCCCTCGCTTCATGGCCGACCGCGCGGCGATCGAGCGCTGGAAGCAGACCTTCGCCCTGTACTTCGGTGAGGTGAAGGGCGACCCCTCACCGGGCTGGCTCGGCCTGCACCCCGGAGCCTGACCGCCGACCGGTGCCGCCCGGCCCCGCACTCCCGGCGCGATGGGCCGGCGGCCCGGCAACTCCTCTACCAGGGCAAATCCCCCACCGCGCCGGCGAACACTCCCTACGACCGAGTGCCGTACCGACCGGGCGTCCTCACCCTGAAGCACTGACCTACCCGGCCCCCGGCGATTGTCCTCGTGATCGGGTGCGTTCTGCCGGCGCGGAGACGAGCGGTTCACGGCATGGGCAGTTCCACCTGCGGACCGACACTCACCGCCTCGAAGAAATCCCAGCCGCACGGCGGATTTCTTCTTTCGTGGACTTTCACTGTGGGTCCGGCGCGACGCACTACGACGCCCCTGCGGATACTCGGGGCCGCGGGCTGTTGTGCCTGCGGCCCCGCTCGCATGTTGGGGTCAGGACGGGTCGCCGTACTGCAGACCGCGTCCGTTGGTGCCGATGTAGACGCGCCCGAAGGTGTCGGGGTCGCCGGTGATGACGCCGAGGCTTCCGATGGCGCCCCACTGGTGGGCGTCGTCGTTGATGCGGAGCCAGGTGGCGCCCTTGTCGGTGGAGCGGAAGACTCCGGTGACGTCCTTGACCGTGCCGATCAGGTACAGAGCCTGGTAATCGGCGCCCGGTGCGGCCTTGCCGAAGCCGAGGGCGGAGGCGGACTTCACCGTGGTCAGTGCCGTGAAGGTGCGGCCGCCGTCGGTGGAGTGCAGCAGCCCCCTGTCACCGCCGGCGATCCACAGGTCCCCGGCGATGCCGGGGACGGCCGTGAGCCGGCCGGAGGGCAGGTTGCCGGCCCGGGCGGTGAAGCTCGCGCCGCCGTCGGTGCTGGCGTAGAGGGTGCCGCCGGACACGGAGTAGAAGGTGCTGCCCGAGGAGCGGTCGGCGACGACCTCGGCGCCGGTGCCCAGGCCGCTGACCCTCGACCAGCTCGAGCCCTTGTCGGTCGAGCGGTACGGGACCTGACCGTCCTCGGTCCAGACGATGGTGGAGCCGTCCGCCGCAAGCGCGACATGGCCCATTTGGGAGCTGCCGACCGGCTCCGCCTTGAAGCCGTTCCAGCTGCTGCCGCCGTCGGTGGAGTAGGCGCCGTCCTGCTCGCCGCCACGGCCGACGCGGACCATCATCGAGGGGTTGGACTGGGCGAAATCGATGTCGGTGCTGCTGCTCATCAGCGGGTTCTTCAGCCTCCCGGCGGGCTCCTCGGTCAGGGAGCCGCCGTACCGGAAACCGCCTTGGTCGCCCATGGAGGTGATGAGGGTGGCGCCGCCGGGCGGGGCGATCGCGTCCGCCAGCGAGGTCTCCTCCAGCCCTTCGGCCCCCGGTGTCCAGTGGCTGGTGCCGCCGCTGTCGGAGGCGCCCGCGTCCTTGCTGCGCCAGATGCCGTTGCCGGTGCCGTACAGCACGTGCCCGGAGTCGAAGGGATCGATGGCCAGGGCGGTCATCCAGTGCCCGATGCCGGTACCGACGTAAGGAGCGGCGGAGGCGTCCCGCACCGACTTGTCGGCCAATGCCTTCCAGGTCGCACCGCCGTCGGTGGTGCGGTAGAGCTCGTCCTGGGGCCACCAGCGGTCAAGGGTGGTGACCATCACCGTGGACGGCTTCTGCGGGTCGACGGCCAGACCGGAGAACCCGTAGCCGCCGTTGGACGGGGAGACGTTCTTCCACGCCCCGCCGGCCGGGGTGTACTTCCACACCGAACCCGCGGTCACACCGTTGGGTCCGAGGGCGTCGGTGTACGTCAGGTACAAAGAGCCGTCGCCGGAGACCACGCCGTGCTGCGGCATCTGCCCGGTGGGCTGCCCGGGGACGGCCTGCCAGGTGCTGCCGCCGTCGGTGGAGCGGTACAGGGAGGTGGACTTGTCGCCGACGCCGACGTAGACCGTCTTGCTGCCGGCCGGGCCGTAGGTCACGAAGGAGATGCCCCCGCCGCTGCCCGCCCCGCCCTTGACGGGGAACGAGGAGACCTGGCTCCAGGTCGCGCCGTAGTCGGTGCTGCGCCACAGACCGTTCTTGCGCGTGCCCAGCAGCAGGGTGCCGTGGTCCGCGGGGTCGATCACCAGCCGTTCGCCCGCTCCGCGGCCGTCCTCGTTGCCGCCCAGCTTGAAGGGCAGATCGGTGCGCTGGAAGGTGCGGCCACGGTCGGTGGAGCGCAGGATCGCGCCGTTGCCCGCCCACTCGTTGGTGTAGGTGCCCGTCGAGAGGTAGAGCCGGCCCGGGTCGACGGGGTCGGTGGCCAGCGAATCGATGCCCAGCAGGTTCCAGTCCTTCTCGCCGATCCAGTCGGTCAGCGGGATCCACTGCTCGGCCCCGGTGTCCCAGCGGTAGGCGCCGCCCATGTCGGTACGCGCGTACAGCAGACCCTTCTCACGCGGGTTGAACACCAGGCCGGTGACGTAACCGCCGCCCACCACCTGGGCGTTCTTCCACGCATAGGGTCCGGACGCAGGCTTGGCGTCCGCGCTGCCGGCTCCACCCGCCAAGGGGGCGGCCATCTTCACCAGCTTCCACTGCTGGTTGGTGCTGCCCCGGCCGGGAAACTGGATGACTGCCGCCCCGTTGGCCGAGGAGCCTCCGGAGACGTCCAGGACCTGTCCGCTCCTGCGGGAGGTGAGGGTGACGGCGTCGGAACCGCTCACATCGTCGATCCGCCATTGCTGGGAAGGGGAGGAGCTTTCGGTCTGCTGCTCAGCGGCGGCCGACCGGGCGGTTGAATTGCCCGCTATGCCCAGGACCTTGCCGCTGTTGCGGTTCACCAGCTCGTAATGGCCGTCCCCCATGGGCTTCAGCTTCCACTGCTGGTTGGCGGTGCGTTGGTCGGTCCACTGCTGGATCCGGGTGCCGTCGGCGGTGGAGAAGCCGTTGACGTCCAGCACCTTGCCGCTGCGCACGGAAACCAGCTCGTAGTAGGCATTGCCGTCGACCGTCGCGGCCTGCGAGTCCTCCTGCACGAACAGGAGATACGGCACGACGGCGAGGGGCGCGCCAAGCAGCACAGCGGTGACGGTCCAGCGACGGCGATGACGCCCGCGGCGCCCGCCGTGCGTGGGGTTGTTCATGGGGAGGTGTTCTCCTTGTGTGCCGTTCACCAGAGGTAGCGGATCCAGACACCGGAACTGGCTGGATCTGATCTCTTGTGGTCACAGGCTCCGCAAAGGGTTGCCTCGAGCCGGAAACCTTTTCGGCGGTCGTGCGGACGGCCGTGCTCTTCACCGATGGTGACGTGGTCGGTCCGTGTGAGGGTGACGTCGGTGACCAGGACCCGATTCATGCGTTTGCGTTCCCGCTTCGGGGTGGCCGGGTCGCTCCAGAGCCGGGGGAAGTCGGCGGCCGGCGCGGTGATCCTGGCCCGGGTCTCGGGCGAGAGCGGGCGATCGCGGTGTTCTTCGCGCGCTCGTACTCCTCGGTGGCCTCGGCGAGTTCACGCAGGGCCTCGTTCCAGTCGGCCTCCAGGGTGTCGGCGACCAGCCGGTTGGCGGGGTCGACGACCAGACAGCGGCGCCTGGCGAGGTCGGCTCGTGACGTGCGCGTTCGACGCCGACGGCGGGGAGCCGGCCGGCTTCCTCGGTGCGGGCGGCCGGCTCTTCGCTGACCCGCAGTTCGACCTCAAGGGTGAGTGGGGTCAGGGGGCCGGCAGCAGTTCGCCGACAGCCGCGTCGATCTGGTCACCGGCCATGGTCCGGCAGACGGGGGCGGCGTTGCGGATGCCCTCGAACTGGCAGAGACGGACGGGCTTTCGGTGCCGGCGGCGCACGGTCGTACTTTGCCTTTGGAGACCACCCCCTGCAGCAGTGCTGTGCCCCTCGCGGGGCGGGGAGGCTTATGCGGTCGCTGCCTGGGCGGACCGGGGCATGTACGGGACGCTCAGGAGCTATCTCACGGGTGGGGGCCTCTTTCGTCGGCCCCGGGTCCGTGCTGCACGCCTGCTTCACGCCCCTTTTCGCGTGTCACCTCACTGACCCCGGAGGTCCAGGAGGGCCTGCGGGGGATCTTCGACGACGAGGACCTGCCCACCAACCACTACGGCGACGGCGCCCGCCCTCAAGTCGAGGGCAGCCGACCGTTGTTTCACGTGAAACATGCGCTGTACCGCCGTGGCGGAAGCGTGAGGTGCGGCTGTACGACGATCGGGTCGCCCTGCGAGAGGCGGCCCGGCCACCGTTCCGCCCGTGAGTCCCGGGATGGGCTCGCGAGCGGGTGGCGCCGACCGGGACGGGGGGAGGTACCGATCGGCGCCGGTCTGGAGGTCACTCCCGAATGCCGGCCAGTTCCACCGCCCGGCGGCGCATGGCCAGCCCGGCCGGGACGACGGAGAACACCACCGCGAGCACGGCACACGCGCCCACGGTCGCCCCGAGCTCCGACCACGGCATCATCACCGGGCTCCACACCGACAGCAGGCCGAGCGCGCTCCACATGCCCGCCAGGTTGAGCCCGGCGACCAGCAGTCCGAGCACTCCGCCGACCGCGACGACCATCAGTGCCTCGCCGGCGACCAGCCGCAGCACCTGCCACTGGGTGGCCCCGGCCAGCCGCAGGACGGCCAGGTCGCGCACCCGGTCGGAGGTCGCCATGACCATCGTGTTGGCCAGGGAGATCCCGGTGTAGAGGAGGGCGATGCCGAGAACCAGCATGAAGCCGTACCGCGTGGTCCGGTCGGTCTCGGGACGGCTCGCCCGCACCCACTGGTCCTTGGTGAAGACATGTCCGCCGGCCTTGGTGAGCGCGGCGGCCACGGCGGCCGGGTCGGCGCCGTCGGCGAGGGCCGCGTCCACCCGGTCGACGCTCGCGCCGGGGGCGTTGGCGGGGGTGACGTAGGCGCCGTTGTCGCCGGTGCCGGTCGTCATCACCGCGGCGATCCGCAGCGACTTCTTCGTGCCGTCGCCGAGCCAGACGTCCACGTTCTGTCCGACGGTGTGCTTCTCCCACTCCTCGTTGACGATGATCGAGTCGTCGTCGAGATCGCTCACCTTCCCGGCGGCCAGTGGCAGGTGCACGGTTTTGGCGAGCGGGGCCGCCTGGGCCGCGCGGGCCTCGGACTTGACGAGGGCGACACCGTCCTCCAGGACGTACACGGCACTCGACGAGGTGGCCGAGACCACGGCACCCTTCGTCGCACGCAGCCGGGCGAGTGTCGCCGCGTCGAACCCGGCGTCCCCGGCCGGAGTGACGACGAACGAGGCTGCCGTCTGTTCACGCGTCTCGGTTGCCTTCGCCTCGTTCAGGGTGGCCGTGGCGCCCAGCAACGAGCCCGCGAGAGCGACGGTGACCAGGACGGGCGCCGCGATGGCAGCCGTACGACGGATGCCCGCGGCCGCGTTCTCCCGCACCAGCATCCCGCCCGCGCCGGGCAGTTGGGCCGGCAGCCAGGCGATCAGCCGGGTGAGGGGACGCACCAGGATCGGCGCGAGCAGCGCGACCGCGGTGATCAACAGCATCGGACGGCTCACATAGGTCTTGCGGTGCAGCAGCTCGCCGGGGTCGGAGACCAGGGCGAGCCCCAGCGTCACCGCCGCGGTCAGCAGCAGACCTGCCCCGAACAGCCAGCGGCCCCAGGTCATCGCCTTGGTGTCCACGGACGCCTCGCGCAGCGCCTGGGCGGGCCCGGTGCGACCGGCCCGCCAGGACGCGGCGATCACCCCGAGCAGCGCGACGAGCAGACCGGTCCAGAAGGCCATGTGGTACGGCCAGGTGAAGTCACCGATGGTGAACCAGCTGGGTGCGAGACCACCGTCGACCACCCACGCGGCTAGCGCGAGGGCGCCGTACGCGCCCAGCACACAGCCCGCCGCCGAGGCCGGCACGCCGACCACCAGGGCCTCCGCGAACACCGTCCGGCGGATCTGGCCGGGTGTGGCCCCCGCGGTGCGCAGCAGTCCGAACTCCCGGCGCCGCTGGGCTACCGCGAAGGCGAACGTGGACGCCACCACGAACACCGACACGAACGCGGTGACCCCGCCGGCGGTGCCGAACATGGCGTTCATCGCGGTGAGCGCCTCGCTGTCGCGGTCCGGATCGGCGTCGGCGAGACGGCGGTCGGTGCCGGTCAGGACCTGGAGATCCTGGCCCCCGACGACCTCGCGCACCTCCGCAGCGTCTGCCTTCACCACCACCTGTGTGCTCTTCGGCGACAGCACGGCGGCCCGGGCGTCGGTGTAGAAGACGGCGTCCTCGAAGCCGCGTGAGGCGAGGGTTCCGACGACCGTCGCGGTGCCGCGGTCGGTCGTGACGCGCTCACCGGGCCGCGCCCAGTCGCCGGTGACGACGACCTCGTCGGCGCCGCGGGGAGCGCGGCCCCCGTCGATCTCGTACGGCGCGAAGGCGGCCGTGGACCAGGGGTGGCCGACCAGGTCGCCGGGGGCCTTCGCGGACCGCACCGGGAAGGAGCGGTCCGCGACGACCGTGCCGAGCCGCCGTAGCTTCGCCACGGTCTCCTCGGGCACCGCGCGCGGGTGGGCGAGTTTCTGGGTGCGGTCACCGATCGGGGTCGGCACCGACAGGGTGTCCTGTCCCTGGACGACGACCGGCGCCGCGGCGAACCGCTCCGGCTGCCGTTCGGGCGCGTCCAGGGAGGAGGCGAGGGCCAGACCCATCACGGCGAGCAGCGCCACGCCCAGCGAGAGCGCGACGAAACTGCCGACGTAGGTGACCCAGCGGGTGCGCAGGGTGCACAGGGCGACGCTCAGCACGGCACGCCCTCCAGCTTGGTCATACGTGCCGCGATGTCGTCCGCGCTCGCCCCGATCAGCTCGCCGTTGACCCGGCCGTCGACGAGGAAGGCCACACGGTCGGCGTAGGCGGCGGCCACCGGGTCGTGGGTGACCATGATGATCGTCTGTCCCCCGCGGTCGACCATGGAGCGCAGCAGTGCCAGCACCTCACGGCTGGTCTGCGAGTCCAGGGCGCCGGTCGGCTCGTCGCCGAAGAGGACCTCGGGGCGGGTGATCAGGGCGCGGGCCAGGGCGACACGCTGCTGCTGGCCGCCGGACATCTCGGTCGGCCGGTGCCGGGCACGGTCGCCGAGACCGACCTGCTGGAGCACCTCGCGGACTTGGGACTTCGGCACCCGTCGGCCGGCCAGCCGCAGCGGCAGGGCGACGTTCTGCTCGGCGGTCAGCGCGGGCAGCAGGTTGAAGGCCTGGAACACGAACCCGATGCGTTCGCGGCGCAGCAGCGTCAGCCTGGTCTCACTGAGCGTGGTCAGCTCGGTGCCGCCCACCGAGACCGAGCCCGAGGTGGGGCGGTCCAGGCCCGCGGCGCACTGCAGAAGGGTCGACTTGCCGGAGCCGGAGGGGCCCATGACGGCGGTGAAGGTGCCATGCGGGAAGGAGAGGGAGACCTGGTCGAGGGCGGTCACGGCGCTGTCGCCCGACCCGTAGCTCCTGCTGACGGAACGCAACCGGATGGCGTCGTTGTTCATCTGTCCCCACTCGTTCGGTGTCGCTCCTCCCGCACACCCGGGCGGGACGGAGGTTCGGGTCCGGTGCGCCGGCGCCGGCACGGCCTATGTGGGCTCGGCCGGGCGCCGGGTCCGGTGTTGCGCTGGGCAGGTGGCGGGTAGCGGGTGGCGGTGGCGGGTGGCAGGTGGCGGGTAGCGGGTAGCGGGTGGCTGCCGTGGCGAGAGGGTGCGTGAGCCGCAGCCGGGGCGGTGTCACCCAGGTCCGGCGGGCGAGGATGCCGACGCCGCCGTACACCGCCATCTGCTTCACCGGCCAAGCCGTCATCCGGGTGCCGCCTCTCTCGTCCTTGCGGTGACTCCACGAAACCGCGTGAGGACACTCGGGCGCAGTGCGGCAGGGACGAGACTTGGGGGTAGGGCTGGGCATACCCACGGGGCTCGGGCCGGCTCACCTTGCTCCCGCGAGGGGGCGCCGTGGGGTCCATCGCGGGGGAGCGGGCCAACTCGCTCAGCGTGCCCTGGTGCTTGGGGGCGGCCGCTCGGACGGCCATGACCCGTCGTAGGAAGGCCGTACCGCACTACAGCTGCCCGGACGCCCGTACGGCGGACCCGCGCCCCGGCGCTGACCTGGCCGGATCCCGTCGCTTCCGGGCCGGGGGTATGGCCGGCCCTACCCCCGGCCCGCACCCTGGACCCATGGCCGGGCGCAGGGCCGTCCTTCTACGGTGATTTCCATGCACCCTCGGAATGTGTGGCAGGCCATGTCCCGGCCGGGCTTTCTGCTGTCGGCGTGGCCCTGGCGCGCGGTCGGCTATCTGCTGACCGGCGTGATCATGGGGGTTCTCACCCTGGTCGCGCTGGTGACGCTGGCGGCCGTCGGCGGGGCGCTCGCCATAGTGCTCGTCGGGCTGCCGCTGCTGATCGTGCTGGCCCTTGCCGGCCTGCCGGTGGCCTGGGTGGAGCGGCGCAGGCTCGGCCTGGTCGACCTGGGCCCGGCACCGGACCCGCACCAGGCACCGGCCACCGAGGGACTGAGGTCCTGGCTGACGAACCGGCTGAAGGAACAGGCCACCTGGCGCGAACTCGCGTACACCGTGCTGTTCGCGTGCCTGCTGTGGCCGCTGGACGCGCTGGTGGTCACGGTCGCGCTGATCTTCCCCCTCTCCATGGCCGCCACCCCGCTGCTCATGGCCACCGTCGGCGAGGGCCGTGAGACGAAAGTACTCAAGCAGTGGACGGTCACCACCTGGCCGACGGCGTTCGGGGTCGCTGTGCTCGGTGTGCTGCTGCTGGCTCTCGGCGCCTACGTCCTGGGCGTCGCGGCCGGCGCCCGCGCCGAGCTGACCCGGCTGCTGATCGCCGACCGGGACGGTGACCTGGGCGCCAGAGTGGTGGAACTCAGCCGGTCGCGGGTGCGGCTGGTGGACGCCTTCGAGGCGGAGCGCCGGCGCATCGAACGCGATCTGCACGACGGTGCCCAACAGCGCCTGGTCGCCCTGACCATGACCCTGGGCCTGGCCCGCCTCGACGCCCCGCCCGGACCCCTCGCCGACCAGCTCGCCAAGGCCCACGACGAGGCGGGCAAGGCCCTCGTGGAGCTGCGTGAGCTCATCCACGGCATCCACCCGAAGGTCCTGGCGGACTACGGCCTCGGGGCCGCCGTGGCCGACGCGGCCGACCGCTCCGTGGTCCCTGTCGACGTGGACCTGCCGCTGCCGGGACGGTTCGAGCAGGCGGTGGAGGCGGCCGCGTACTTCGTGGTCTGCGAGGCCCTCGCCAACATCGCCAAGCACAGCGGGGCGGACCGCGCCCAGGTGCGCGGAGGCCACACGGGCGGGCGGCTGGTCCTCGAGGTGCGCGACGACGGCCGCGGCGGCGCCGACGCCTCGGCGGGCAGCGGACTGACCGGACTCGCGGACCGGGTGTCGGTCCTGGATGGCACACTCTCCCTGTCCAGCCCGCCGGGCGGACCGACCCTGCTCTGTGTGGAGTTCCCTTGCGAGGTGACCGAGTCGAGCGAGACGGCCGATCGCTTCGCGTAGTCCTGGCCGAGGACAGCGTGCTGCTGCGGGAGGGACTCATAGGCCTGCTCGGCCGCTGCGGGCACGAGGTCGTCGCAGCGGTCGGCGACGCACAGGCGCTGATCGAGGCCGTCGAGGAGCACGGCCCGGACATCGTGGTCACGGACGTCCGTATGCCACCCGGCTTCCAGGACGAGGGCCTGCACGCGGCGGTCCGCCTGAGGGAGAACCGCCCCGCGCTGCCGGTGCTGGTGCTCAGCCAGTACGTGCAGCGGACCTACGCCTCCGAACTCCTCGACTCCGGTGACGGCACGGGTGTCGGCTATCTCCTGAAGGACCGCGTCGGCCAGGTCGAGGAGTTCGTCGACGCACTGTCCGAGGTCGCGGACGGCGGCACGGTCGTGGACCCCGAGGTCGTACGGCAGTTGCTGCGCCGGCGCCGGGACCCGCTGGAGCGGCTCACCCCACGCGAGCGGGAGGTCCTGGCGTTGATGGCGGAGGGCAGGTCCAACGGTGCCATCGCTCGTGAACTCGTCGTCTCCGAGGCGGCGGTGGGCAAGCACATCGGCGGCATTCTGACGAAGCTCGATCTGCCGCCGGCGGACGAGACACACCGACGGGTGCTCGCGGTGCTCGCGTATCTGCGTGCGTGACGTCGCCTTTCGTCGCCGGCCTGGACAACGCGTTCTACGCCGACCTCAAGCAGGTCTGCGCCGCGTACTCCGGCGTCAGGAAGACGTCGTGCCACGCGAGGGCGAAGACGTCGTGCCACGCGAGGGCGAAGACGTCGTGCCACGCGAGGGCGAAGACGTCGTGCGACGCGACGGCGTGGACGTACTACCAGACGGTGGACAAGCTGGGCTGAGCGCCGTGCAACCGGTGTGGACAACCGCGAGGTTGTCCACAGGGTCTGACGCGTTTCGGCTGGTGGTTGTACGGTCTGCACGAGTTGATGTTCTTGCGAGTCACGGGGGAGGCGGTCGCGGTGACCGAGGCCGGTGTGGAGACGACGGCCGGGGGGCCGGCTGGTGAGGTGGCCGGCGCGGCGGCCGGGGCCCGGCGCCCCCGGGTGCGCGGCTTCGCCCAGTGGCCCGTCGAGGGCTCGCCCAAGAAGGAGGGCAAGGCCCTGCGGGAGAGCGTCCCGCGCAGTGCCCATGCGGCGCTCGACCTCGACATCTCCCGCCCCGGCGCGGTCGAGGCGGTCGAGGAGTCGAGCCAGGGCCGTATCCCCGAGCTCACGCCGATCCGGGTGGGCCGGATGGCGGCCACGCCGTTCGCCTTCCTGCGCGGCTCGGCCGGCCTCATGGCCTACGACCTGGCCCGCACCCCGATGACCAGGATCCGCGCCCAGATCTGCGGTGACGCGCACGCGGCGAACTTCGGCCTGTACGGCGACGCCCGCGGCGACCTGGTCATCGACCTGAACGACTTCGACGAGACGGTGCACGGCCCCTGGGAGTGGGACCTCAAGCGGCTCGCCGCCTCCCTGGTCCTCGCGGGCCGGGAGATCGGCGCCGACGAGGACATCTGCCGCGCGGCGGCGCACGGAGCGGTCGGCGCGTACCGGCGCACCATGCGGCTGCTCGCCAAGCTCCCGGTGCTGGACGCTTGGAACGCGATCGCGGACGAGGAACTCGTCTCCCACACCGACGCCCATGACCTGGTCGGCACGCTGGAGCGGGTCTCGGAGAAGGCGCGGGCCAACACCAGCGGGCGTTTCGCGGCGCGGTCGACGGAGCTCACCGAGGACGGCGGGCGGCGCTTCGTGGACGCCGCGCCGGTGCTGCGCCGGGTCCCCGACGAGGAGGCGGCGGCGGTGGCCGCGTCCCTGGAGCACTACCTGACCACGCTCTCCGAGGACCGTCTCCCGCTGCTGGCCCGCCACGCGGTGCACGACGTGGCGTTCCGCGTCGTCGGCACGGGCAGCGTGGGCACCCGCTCCTACGTCGTCCTGCTGCTCGACCACCGAGGCGAACCGCTGGTCCTCCAGGTCAAGGAGGCCCGGCCCTCGGCCCTCCTGCCGCACCTGGTCGCCGCGGGCTTCGACGCCCCGGCGGTCGACCACGAGGGCCGCCGGGTGGTCCTCGGCCAGAAGCGCATGCAGGTAGTCAGCGACATCCTGCTGGGCTGGACGACCGTGGAGGGCCGTCCCTTCCAGGTCCGCCAGTTCCGCAACCGCAAGGGCAGCGTCGACCCGGCCGCCCTCTCCGCCGACCAGATTGACGACTACGGCCGTATGACGGGCGCCCTCCTGGCCCGCGCCCACTCGCACAGCGCCGACCCCCGCCTCGTCTCCGGTTACTGCGGCAAGAACGACGAGCTCGACGAGGCCATCGCCACCTTCGCCGTCACCTACGCCGACCGCACGGAGGCGGACCACGCGGAACTGGTGGCGGGGATCCGCTCGGGGAGAGTGGCTGCGGAGCCGGGAGTGTGAGGAACGGGCGGTGACGGTAGGTGTCCGACTGAGGGAGCGCACACCTACCAGGGGGCGCGAGACCGAGTCGATGTGCTGCTGCCGCCGCGCGGGCGCGACCAGCCATGATGAACCCGCGCCCGCCCGACAACCCGGCCCGGCATTTCGGATGGCGCCCGCCTCGGGCCGACGCGGTTACGCTGTCCGGATGACGTCCCCGGAAACCGACCCCCACGGCGCTGCCGCCGAAGGCGCAGGCACCGCCCGGCTGGCGCAGGCCGTGCGGGCCGCCGAGCAGGCGCTCATCGAGTACGAGATCGCGGTGGAGACCTTCCGCATCGAGGTGGAGAACTTCTCCCGCCTGCACCACCAGAAGCTCGGCCCCATGTACACCCGCCTCGACGAGCTGGACGCGCAGATCGCGGAGATCCGGGCCGCCCGCAGCGGCGACCCGGAGGATCTGCGCAAGGCGCAGGAGGCCCGCGCCCGCGTGATGCCGATGCCCGGCGTCGAGGAGCTGTTCCACGGCTGGATGGACGGCGAGGGTCTGTTCCCGGAAGCCGCCGCGATGCTGACCGAGCAGCCGGTGCAGCCCCCGCCGCGGGTGCGTCCGAGCGACGAGGCCCGCAAGCTCTACCGCGAGCTCGCCCGCAAGGCCCACCCGGACCTCGCCCAGGACGACACCGAGCGGGCGCGGCGCGAGGAGTTCATCACCCGGGTCAACGGGGCCTACTCCCGAGGCGACGAGCCTCTCCTGCGGGAACTGGCCGAGGAGTGGGCCGCCGGTCCCAAGCCGCCGGAGCAGGGCCCCACTCCCAGCGAGGAGCTGTACGCCCGCCTCGAATGGCTCGCCCGGCGCAAGGAACTCCTCTCGGTGGTCGCACGGGATCTGGAGGAGAGCGCGATCGGCTCCATGCTCCGGATGGCGCCGGACGACCCGGACCGCCTCCTGGAGGAGATCGCCGAGAAGCTCCTGGCCGACGTCTCCACGCGCGAGGCGGAACTCACGGAGCTGCTCGCGCAGGAGTGACCGGCCGCGTCCCGAGAGCGTCAGGTAGCGTCGACCCCATGAATTTCGGTGCTGGTGTGCCCACGGTCCAGGTCACGGACCTCAAGGACGGCGATTTCCTGCTGGACGTCCGCGAGGACGACGAGTGGCAGGCGGGTCACGCCGAAGGGGCGCTGCACATCCCCATCAGTGAGTTCGTGGCCCGCTACGGCGAACTGACCGAGGCCGCCCCGCAGGACGGCCGCGTCAATGTGATCTGCCGGTCCGGCGGCCGCTCCGCCCAGGTCACGATGTACCTGGCCCAGCAGGGCATCGACGCCGCGAACGTCGACGGCGGCATGCAGCTGTGGGCCGAGGTGGGCCGCCCCATGGTGACCGACGACGGCCGCCCGGGCTTCGTCCTCTAGCTTCGGCGGACCCCCGGCAGCCGCCGGCAGTCCCCGGCCTGGGCCGGACCAGGCCCGGGCGGAGGGTGCTCAGTGGTCTCCTCCGCCCGGGTTGAGGTCGTGGCGGCTCGCGTGGCGGGCCGGCTCGCACGGCGCGAGGGTCGCGGCGGACACCACGCGCGTCCAGCCCGGGCCGCAAACCGCGGACACATCCCCGCGGTTTCGCCTCACCCCAGGGGATGCGCCGCCAGCAGATCCCCCAGCGCCTCCTCGTGCGCCGCCGCCGGGCCGAGCGCAAGCTCCAGATGCTTGGCCCAGGCGTGGTACCGGTGCAGGGGATAGTCGACGTCTGCGCCGAACCCGCCGTGCAGATGCTGTGCCGTCTGCACCACCCTCCGGACCCCCTCCGACGCCCAGATCTTCGCCACGGCGACATCCCCCGTGACCGGCAGCGCTCCCTGCGCTCCCGAGGCGATCCGCCACGCCGCCTGCCACAGCGTGACCTCCATCGCGCGCAGGTCGATGTAACGATCGGCGGCCTGCACGGCCACGGCCTGGAACGTGGCGACCGGGAACCCGAACTGCTCCCGCTCGCTGGTGTATTCACTGCTCATCCGCAGTACTCGCTCGCCCAGCCCGAGCGCCAGCGCACAGGTTCCCGTGGTCAGCAGATCCCGCAGCCACTCCCACGCGCCCTCGCCGTCGATCACGTTCCGCGCGGCGATCCTCACCGACTCAAGGCGCAGCTCGCCCAGCCGCTCCCCGCTGGTGGAGAACTGCTCGCCGAGCGCCACCCCGTCATGGACCCGGGGCACCAGCGCGCAAACGGTCCGGCCCGCGGCCGTGTGCGCCGGTACGACGACGAAGTCCGCGTCGTACGCCCACGGCACCGCCGTCTGCAACCCGTCCAGGATCCAGTCGGCGCCCTCCCCCTCCTCCTGCCGCGCGCTGACGGCGAGTTCGGCCGGGTCGTGCCCGGTGCGGCCGCTCGCTGCGACGGTCAGCACGACCTCCCCGCGCCCGGCCCGCTCCAGCAGCTCCCCCTTCAACTCCGGCCCTCCGTAAGCCTGTACGGCCGCCATGGCCGCGCTGCTCTCCAGCAGGGGCACCCGCGCCAGCACCTTCGCCGACTCACGCAGCACCAGGCACAGGGCGACGGTGTCCAGGCCCGCCCCGTCGTACTCCTGCGCCAGCAGCAGGCTCAGCAGGTCAGCGTCCGCGAGCCTGGCCCACAGCACGCGGTCGAACTCGTCGGCCACGGCTCCCGGGGTCAGCGCCGGAGACGGCACGGCGTCCGGCGCGACGTCGGCGAACACCCCCCGCGCCGCTTCGGCCGCCGCCTGCTGCTCCTCGCTGAAGGTGAAGTCCACGGTCCCTGTCCTTCCGACGGGTCGGCAGATCGGGTCAGCTGATCTGACGGTCCGTCAAGATAGAACAGGTTCTAGGAGAAGGGAACGGGCTCCCCCAGGGCTACCTGTCGAAGTCCAGCTCCACCTTCTCCGTCACCGGATGCGACTGGCATGCCAGCACATAGCCCGCCTGTGTCTCCTCCGGCTCCAGCGCGAAGTTGCGGTCCATGCGCACCTCGCCCGAGACCAGGAAGGCCCGGCAGGTCCCGCACACCCCGCCCTTGCAGGCGTAGGGCGCGTCGGACCGGTTGCGCAGCACCGTCTCCAGCAGCGACTCACCCTGCTGGACGGGCCAGCTGCCGCCGCGTCCGTCGAGCCGGGCGGTCACCGTGCTGTGCGCGGGCGCGGGGACCGTCTGTGCCGGGGCGGTACCCGCGTCCACGTGGAAGATCTCCTCGTGGATCCGGGTACGGGCGACCCCCAGCTCCCGCAACGCCTTCTCCGCACCCTGCACCAGCCCGAACGGCCCGCACAGGAACCACCCCGCCACCCGCTCCACCGGCAGCAGCGCCGGCAGCAGCCCGGTCAGCCGCTCCCGGTCGAGCCGCCCGGACGGCAGCCCCGCCTGCTGCTCCTCCCGGGAGAGAACCGTGACCAGCTGGAACCGCTCGGGGTGGCGGTCCTTCAGGTCGGCGACCTCCTCCAGGAACATCGTGGACGCGGAAGTACGGTCGCTGCGGATCAGACAGAACCGGGCCGCGGGCTCGCGCGCCAGCAGCGTCGCCACGATCGACAGCACCGGGGTGATGCCACTGCCGCCGACGATCGCCGCGTACAGACCGGGCGCCGGGTCGAGGGTGAACCGGCCCGCCGGTGTCATCACCTCCAGCTCGTCGCCGACGTTGATCTCCTTGAGGGCGTATGCAGAGAAGGCGCCGCCCTCCACCAGCCGCACACCGACCCGCAGTTCGCGTGGTCCCTCTCTGTCGGGCGCCGGGGAGCAGATCGAGTAGGTCCGGCGTATCTCCTCGCCGTCGGCCGTGCGGCGCAGGGCGAGATGCTGGCCCGCGGAATGCCGGAACTCCTCGCGCAGCTCCGGCGGCACCGTGAGGGTCAGGGCCACGGAGTCGTCGGTGATCCGGTCGACCGCGGCCACCGGGAGCGGGTGGAAGCGGGCCATCACAACTCCTTGAAGTGGTCGAACGGTTCACGGCAGTCCAGGCACCGGCGCAGCGCCTTGCACGCCGTGGAGGAGAACCGGCTGAGCAGTTCGGTGTCGGCGGAACCACAGTGCGGGCAGAGGACGGCTTCGGTCGCGGCGTCCAGTGTCCGTGTCGGCCCGAGAACCACCGCGACCGGCCCGGATGCCGCCACGGCGCGGGGTGGCGCTATGCCGAACTCCAGCAGCTTGCGGCGCCCTTCGGCCGTGATGTCGTCGGTCGACCAGGCGGGCGCGAGCACGGTGCGGACGGTGACCTCCCGCACGCCGTGTTCGCGCAGCACCCGCTCTATGTCCAGGGACATCGCCTCGATCGCCGGGCAGCCGGTGTACGTAGGCGTCAGTTCGACCTCGACCGAGTCCGCGTCCCGGACATGCACCGCACGCAGTACACCCAGCTCGCGCAGGGTCAGCACCGGCAGTTCGGGGTCGGGCACCGAACCGGCGAGCGCGAACAGCTCGGTCTCCAGCGAAGTGAGCGTCACCATGACGCCCCCGGGTGACTGCGGTGCAGGTGTTGCATCTCGGCGAGCATCCGCCCGAAGGACTCGGTGTGCAGGCCCTGTCGTCCCGCCCCGGCGGCCCACGCGCCGGTGCGCGGCCCTTCGGGGACGCTCAGGCCGGCCCGGCGCAAGGTGTCACCGACGGAAGCGAGCCAGGCGGCCTCCATGTGCTCCCGGTCGACATCCACTGCCTCCACCGGCTGGAACATCTCGCCGGTGAACCGCCACAGCGCCTCGCACGCGCGCAGCATCCGCGCGCGGCTCTCCTCGGTGCCGTCGCCGAGCCGCAGGGCCCACTGCTCGGCGTGGTCGCGGTGGTAGGCGACCTCCTTGACGGCCTTCGCGGCCAGCGGGGCGAAGGGGCCGTCGCCCGCGGCCAGTTCGGCGTAGAGCAGGTGCTGGTAGGTGGAGAAGTAGAGCTGGCGGACGATGGTGTGGGCGAAGTCGCCGTTCGGCTGCTCCACCAACTGGAGGTTGCGGAAGGAGCGCTCCTCGCGCAGGTACGCCAGTTCGTCCTCGTCGCCGGCCATGGACAGCAGCAACCGGGCCTGGCCGAGCAGGTCGAGGGCGATGTTGGCGAGGGCGACCTCCTCCTCCAGGACGGGGGCGTGGCCCGCCCACTCGCCGAGGCGGTGCGAGAGCACCAGCGCGTCGTCGCCGAGGGCCAGGGCGGCCGCCGTGGGGATCGGGGCGGGCGCGGGAGCAGCCGTCGTCTCGGGTGTGGTCACAGGTGCTTCACCCCCTCCGGGATCTCGTAGAAGGTCGGGTGCCGGTACGGCTTGTCGGCGGCCGGTTCGAAGAACGGGTCCTTCTCGTCGGGCGAGGAGGCCGTGATCGTGGACGAGGGCACGACCCAGATCGAGACGCCCTCGCCGCGCCGGGTGTACAGGTCGCGGGCGTTGCGCAGGGCGAGCTCCGCGTCCGGGGCGTGCAGGCTGCCGGCGTGGGTGTGGGAGAGTCCGCGGCGCGAGCGCACGAAGACCTCCCACAGGGGCCAGTCGGTGTTCGTCATGCGCGCGTCGCTCCTGTCTCGCCGGTGTGCTTCGCCGCGTAGGCCGCGGCCGCCTCCCGCACCCAGGCGCCTTCGTCGTGCGCCCGCCGGCGCTGGGTGATCCGCTCTTCGTTGCACGGCCCGTTGCCCTTGAGGACCTCCCGGAACTCCGTCCAGTCGATCGGGCCGAAGTCGTGGTGCCCCCGCTCCTCGTTCCACCGCAGGTCCGGGTCGGGGAGCGTGAGGCCCAGGGACTCGGCCTGGGGGACGCAGATGTCGACGAAGCGCTGGCGCAGCTCGTCGTTGGAATGCCGCTTGATCTTCCAGGCCATCGACTGCGCGGAGTGCGCGGACTCGTCGTCGGGCGGACCGAACATCATCAGGGAGGGCCACCACCAGCGGTCCACCGCGTCCTGGGCCATCGCGTGCTGCTCGGGTGTGCCGTTGCTCAACGCCAGCAGCAGTTCGTACCCCTGGCGCTGGTGAAAGGACTCCTCCTTGCAGATACGGACCATCGCGCGGGCGTACGGGCCGTAGGAGCAGCGGCACAGGGGGACCTGGTTGGTGATCGCGGCGCCATCCACCAGCCAGCCGATCGCGCCGACGTCCGCCCAGGTCAGGGTCGGGTAGTTGAAGATCGAGGAGTACTTCTGGCGGCCGGAGTGGAGCTTGTCGAGGAGCTCGTCACGGCCGGTGCCGAGGGTTTCCGCCGCGCTGTAGAGGTAGAGGCCGTGACCCGCCTCGTCCTGGACCTTGGCCATCAGGATGGCCTTGCGGCGCAGGGAGGGTGCACGCGTGATCCAGTTCGCCTCCGGCTGCATGCCGATGATCTCGGAGTGGGCGTGCTGCGCGATCTGGCGGACCAGGGTCGCGCGATAGGCGTCGGGCATCCAGTCGCGCGGCTCGATCCGCTCGTCGGCGGCCACGGCGGCGTCGAAGACGCTCTGGTACGCCGTGGTGTCGCCGACGGCGTCCTGAGCGCCGTACATCCGTGTGCTCGCCGTCTGCTGCGCGGCTGCTGTCGCCATGAGGCCCCCTCGACCTGGGCTCCGCCGGAACCTGCTCCCGACCGATCGTTCGGTTCGTGCGATTCCATGGTGTGCCGGGCGCCGTAAGGTGTCAACCGCTGTGGAAAACCCACGGGGCAGCCTGTGGAAAACCGGGGGCGGAGTGAGAACGGCCACGGCGGAGTCGGTCGGCAAGGGCTGTGCGGGGCGGTCCGGCCTGAGTACCGTGCCGTGCGAGCCACCGCGGTGAGGCGGGTGCGGGCGCCGACAACCGGGCGCGGACGCCCCCTGCGGCCGGGCGGCGGTGGACGGACCGGAATCGGGAACGGGGCGGAATGGACGCGTACGACGGAGGCTCGAACGCCCGGCGAGGACCGGGCGCCGCGAGCGAGCCGGGCGATGCCCCTGAGTCGAAGGAGCCAGGAGGTCCTGAGGGTCCTGAGGGGTCTGAGGGTCCTGAGGGGTCTTACGGTCCGGAGGGAGCAGAGGGGGCGGAGCGGCCCTACGGTTCGGAGGCGGCGGAGGGACCCTACGATCCGGAGGGGGCAGAAGGGACGGAAGTTGCTGACGGTTCTGATGCGTCAGGTGAGCCGGATGCGTCTTCCGAGGCGCGAGACGTGGCCTACCCCGCGCCGGATCGCGAGCCCGCCGATCTGAGGTCGGCCCCGCACACCCGCGCCTCCGACCACGCCGCGATACGCCCCGCCCCGGCCCCATGGCCCGCCCCCTACTACGATCCTGGCCTCGACCCCGGCCCCGCCGCCCGTACCGGCGTGGCCGCCCTCTCCCTCCGCTATCAGATCGGGGTCGCCCTGGCCCTCGCCGTCGTGGCCGTCGCCGTCTGTGTGCACATCGGGATGGTGTTCCTGCACGTCGCGCCGCCGAACACGATGACCAAGCAGCACGGCGGGGCGGTGGACGACTGGGTCTACCCGGAGTTCGAGCAGAACTGGAAGCTCTTCGCGCCGAACCCCCTCCAGCAGAACATCGCGGTGCAGGTCCGGGCCCGGATACGGACAGTCGACGGCAGCAGCCGTACGTCCGGCTGGTACGACCTGTCCGCCCAGGACGGCCGGGCCATCGACGGCAATCCGCTGCCCAGCCACACGCAGCAGAACGAGCTGCGCCGGTCCTGGGATTTCTTCGTCGCCACGCACGACGCCGACAACCGCCCGGTCGGTCTGCGCGGCACCCTGTCCGAGACCTATCTCCGCCGCATCGTGGTGCTGCGTCTGGAGCGCGACCACGCGACCGCGCGGGGCGACGTCCTTGTGAGCGTCCAGGTGCGCTCCAGGACCTCCAACGTCCCTCCACCGAAGTGGAGCGAGGAGAAGGTGTCGGTGCAGCCGTCCTACCGTGAGCTGCCCTGGTGGGCCGTGACGGCGGACGACACCGAGGGGAGCGCCCGGTGAACCGGTTCGCCCTGGCGGTGTCCACCGGCATCGCCCGCATCACCGGGGCCGGCCTCGGTGCCTACCAGACCGCGATGATCCGTATCGGTTTCAGCGCGACCTGGCTGCTGTTCCTGCTGCGCGAGTTCCCGCACCGCCAGGAGCTGTACGGTCCGGAGGGTCCGTGGAGCTGGAACCTCGCCGAGCAGCTGATCTCGATCAACGGCGCGTTCACGGCCCTGATGTGGTCGGACGGCCAGTTCTGGTTCGAGACGGTCTATCTCCTCGCCGTCGTGTCGAGCGTCCTGCTGCTGCTCGGCTGGCGCACGCGCACGATGTCCGTGGTCTTCATGGTCGGCGTGCTCTCGCTCCAGAACCGGAGCATCTTCATGGGCGACGGCGGCGACAACGTCCTGCATCTGATGTGCATCTACCTCGTCTTCACGCGCTGCGGCCAGGTTTGGTCGCTGGACGAGAGGCGGGCTCGGCGCACTCGGGAGGCACGCGCGCGTGGAGAGCGCGTCGTGGACCGTGTCGGCCCGGCCCTGTGGGGTGTCCTCGGGCTCGTGCTGGTGGCGACGGCCTTCCTGGACAGGCTGAACGGCGACCCGTTCGTCCCGGTGCTCCTGTGGGCTCTGTGGCTGGCGCAGGCCCTGTGGTGGGTGGTCGGACGGTTCACCCGGTCCGGGCAGTCGCGGATCATGCTGGACGTCGTCGCCGACATCGTCCACAACGGCGCCCTGCTCGTGATCATGACCGAGGCCTGTCTCATCTACGCGACGGCGGGCTGGTACAAGATCCAGGGCTCCCGCTGGCAGGACGGCACCGCCGTCTACTACCCCCTCCACCTGGAGTCCTTCTCGCCGTGGCCCGCCCTGGCCGACCTGCTGTCGGCGAACGGCGTCATGGTGATGCTGGTGACGTACGGCACGGTCGCCGTACAGGTCGCCTTCCCGTTCACGCTGTTCAACCGGCGGGTCAAGAACGTCCTGCTGGCCGCGATGATCACCGAGCACGCGGTGATCGCGGTCGTCCTCGGACTGCCGTTCTTCTCGCTGGCGATGATCGCTGCCGACTCGGTCTTCCTGCCGACGACATTCCTTCGCCGGCTAGGCGACGGGGCCGCACGCGCGCGTGCCCGACTGTGGGCGCGCTTCGCGGGCGTGGGCGCATCGGGCCCTGGCCCGCTCGGTCGGCGCGATCCGAAGGGACAACGCGGTCCGAAGCGACAACGCGATCCGAAGGGACCAGGAGGCCCTGAGGACCCAGGAGGCCCTGAGGGGCAGCAGGGTCCAGAGGGACAACGGGGTCCAGAGAGACAACCAGAGCCCGACGGACAGCGCGCTCCCAGGCGGCCGGGTGCACCGAAGGAGCCGGCGTCCGCTAAGACCCCGCGACCTGCCGACGGCCCCGGCGAAAACACCGACGCCAACCCCGGCGAGAACGCCGACGCCAACCCCGGCGACCCCGAGAACCCCGATCCCCGGCACGTAGGCTTCCCCGCATGACCGGTCCCGATCCCGTGAGCCTGTGGCGTCGGCTCGCCGACACCTCCGTGCTGCTCGACGGTTTCCACGCCCTCAAGCACGCCGTGCGCTTCGGGGCCGAGGTCCCGGTGGCGGTCGCCGTCGACCGGGGCGCCGCGCTCGCCCTGGCGGAGGAGTTGGCGCCGGACGTACGGGACACCCTGGACGAGCTGCTGACACAGATCCCGGAGTCGGCGTACGCGTCCCTCGTGCCGCGCCCGCATCCCACGGCGGTCGCGGCCCTGGCCGTACGACCGTCCCGGGACGCTCACCTGGAGAAGCTGGCGCACACACCGCGTACCGCCCCCGTGGTGGTCCTCGACAATCCGCGCAACCTCGGCAACGCCGGCGCCGTGATCCGGCTGGCCGCGGGCTTCGGGGCCACCGGCGTGGTCACCACGGGCACACTCGACCCCTGGCACCCGACCGTCGTACGCGGTGGGGCGGGCCTGCACTTCGCGACCGCGGTGGAGCGCCTGACGGTCACCGAGCTGCCACCGGGCCCGGTGTTCGCCCTGGACCCGGAGGGCGACGACATCCGGGGCGTGAAGCTCCCGGACGACGCCGTCCTCGCCTTCGGCTCGGAGCGCAGCGGACTGTCGCCCGAACTACGCGCGCGTGCCGACCACCTGGTCGCCCTGCCGATGCGCCCCCAGGTATCCAGCTACAACCTGGCGACCAGTGTGGCGATGACCCTCTACCACTGGAGTCTCGGCGGCTCCTAGGCCTCCCGGCGCACCTCGACCACCCGGAACCTGTTGGCGACGAACGCGCCGTCGCACAGCGCGGAGTTGGCCGCGGGGTTGCCGCCCGATCCGTGGAAGTCGGAGAACGCGGCCGTCTGGTTGACGTACACCCCGCCGACGAGGTTCAGCGACAACTGCGCCGCCTCCTCCAGGCAGACCTCCCGGACGGCCTGCTCGACCTCCTCGTCGGAGGTGTACGCGCCCACCGTCATCGCGCCCTTCTCGCGGATCGTCCGGCGCAGCAGCTCCACCGCGTCGGCCGCCGAGTCGACCGCGACGGCGAAGGAGACGGGTCCGAAGCACTCGCTCATGTAGGCGGCCTCGTCGTCCGGCTTGGCGCCGTCCAGCTTGACCACGACCGGCGTGCGCACGACCGCGCCCGGGAACTCCGGGTTGGCGATCTCCCGCGAGGCCAGGGCGACCTCGCCAAGGCCCGCCGCGGCCTCCAGGCGCTCCTTCACGTCCGGGTTGACGATCGCGCCCAGCAGCGCGTTGGCGCGCGCGTCGTCGCCGAGGAGGCCGTCGACCGCGCGGGCGAGGTCGGAGACCACCTCGTCGAAGGTCTTGGGACCCTCGTCGGTGCGGATGCCGTCCCGCGGGATCAGCAGGTTCTGCGGGGTCGTGCACATCTGGCCGCTGTACAGGGACAGGGAGAAGGCCAGGTTGGAGAGCATCCCCTTGTAGTCGCCGGCCGACTCCACGAGCACCGTGTTGACGCCGGCCTTCTCCGTGTAGACCTGCGCCTGGCGGGCGTTGGCCTCCAGCCAGTCGCCGAACGCCGTCGAGCCGGTGTAGTCGATGATCCGGATCTCGGGGCGCGTGGCCAGTGTCTTCGCGATGCCCTCGCCGGGGCGCTCGGCGGCGAGAGCCACCAGGTTCGGGTCGAAGCCGGCCTCGCCCAGGACGTCCCGCGCCACCTGGACCGTGAGCGCGAGCGGCAGCACCGCGCGCGGGTGCGGCTTCACCAGGACCGCGTTGCCGGTGGCCAGGGAGGCGAACAGGCCCGGATAGCCGTTCCACGTAGGGAAGGTGTTGCAGCCGATGACCAGGCCGATCCCGCGCGGGACGGGCGTGAACTGCTTGGTGAGCGCGAGCGGGTCGCGCTTGCCCTGCGGCTTCGTCCACTCCGCGGTGTCCGGGGTGCGGACCTGCTCCACGTAGGCGTACGCCACCGCCTCCAGGCCGCGGTCCTGCGCGTGCGGGCCGCCCGCCTGGAACGCCATCATGAACGCCTGGCCGCTGGTGTGCATGACGGCGTGCGCGAACTCGTGGGTCCGGTCGCTGATCCGCTTGAGGATCTCCAGACAGACCACCGCGCGGATCTCCGCGCCCGCGTCCCGCCACGCCTTCTGGCCCGCCCTCATCGCGGGCAGCAGCACATCCACGTCCGCGTGCGGGTACTCGACGCCCAGCTCGATGCCGTACGGCGAGACCTCGCCGCCCACCCAGTCGTCGGTGCCGGGCTGGCCGAGGTCGAGGCGGGTGCCCAACAGCGCGTCGAAGGCGGCCTTGCCCGCCGCCATGTCCAGGCTGCCGTGCTCCCCGTAGGCCTTGGGGTGCTCGGGGTGCGGGGACCAGTACGCGCGGGTGCGGATCGCCTCCAGCGCCTGGTCGAGGGTGGGCCGGTGCTCGGCGATCAGCTGGTGTGCGGTCAGTTCGGCGGCCATGCGGGACCAACTCCTCGTCTTTCGAACTCTTCGTCGAGCTCATGACCTGGGCAGAAACATGGGCAGGAACAGCCAGTCAGAGTTAGAGTAACCGAACGATCGGTCGGGACAAGGGGGTCCGCCGCATCTGTGGAAAACCCCGTGCGGGAGGATCGCGCACATGACAGGACTCGACCTCAGCAGCCCCGTGGCCGTCGTCGGCACCGGCACCATGGGCCAGGGCATCGCCCAGGTCGCGCTGGTCGCCGGGCACGCCGTGCTGCTGTACGACGCCGCCCCCGGCCGTGCCCGGGAGGCGGCCGACGCGATCGGGGCCCGCCTCGACCGGCTCGTCGAGAAGGACCGGCTCACCGCCGCCGACCGGGACGCCGCGCGCTCCCGTCTCGTGGCTGCCGAGCAGCTCACCGACCTCGCGGACTGCACGCTGGTCGTCGAGGCCGTTCTGGAGCGGCTGGACGTCAAGCAACAGCTCTTCAGGGAGCTGGAGGACATCGTGGGCGAGGACTCTCTGCTCGCCACCAACACCTCCTCCCTGTCGGTGACCGCCATCGCCGGCGCCCTGCGCCACCCGGGCCGCTTCGTGGGCCTGCACTTCTTCAACCCCGCGCCGCTGCTGCCGCTGGTCGAGGTCGTCTCCGGGTTCGCCACGGACGTCTCGTCGGCCACACGCGCGTACGAGACGGCCCGCGCGTGGGGCAAGACGCCGGTGGCCTGCGCCGACACTCCGGGCTTCATCGTCAACCGCATCGCGCGGCCCTTCTACGCCGAGGCGTTCGCGGTCCACGAGGCCCAGGGCGCCGAGCCCGCCACCATCGACGCGGTCCTGCGCGAGTGCGGCGGCTTCAAGATGGGCGCGTTCGAGCTGACCGACCTGATCGGCCAGGACGTCAACGAGTCCGTGACGCACTCCGTATGGCAGGCCTTCTTCCAGGACGTGCGCTTCACACCCTCGCTGGCCCAGCAGCGCCTGGTGGAGTCGGGTCGGCTCGGCCGCAAGAGCGGGCGGGGCTGGTACGACTACACGGACGGCGCCGAGCGCGACGAGCCACACACCGCGGAGCGGGCCCAGGCACCCGCGTACGTCGTCGTCGAGGGCGATCTGGGCCCCGCGTCCGAGCTGCTCGCGCTGATCCGCGAGGCGGGCATCCAGGTCCGCGAGGACGAGGAGGACCACGGCACCCGTCTCGTCCTGCCGAGCGGCGGGCAGCTCGCGCTCGCCGACGGGCAGACCTCGGTGGAGTTCCGCGACGTCGTCTACTTCGACCTCGCCCTCGACTACCGCAAGGCCACGCGCATCGCGCTGTCCGCCTCCCAGGACACCTCGCAGCAGACACTCGCCGAGGCCACCGGGCTCTTCCAGGCGCTCGGCAAGGACGTCAGCGTCATCGGGGACGTGCCCGGCATGATCGTCGCCCGTACGGTCGCCCGGATCGTCGACCTGGCGCACGACGCCGTCGCCAAGGGCGTGGCCACCAAGGAGGACATCGACACCGCCATGCGGCTCGGTGTGAACTACCCGCTGGGCCCCTTCGAGTGGAGCCGCAGGCTCGGCCGCAACTGGGCCTACGCCCTCCTCGACGACCTGCACCTGCGCGACCCGTCCGGACGGTACGCGCCCTCGCTCGCGCTGTACCGGCACGCATACGCCTCCGACAAGCGGGAGGGCAGCACCTCATGACGACCGCCAAGCGCGACACGTACACCCCGGAGACGCTGCTGTCCGTCGCCGTCCAGATCTTCAACGAGCGCGGCTACGACGGCACCTCCATGGAGCACCTCTCGAAGGCCGCCGGCATCTCCAAGTCGTCGATCTACCACCACGTGTCCGGCAAGGAGGAGCTCCTGCGCCGGGCCGTCAGCCGGGCCCTGGACGGTCTCTTCGGGATCCTCGGCGAGGAGCACGCGCGCGTGGGCCGTGCCTCCGGCCGCCTGGAGTACGTCGTGCGGCGCATGGTGGAGGTGCTGATCGCCGAGCTGCCGTACGTGACCCTGCTGCTGCGGGTGCGCGGCAACACGGACACCGAGCGGTGGGCCCTGGAGCGCCGCCGCGACTTCGACCACCGGGTCGCCGAACTCCTGAAAGCGGCGGCCGCGGACGGTGACGTACGCGGGGACGTGGAGGTGCGCCTCGCGACCCGCCTGGTCTTCGGAATGATCAACTCCATCGTGGAGTGGTACCGCCCGGACGGCCGGGGCATGAACGAACGCGAAGTGGCGGACGCGGTGGCGCAGTTGATCTTCGGGGGACTGCGCAAGGCGTCCTGAACTCAGCCCTGCGGCTCCAGGTCCTCCTCCTCGAAGACCAGGAGGGTGCGCGTGCTGAGCACCTCCGGGATGGCCTGGAGGCGGGTGAGGACCAGTTCGCGCAGGGATCTGTTGTCCGGGGTGTGGACGAGCAGCAGTACGTCGAAATCCCCGCCGACCAGCGCGATGTGCGAAGCCCCGGGCAGCTGTCTGAGCTGTTCGCGGACGGTGCGCCAGGAGTTCTGGACGATCTTCAGCGTGATGTACGCCGAGGTGCCCTGGCCGGCGCGCTCGTGGTTGACGCGGGCGCCGAAGCCGCGGATGACGCCGTCCTCGACGAGACGGTTGATGCGTGCGTAGGCGTTGGCGCGCGAGACATGCACCCGTTCGGCGACCGACCTTATCGATGCGCGTCCGTCCACCTGGAGCATCTGGAGGATGTCCTGATCGATGGCGTCGAGCGGACGCGGGGGCGAAAGCGGGAGGCCGCCCTCCGCGCCTTCGGCCATTTGTTCAGGTGCCATGTCCCCCCGCCTCCCTGTCATGGACGTAGTGCGTTCATTGGAGGCTGTGGAGAACCGTTTGTCCACAGCCTGAGGGGGCCGGTAGCCAAAATGTGCCGACGACCGAACAATCGGTAGGTGAGGCGCCTCACATCCGTGGTGCGCCACCAGCCGCTCCCACGAGGAGGTGCCGTCATGACGGTCATGGAGCAGCGTGGCGCGTATCGGCCGTCGCCGCCGCCCGCCTGGCAGCCCCGCACGGACCCCGCGCCCCTGCTGCCGGACGCGCAACCCCATCGCGTCCTCGGCACCGACGCCGCCGCTCAGGCCGACCCGGCCCTGCTGCGCCGGCTGTACGCCGAGCTGGTGCGCGGCCGCCGCTACAACACCCAGGCCACCGCCCTCACCAAGCAGGGCCGCCTCGCCGTCTACCCCTCCAGCACCGGCCAGGAGGCCTGCGAGGTCGCCGCCGCGCTGGCCCTCCAGGACCGCGACTGGCTCTTCCCGAGCTACCGCGACACCCTCGCCGCCGTCGCCCGGGGCCTCGACCCCGTCCAGGCGCTGACCCTCCTGCGCGGCGACTGGCACACCGGCTACGACCCGCGCGAGCACCGCGTGGCCCCCCTGTGCACCCCCCTCGCCACCCAACTCCCGCACGCCGTCGGCCTCGCGCACGCCGCCCGTCTCAAGGGCGACGACGTGGTCGCGCTCGCCATGGTCGGCGACGGCGGCACCAGCGAGGGCGACTTCCACGAGGCGCTGAACTTCGCCGCCGTCTGGCAGGCTCCGGTCGTGTTCCTGGTCCAGAACAACGGCTTCGCGATCTCCGTCCCGCTCGCCAAGCAGACCGCTGCCCCCTCGCTGGCCCACAAGGCCGTCGGCTACGGCATGCCCGGGCGTCTGGTCGACGGCAACGACGCGGCCGCCGTGCACGAGGTCCTCAGCACCGCCGTACGGCACGCGCGTGCGGGCGGCGGCCCCACCCTGGTGGAGGCGATCACCTACCGGATGGACGCCCACACCAACGCCGACGACGCGACCCGCTACCGCGGCGACGCCGAGGTCGAGACCTGGCGCGGACACGACCCGATCGCCCTCCTTGAGCACGAACTGACCGAGCGCGGACTGATCGACGAGGCCGGTATCGAGGCCGTGCGCCAGGACGCCGAGGAGTTCGCGGCCGGGCTGCGCGAGCGCATGAACCAGGACCCGGTCCTCGACCCCATGGACCTGTTCGCGCATGTCTACGCCGAGCCCACCCCGCAACTGCGCGAGCAGCAGGCCCAGTTGCGCGCCGAACTCGAAGCCGAGCACGACTCCCACGGGGGTACGCACCGATGACCACCGTCGCCCTCAAGCCGGCCACCATGGCACAGGCCCTCACGCGCGCGCTGCGCGACGCGATGGCGGCCGACCCCACCGTGCACGTCATGGGCGAGGACGTCGGCACCCTCGGCGGTGTCTTCCGGGTCACCGACGGACTGGCCAAGGAGTTCGGCGAGGACCGCTGCACCGACACCCCGCTCGCCGAGGCGGGCATCCTCGGCACGGCCGTCGGCATGGCGATGTACGGGCTGCGGCCGGTGGTGGAGATGCAGTTCGACGCCTTCGCCTATCCGGCGTTCGAGCAGCTGATCAGCCATGTGGCGAAGATGCGCAACCGCACGCGCGGGGCGATGCCGCTCCCGATCACCATCCGGGTGCCCTACGGCGGTGGCATCGGCGGGGTCGAGCACCACAGCGACGCCTCCGAGGCCTACTACATGGCGACGCCGGGGCTCCATGTCGTCACGCCCGCGACCGTCGCCGATGCCTACGGACTGCTGCGTGCCGCCATCGCCTCCGACGACCCCGTGGTCGTCCTGGAGCCGAAGCGGCTGTACTGGTCGAAGGACTCCTGGAACCCGGACGACCCGCGGACCGTTGAACCGATAGGCCGCGCGGTGGTGCGGCGCCCCGGCCGGAGCGCCACACTCATCACGTACGGGCCGTCCGTACCCGTGTGCCTCGAAGCCGCCGAGGCCGCGCGGGAGGAGGGGTGGGACCTCGAAGTCGTCGACCTGCGCTCACTGGTGCCGTTCGACGACGACACGGTCTCGGCCTCCGTACGGCGGACCGGACGGGCGGTCGTCGTGCACGAGTCGGGCGGGTTCGGCGGACCGGGTGGGGAGATCGCGGCCCGGATCACGGAGCGCTGCTTCCACCATCTGGAGGCGCCGGTGCTGCGCGTGGCCGGGTTCGACATCCCGTATCCGCCGCCGATGCTGGAGCGTCATCACCTGCCCGGCGTGGACCGGATCCTGGACGCCGTCGGGCGTCTTCAGTGGGAGGCGGAGAACTGATGGCGCAGGTCCTGGAGTTCAGGCTGCCGGATCTCGGCGAGGGCCTGACCGAGGCGGAGATCGTCCGCTGGCTGGTGGAGGTCGGCGACGTCGTCGAGGTCGACCAGCCGGTCGTCGAGGTCGAGACGGCCAAGGCGATGGTCGACGTCCCCTGCCCCTACGCCGGTGTCGTCACGGCCCGCTTCGGCGAGGAGGGCAGTGAACTCCCGGTGGGCTCACCGCTGATCACGGTCGCGGTGGGGGCGCCGGCGTCCGACCCCGACGCGGGGACCGAGGGCTCGGGGAACGTCCTTGTCGGGTACGGCACCTCGGAGGCACCGGCGCGCAGGCGCAGGGTGCGGCGGGAGCAGCAGGTTCCCGTGCCGGTCAACGGCCGGTCGGCATCCGTCGAGGTGGTCGAGGGGCCCGTCCCCGTGATCTCCCCGCTGGTCCGCCGCCTCGCCCGCGAGAACGGCCTCGACCTCAGGGAGCTCACCGGCTCCGGACCCGACGGACTGATTCTGCGGGCCGACGTCGAGTACGCCCTGCGTGCCGCCGCCTCACCCGGGCGCCAGGCGACGGCACCGGCCCCCGCACCGGCACCGGCACCGACCCTCGCCCCGGCAACCCCGGGGGCGGCCCCGGCAACCCCGGCGACGCCCCCGGCAGGGACCCGTATTCCCCTCAAGGGCGTGCGGGGCGCGGTAGCCGACAAACTGTCCCGCAGCCGGAGCGAGATCCCCGACGCCACCTGTTGGGTGGACGCGGACGCGACGGAACTCATGCGCGCGCGTGCCGCGATGAACACGGCCGGCGGCCCGAAGATCTCCCTGCTCGCGCTGCTCGCCCGCATCTGCACCGCCGCCCTCGCCCGGTTCCCCGAGCTCAACTCCACCGTGGACATGGCGGCCAGGGAGATCGTGCGACTGGACGCCGTGCACCTGGGGTTCGCAGCGCAGACCGAACGCGGACTGGTCGTGCCGGTGGTGAAGGGCGCCCACGCGCGGGACGCCGAGTCGCTGTCCGCGGAGTTCGCCCGGCTGACCGAGGCGGCCCGCACCGGCACCCTCACCCCCGCCGAACTCACGGGTGGCACCTTCACGTTGAACAACTACGGCGTGTTCGGGGTCGACGGCTCCACGCCGATCATCAACCACCCCGAGGCGGCCATGCTCGGCGTCGGCCGCATCGTCCCCAAGCCATGGGTGCACGAGGGTGAGCTGGCGGTGCGCCAGGTCGTCCAGCTCTCGCTCACCTTCGACCACCGGGTGTGCGACGGCGGCACCGCGGGAGGCTTCCTGCGGTACGTGGCGGACTGCGTGGAACAGCCGGCGGTCCTCCTGCGCACCCTGTGACCGCACCACCCGCACCACCCGCACCACCCGCACCACCCGCACCACCCACCCGCACCACCCGCACCACGCCCACCCGGCGATCACGGCGCCGCGCCCGCACCCGGCGATCCCGGCGCCGCCCCCGCACACCGAGATCACCCACCGGGCGCCCGCCGCGATCCCGGCGCCGCCGCACGTTCCCTGTGATCGTGAGGGCACGCATACTCAGGGGGTGACCTCGTACGAGTCCTCGCGTGCCCCGGGCGCCGACCCCCTGTACGACGTGGTCGTGCTCGCCGGGGGCGCTGCCCGGCGGCTCGGCGGCGCGGACAAGCCCGGTGTGCGGGTGGGCGGACGCGCCCTGCTCGACCGTGTCCTCGCCGCCTGCGCCGACGCGGGCACCACCGTCGTCGTCGCCGACCCCCGCCCCACCACCCGGCCGGTGACCTGGGCCCGTGAGGACCCGCCCGGCGGTGGCCCGCTGGCCGCCCTGGACGCCGGTCTGCGGCACACCACGGCGCGGTACGTCCTGGTGCTCTCCGCCGATCTGCCGTTCCTCCAGGAAGGCACCGCACGACTGCTGCTGACCCTCCTGCGCACGGGCGGCGCCGACGGTGTGCTGCTCACCGACGCCGACGGCCGCGACCAGCCGCTGGTGGCCGCGTACCGCACCCCCTCGCTGCGCCACGAACTCGCCGCACTCACGAAGGAGCACGGCGCTCTCACCGGTCTGCCGCTGCGCCGGCTGACCGCCACGCTCGACCTCACCCGCGTCCCCGACCCCGTCGCGTCCTTCGACTGCGACACCTGGGACGACATCGCCTCCGCCAGGGCACGCATCAGGGAGCATGGGCACGTGTTGGATGAATGGATTTCCGCAGTCAAGGACGAGCTGGGCATCGACCTCGACGTCGACACCGGCGTGCTGCTCGACCTCGCCCGTGACGCCGCGCACGGCGTGGCCAGGCCCGCGGCACCGCTGACCACCTTCCTCGTCGGCTATGCCGCCGCACAGGCGGGCGGCGGTCCCGAGGCGGTAGCCGAGGCCTCCCGCAAGGCCGCGGCCCTGGCCGTGCGCTGGGCGGACGAGGCCGAGAAGGCCGACGGGCACCCGGCCGACCCGCCCGACGGGACTCCCGACACCCGCCCGGACGCCGGATGACCGCCCGGTCCGTGCGCACCGACGGCCCCGCCGGCCCCGCCGAAGACGCCGACGATCTCGACGTCGAGGAGGCGCTGGCCCTGGTGAGAGAAGACAACGGCACCACACCCCCCGGGGGCCGTCGCACTCCCGCGCCCCCGTCCCAGGGCTCCGGCCCGGCAGCCGAGCAGCACGCCCACCACAGGGCGACCCCCTGGCCCGAGGCCCGCGCCACCGCCGCCCGGGCCGCCCGCGCGGTCACCCGCAGCGCCCGCCGCGCCCCCGTCTCCGTGCGGCTCGGCGACGCCCTCGGCCTCACCCTGGCCGCCCCGCTCGACGCCCTCACCGACCTGCCCTCCTTCGACACCTCGGCCATGGACGGCTGGGCGGTCGCGGGACCCGGCCCCTGGACCGTGCGAGACGAGGGCGTGCTGGCCGGACACGCCGAGCCCGCGCCTCTCACCGACGGCGAGGCGGTCCGGATCGCCACCGGCGCACGCGTTCCCCCGGACACCACCGCCGTCCTGCGCAGCGAGCACGGGCAGACCGACGAGAAGGGCCGGCTGCACGCCGGCCGGGAAGTCGTGCACGGCCAGGACATCCGCCCGCGCGGACAGGAGTGCCGCACCGGCGATCAGCTCCTGCCGCCCGGCACCCTCGTCACCCCGGCCGTCCTCGGCCTCGCCGCGGCCGCCGGGTACGACACCCTCACCGCCGTCCCCCGCCCCCGCGTCGAGGTCCTCGTCCTCGGCGACGAGTTGCTCACCGAGGGGACTCCCCGTGACGGCCTGATCCGGGACGCGCTCGGGCCGATGCTCCCGCCTTGGCTGCGCGCGCTCGGCGCCGAGGTCACCGCCGTACGCCGGGTCCGTGACTCCGCCAAGGCCCTGCACAAGGCGGTCACCGGCTCGGACGCCGACGTGATCGTCACGACGGGCGGCACCGCGGCAGGACCCGTCGACCACGTCCACCCCGTCCTGGACCGTATCGGCGCCGAGCTCCTGGTCGACGGGGTCAAGGTGCGCCCCGGCCACCCCATGCTGCTGGCCCGCACCAAGGAGAACCAGCACCTTGTCGGCCTGCCGGGCAACCCCTTGGCCGCCGTCTCCGGCCTGCTCACGCTCGCCGAACCGCTGCTGCGCACCCTGGCCGCCCGCCCCGCCCCGGAGCCGTACACACTGCCCCTGAGCAACGAGGCGCACGGCCACCCGTACGACACCCGGCTCGTCCCGGTCGTCCTGCGCGGTGACAGCGCGGTCCCGCTGCACTACAACGGCCCGGCCATGCTGCGTGGGATCGCTGCCGCCGACGCCCTCGCCGTCGTACCGCCCGGGGGTGCCCGGCCGGGGCAGGAGGCGGAACTGCTCGATCTGCCCTGGGCGTCCGCCGGAATCGGGGTGTGTTTCACGTGAAACTTCCGGGCCATGACGCGATCGCCCGCCAGGCGGACGAGCATCTCGTGACCCACAAGGTGAAGCTCCCGCGCAAGATCGTGGAGCACCCCTTCCGACAGGTCGCCAAGCGGGTGCTGATGGCCCTGCTGGTCCTCACGGCGACGGCGCTGATCGTCTATGTCGACCGCGAGGGATACAACGACAACTCGGACCGGTCCGTCGACTTCCTCGACGCCTGGTACTACGCGACCGTCACCCTCTCCACCACTGGGTACGGCGACATCACCCCGGTCAGCGATGCCGCCCGGCTCACCAACATCTTCGTCATCACGCCCCTGCGTGTGCTGTTTCTGATCATTCTGGTCGGCACCACGCTGGAGGTCCTCACCGAGCGCACCCGCGAGGAGTGGCGACTCAACCGCTGGAGGTCCACCTTGCGCGACCACACCGTCGTCGTCGGCTTCGGTACCAAGGGCCGTTCGGCGATCCAGACCGTGTGTGCGACGGGTCTGAAGAAGGAGCAGGTCGTCGTGGTCGACCCCAGCAGCAAGGTGATCGACGCCGCCACGGCCGAGGGCTATGCGGGGGTCATAGGGGACGCCACGCGCAGCGAGGTGCTCAAGCAGGCCGAGGTGCACAGGGCCCGGAAGATCATCATCGCCACCCAGCGTGACGACACCGCCGTCCTGGTGACGCTGACGGCCCGGCAGCTCAACAAGGCCGCGAAGATCGTGGCGGCGGTACGCGAGGAGGAGAACGCGCCGCTGCTCAAACAGTCCGGCGCGGACGCCGTCATCACCAGCGCCAGCGCGGCCGGCCGGCTGCTCGGTCTGTCGGTGCTGAGCCCCGCGGCCGGCATGGTGATGGAGGACCTCATCCAGCAGGGCAGCGGGCTCGACATCATCGAGAGGCCCGTCATAAAGGCCGAGGTGGGCAGAAAGCCGCGGGAGACGGACGACCTGGTGGTCAGCGTCCTGCGCGGACACCGGGTGCTCGGATACGACGATCCGGCCGTCGGGACACTGGAGCTGACGGACCGGCTGATCACGATCGTGCGGGTGACACCGGGCAGCCAGGTCGCACCCGACGCCCGCCCGCTGCCCCCGATGCCTCCGACGTGATCACTTGCGGTCGTGGAGCCGCGTGCTCGGCCCACGGCAGCGGTCCGAACGGGCAGTGGTGCCGCGAGGAGTAGCGTCGGCCTCATGCATGCGATCACGATTCCCGAACCCGGTGGGCCCGAGGCGTTGGTCTGGAGCGAAGTGCCGGATGCCGTCGCCGGCGAGGGCGAGGTGCTGGTAGAGGTGGTGGCCGGCGCCGTCAACCGCGCCGACATCCTGCAACGGCAGGGCTTCTACAACCCCCCGCCCGGCGCCTCCCCCTACCCCGGCCTGGAATGCTCCGGACGGATCGCCGCGATCGGCCCCGGTGTCTCCGGCTGGGCCGTCGGCGACGAGGTCTGCGCGCTGCTCTCGGGCGGCGGATACGCCGAGAAGGTCGCCGTGCCGGCCGACCAGCTGCTGCCCGTCCCCAAGGGCGTCGATCTCAAGCGGGCGGCCGCACTGCCCGAGGTGGTCTGCACGGTCTGGTCGAACGTCTTCATGGTCGCCCACTTGCGCCCCGGCGAGACCCTGCTGGTGCACGGCGGCTCCAGCGGCATCGGCACGATGGCGATCCAGCTCGCCAAGGCCGTCGGCGCCAAGGTCGCGGTGACCGCGGGCACCCCGGAGAAGCTGGACCGCTGCGCCGAACTCGGCGCGGACATCCTGATCAACTACCGGGAGCAGGACTTCGTCGAGGAGGTCGGGAAGGCCACCGACGGGGCGGGCGCCGACGTCATCCTCGACAACATGGGCGCGAAGTACCTCGACCGCAACGTCAACGCCCTCGCCGTCAACGGACGTCTCGCGATCATCGGCATGCAGGGCGGCGTCAAGGGCGAGCTGAACATCGCCACGCTGCTGGGCAAGCGCGCCGCGATCAGCGCGACCTCGCTGCGAGCGCGGCCACCGGCCGAGAAGACGGCGATCGTGGCGGCCGTACGCGAGCATGTGTGGCCCCTGCTGGACGCCGGGCACATCCGTCCCGTCGTCGACCGCGAGCTCCCGATGAGCGACGCGGCGGCCGCGCACCGGGTCGTCGAGGAGAGCGGCCACGTCGGCAAGGTCCTGCTGGTCACCTCGTAGGCGTTCCGGTACGGCCCTACCCGCGCCGCACTCGCAGCGCGAACAGTCCGAGCCCGAGCCCCAGGCCGACCAGCACCAGCCCGGTGCCGAGCGGCAGGATGAACACCTTGGACCCGGCTACGGGCCGCTCCGCGGCGCGTGACGGTCGCGCGACGGCACTCTGCGGGGGCGGCTCCGACACGGCGGTGAGGTCACCGTCCCCGGAGCCGGTCCCCCCGGAGTCCGTACCGTCGACGTCCTGGTCCTCGGCCGCGGGGTCCTCTCGCCGCCCCGGCCGCTCCCGCCCTTCACCCGCGCGACTTCCGGCACGGGAGGGAGTGGCGGCCGAGGGGGAGGGCGCGAGGGAGGCCGAGGGCGAGGCACGCTCCGGGCCGTGGCCGCGCGGGGGACCCGGGGAGACGGCGGACGGGGAGACGGGGTGCCGCGGCCTGCGTGTCGTCACCGGCTTCGAGGGGGTGGAGGGGGAGGCCGGCCTGCCCGGGTCGGCGTGCGGTGGGAGGCCGGTGGCGTACGGCCGGGTGGCCTGCGGCGGCGTCTCGTGGGCCGGTACCGAGCCCGGCGACCGTGTGGCGGATGCCGGTGTGCTCGCCGCCCCGCGCGGAGGTCCGTGAAGGGGAACCGGGTCCGCTGCCCGTCGGTCGGGCGCGCCGGCCGACAGTGGCGGCGGCTCGGCGCCGTACGCCCGGCCGGCCTGCGGCAGAACCGCCGCGCTCGCGCCCACCAGGATCGCCAGTACTGTCGCGCGTAGCCAGGGAGTCACGGGACAAGAGTGGCATTTCGGAATGAGACCGGCATTCCGGGTGGATCCATGGGGGCGATCTGCTCCGGGAACGGTGGATCAGCACTCGGTGGGGGCACCTCGGTGGTGAGGTGTCGGGTGCGAGAGAATGGCGGCATGGAGATGCCGAGGAACGAAGGTTCGCCGGAAAGCCCCCAGATCCTGGTCGTGGGCCAGGACGGGATGGCACTGGGCGGCGGGGGTGACGACGACTCCCGCGAGGTCCCGGTCACGGAGATGGTCGAGCAGCCCGCGAAGGTCATGCGGATCGGCAGCATGATCAAGCAGCTGCTCGAAGAGGTGCGCGCGGCTCCCCTCGACGACGCCAGCCGTGCCAGGCTCAAGGAGATCCACCACAGCTCGGTGAAGGAGCTGGAGGACGGGCTCGCCCCCGAGCTCGTGGAGGAGCTGGAGCGGCTCTCCCTGCCCTTCAACGAGGACGCGACCCCGAGCGACGCGGAACTGCGTATCGCGCAGGCCCAGTTGGTGGGCTGGCTGGAGGGTCTGTTCCACGGGATCCAGACCACCCTGTTCGCCCAGCAGATGGCCGCGCGTGCCCAGCTGGAGCAGATGCGCCGCGCGCTCCCGCCGGGCGTCGGCGGTCACGAGGACGGCGGTGACCCGCGCGCGGGCGGCCGCACGGGCGGACCGTACCTGTAGCCCCCCGACCGAGAGGGCCCGGCAGCCGACGCTGCCGGGCCCTTCATGTCGCCCGTGCCGTGCCACCTGGGCCATGTCACCTGTGGGAAACGCTCGTTAGGGTTCTTGTTCGTGAGTTTGGCCACGGAGTCCTGCCGCGTCGGCCCGTCGGAAGTGGTGCCCGTTCCGTGACCGTACGCGAAAGAAAGGTCGCGCAGGCGTTACAGGTGCCGCACCGCCGGTACACAGGATTTGCATGCCGAGACGTAGTACAGGTTTGATGGCCGGTCCGTCTCGGACCGGTCCCCGGGCTCATCCCGCACCGGCGGCTTGCGCGAAGGCTGTAGCGTGGCCGACGGAGACCGTAACAACACCGCGCGCACCGCGGGCAGAAACGACGGCGAGGACCGATGGCACAGCAGCAGCGCGCTCAGGGCCCGTCCGACCCCGAGGCGACTGGCGGCGGAATGTCAGATGCGCCGGAGCTGTGGGGTAACGGCGGACTGGTGGGGGACGGCCGATATCGGCTGACCCACAGACTCGGCCGGGGCGGTATGGCCGAGGTGTTCGCGGCCGAGGACGTACGGCTCGGCCGCACCGTGGCGGTCAAGCTGCTCCGGGCCGACCTCGCCGAGGACCCGACCTCCAAGGCCCGCTTCACCCGCGAGGCCCAGTCCGTGGCCGGCCTCAACCACCACGCGATCGTCGCCGTGTACGACTCCGGCGAGGACTTCGTGGGCGGCCAGTCGGTGCCGTACATCGTCATGGAGATCGTCGAGGGGCGGACGATCCGGGATCTGCTGCTCAACGCCGAGGCACCCGGGCCCGAGCAGGCCCTGATCATCGTCTCCGGGGTCCTGGAGGCGCTCGCCTACTCGCACCAGCACGGGATCGTGCACCGCGACATCAAGCCCGCCAACGTGATCATCACGCACAACGGCGCGGTCAAGGTGATGGACTTCGGCATCGCCCGCGCCCTGCACGGTGCGTCCACGACGATGACGCAGACCGGCATGGTCATGGGCACCCCTCAGTACCTCTCCCCGGAGCAGGCCCTGGGCAAGGCGGTCGACCACCGCTCCGACCTGTACGCGACGGGCTGTCTCCTCTACGAACTTCTCGCGCTGCGGCCGCCGTTCACCGGCGAGACCCCGCTGTCCGTCGTCTACCAGCACGTCCAGGACATCCCGACGCCCCCGTCGCAGGTCTCCGACTCCGTCCCGCCGGAGCTCGACGGGCTGGTCATGCGCTCGCTCGCCAAGGAGCCGGACGACCGCTTCCAGACGGCCGAGGAGATGCGCGGGCTCGTCCAGTACGGCCTGCAGATGCTGTACGACCAGGGCGGCCACACCGGCACCTGGAACACCGGCCCGGTGACCGCGCACGACGGCCGCGGCGCCGCCGCCGCGGGGTTCGCGAGCACCAGCGTCCTCCCGCACCCCGGCGCCGCCGCCGGCACCACCCAGATCCCGCAGCAGGTCCTGCCCTCCGGATACGGCGGCGGGGACGACGGCGGCTTCGAGGGGCACGGCAACCGGGGCAGCGGCCGCGGCAAGCTGTGGATCCTCGCCGTCCTCGCGGTGATCGCCGTCGCGGCGGGCGTCGCCCTGGCGCTCAACGGCGGCGGCGGTGGCGGGGGCGGTGGCGGCACCGGCAGTTCCGTGTCGCCGACCACCTCGCAGACCACCGACGACCAGACGCCCAGCGAGACGCCGAGCGACGAGGCGACGAGCGAGGAGACCGACACGTCCACGGACGACAACGGCAGCTCGGGCGGCTCCGGCTACACGCCGTCCTGGACACCGTCGTACACGCCCTCCTACACGCCTTCGCCCTCGGCCACGCAGCCGTCCGAGACGGCGACGGAGCCGTCCGACACGGCAGAGCCGACGGACTCGGCGGCGCCCACGGAATCGGCGGACCCGACCGGGGGCCTGGTCGCGGGTTCGGACAGCGGCGGCGGAGAAGGCGACTCCTGAAGCGACCGCAAACCTTCACGCGCGCGTGGCCCCGAGAACGGGCGCCACGCGCGCGTGGCGTTTCCGGGCCCCGCGTCAGCCCACGAACGCGTCGCACACCGCGTCGTACTCCCGCGTCCACCACACCACCAGCGCCGAGGCCGCCGGGAACTGCGGGTCAGCGCGGGTGTCGCCGCGCTCGTAGTGCCAGCGCAGCATCCAGAAGTCGTTGAGACGCTCCCACCACACGCGGTGCACGGCCGCCGCGAGTTCCGAGGGCGTGGCTCCCGCCGTACGCCGGTACGCGCGCGCGTAGGACCGCACCTTCGGCAGGTCGAGTGTCCCCGCGGGCCGTACGAAGAAGATCGCGGCGGCGCGTACGGCCTCCTCGGCGCGGGGCTTCACACCGAGTCGGTCCCAGTCGACGATCGCGGCGGGGGCGTCGCCCCGGTAGAGCAGGTTGAAGGGGTGGAAGTCCCCGTGCACCCAGCCCACCGGTCCGCCGTGCGGAGGCTTCCGTCCCGCGTGCTGTTCGAGCAGGGCGCGCCGCTCCAGAAGCCGGTGCCGGGCCAGCTCGTCGAAGGAGTCGGCGGGCCGGTGCCGGCGCACGCGCGCGAGGAGGTCGTCGATGAGGGCGAAGGTGCCGGCGGGGTCGGCACCGGCGTCGACGGGGTCCGCGGTCCCGGCGTTCTGGTCGGTCGAGTGACCGGCGTGCGGCCTTTCCGTACGGATGCCGCCGGCCCGCGCGAGGGCCTGGTGCGTGGATGCGGTGCGTCCGTCCGGTGTGTGCGGCTCGGTGTCCGGGGCGCCTCCGTCGGCTCGTGCGCCCCCGCCTGCCCGCGCACCCTTTTCGCTCCGCTCGCACCCCTGCACCGGCATCACCCGCTCCAGGCTCGCGTGCACCACGCCAAGCAGCGCCCCGAGTCGGCCGCACTGTTCGGCGGTGAGCTGGGCGCCGTGGCGGTGGCGGCCTTCGATCCAGGGGTGGAGGGCGTAGGCGTGGCCGCCGACGACAGCGACCGTGCGGCCGTCGTGGGCGGACAGGGGCGGGGCGACCGGGACGCCGAGGGCGGCAAGGCGCTGGGTGGCGCGGTGCTGGCGGGCGATCGCCTCGGGGGCGGCCGTCTCGGGGTCGAAGTGGTGCTTGAGGAAGTAGCGGCCGCGGGTCGTGCGGAGCCGGTAGCCGCGGTTGAGGAGGCCTTGGTCGACGGGATCGCAGGCGAGGGCGGATCCGGCTGAGTACTGGCGGAGGAGGGCGCCCAGCGGGGGCGCGTGAGGCATGAGGGGTGGTACGGGAGAGCGCGGCACGCGCCAGATGCTAGGGCACGGGCCAGGGCTGTGAGCTGGGCATTGTCACAGTCAGTCACAGATCGACACAGTGGGTCGCGCCCGGTCTCCTTCGGTCATGGACCTCGTCCCGCGAGCGGATCCCCGGCCCGCCTCGCCGGCCACCTCGACGCCACGCCGGACGATCTCGAGGACGTCGAGGAGAAATACCCTGATTTCTCCTTCTGGGTACGGTCGGAAAGTCAAACACGGAAAGTCTTCCGGTGGCCTGGGTGGACGGGATAACGTGCCGTTGCTCCGGCCTCCTGCAAGGCTGTGACCAGCATCCCTTCGGCCCTTTTCCGATTTACTTGGAAATCCAAGCAAAATCGCAGGTCAAATGGGGTTTCACAGAAATGTGGAGCACTGGGTAACGTGATTCTTGCAGGGCGCTCGCCGGGGCACCTGTCACGCCTGTTCCGGCCGAGTGGCACCCACCCCGTGCACGGGGGTCGGAAACAGGTGAGCCGCACTGGTACACCCGGCAACCCCGGGGGCCGGACCGACGGAGGAGCACACGTGACCGTGGAGAGCACTGCCGCGCGCAAGCCGCGACGCAGCGCCGGGACGAGGAAGTCCCCGAGCACCAAGCCCGAACTGGTTCAGCTGCTGACGCCCGAGGGCAAGCGCGTCAAGAACGCCGAGTACGACAAGTACGTCGCAGACATCACCGCCGAAGAGCTCCGCGGCCTCTACCGCGACATGGTGCTCACCCGCCGCTTCGACGCCGAGGCCACCTCCCTCCAGCGCCAGGGCGAGCTGGGCCTGTGGGCCTCGCTGCTCGGCCAGGAGGCCGCCCAGATCGGTTCCGGGCGGGCGCTGCGCGACGACGACTACGTCTTCCCGACCTACCGCGAACACGGCGTGGCCTGGTGCCGCGGGGTCGACCCGACCAACCTGCTCGGCATGTTCCGCGGTGTGAACAACGGCGGCTGGGACCCGAACGGCAACAACTTCCACCTCTACACGATCGTCATCGGCTCCCAGACGCTGCACGCCACGGGCTATGCGATGGGCATCGCCAAGGACGGCGCCGACTCCGCGGTCATCGCCTACTTCGGCGACGGTGCCTCCAGTCAGGGCGACGTAGCCGAATCGTTCACCTTCTCCGCGGTCTACAACGCCCCGGTCGTGTTCTTCTGCCAGAACAACCAGTGGGCCATCTCCGAGCCGACCGAGAGGCAGACCCGCGTACCGCTCTACCAGCGCGCGCAGGGCTTCGGCTTCCCCGGCGTACGGGTCGACGGCAACGACGTGCTCGCGTCGCTGGCGGTCACCAAGTGGGCGCTGGAGCGGGCCCGCGCGGGTGAGGGGCCGACGCTCGTCGAGGCGTACACCTACCGGATGGGCGCCCACACCACCTCCGACGACCCGAGCAAGTACCGGGCCGACGAGGAGCGCGAGGCGTGGGAGGCGAAGGACCCGATCCTGCGCCTTCGCCGGTACCTGGAGGCCTCAAACCACGCGGACGAGGGATTCTTCGCGGAACTGGAGACCGAGTCCGAGGCGTTGGGCAGGCGAGTGCGTGAGGCGGTCCGTGCGATGCCGGACCCGGACCGTTTCGCGATGTTCGAGCACGCGTATGCGGACGGGCATGCGCTGGTCGACGAGGAGCGGGCCGGTTTCGCCGCCTACCAGGCGTCGTTCGCGGATGGGGAAGGGGCCTGATCATGGCAGCGGAAACGATGGCACTGGCCAAGGCGATCAACGAATCGCTCCGGCGCGCCCTGGACACCGACCCCAAGGTCCTCGTCATGGGCGAGGACGTCGGCAAGCTCGGCGGCGTCTTCCGCGTCACCGACGGCCTGCAGAAGGACTTCGGCGAGGACCGGGTCATCGACACCCCCCTCGCCGAGTCGGGCATCGTCGGCACCGCGATCGGTCTGGCCCTGCGCGGCTACCGGCCGGTGGTGGAGATCCAGTTCGACGGGTTCGTGTTCCCGGCCTACGACCAGATCGTCACCCAGCTCGCGAAGATGCACGCGCGGTCGCTGGGCAAGGTCAAGATGCCCGTGGTCGTCCGCATCCCCTACGGCGGTGGCATCGGCGCGGTCGAGCACCACAGCGAGTCCCCCGAGGCGCTGTTCGCGCACGTGGCGGGCCTGAAGGTGGTCTCCCCGTCCAACGCCTCGGACGCGTACTGGATGATGCAGCAGGCCATCCAGAGCGACGACCCGGTGATCTTCTTCGAGCCCAAGCGGCGCTACTGGGACAAGGGCGAGGTCAACACCGAAGCCATCCCCGGTCCCCTGCACAAGGCGCAGACGGTCCGCGAGGGCAGTGATCTGACGCTCGTCGCCTACGGCCCGATGGTCAAGCTCTGCAAGGAGGTCGCCGACGCGGCCGCCGAGGAGGGCAAGTCGCTGGAGGTGCTGGACCTGCGCTCGGTCTCGCCGCTGGACTTCGACGCGATCCAGGCCTCGGTGGAGAAGACACGGCGCCTGGTGGTGGTGCACGAGGCGCCGGTGTTCTTCGGCTCCGGCGCGGAGATCGCCGCCCGGATCACCGAGCGGTGTTTCTACCACCTGGAGGCGCCGGTGCTGCGGGTGGGCGGCTACCACGCCCCCTATCCGCCGGCCCGCCTGGAGGAGGAGTACCTGCCGAGCCTGGACCGGGTGCTTGATGCCGTCGACCGCGCTCTGGCGTACTGAGGAGAGGGCCGTGACGACGATGACGGATACGTCCGTACGCGAGTTCAAGATGCCGGACGTGGGCGAGGGCCTGACCGAGGCGGAGATCCTCAAGTGGTATGTCCAGCCCGGCGACACGGTCACCGACGGGCAGGTGGTGTGTGAGGTGGAGACGGCCAAGGCGGCCGTCGAACTGCCCATCCCCTACGACGGCGTGGTACGCGACCTGCACTTCCCCGAGGGCACCACGGTCGACGTCGGCACCTCGATCATCGCGATCGACGTGGCGGGCGGGGCACCCGAGGCTGCGCCGACGCCGGCCGAGACACCGGAGGCCCCCGCGGCCGACGTGACCGACACCGCTCCCGAGGACAAGCCGCAGGCCCGCCAGCCGGTCCTGGTCGGTTACGGCGTGGCCGCCTCCTCGACCAAGCGCCGCCCTCGCAAGGGCCCCGAACTGCCGCTCCAGCAGGCCTCGGTGGCCATCCAGACCGAGCTCAACGGCCACGGCCCGGCCTCCACGAGCCCGGCGCCCACCGCTGCCCCGCAGTCCCGCCCGCTGGCCAAGCCCCCGGTACGCAAACTGGCCAAGGACCTGGGCGTCGACCTCACCACGGTGATCCCCTCCGGCCCGGACGGCATCATCACCCGCGAGGACGTCCACGCGGCGGCCACCCCGGCCGAGGCGCCGGTGCCGGTCACCCAGGCCCCGGTGGCCCAGGCCCCGGCGGTCCCGGCGGCACCCGCCGCGTCCTACGACACGGCCCGTGAGACCCGTGTCCCGGTCAAGGGCGTCCGCAAGGCCACCGCCGCGGCGATGGTCGGTTCGGCGTTCACCGCCCCGCACGTCACCGAGTTCGTGACGGTCGACGTGACCCGCACCCTGAAGCTCGTCGAGGAGCTCAAGCAGGACAAGGACTTCGCGGGGCTGCGGGTCAACCCCCTGCTGCTGATCGCCAAGGCCCTCCTGGTCGCGATCAAGCGCAACCCGGACATCAACGCCTCCTGGGACGAGGCGAACCAGGAGATCGTCCTCAAGCACTACGTCAACCTGGGCATCGCGGCGGCCACTCCGCGCGGCCTGATCGTCCCGAACATCAAGGACGCCGAAGCGAAGACGCTCCCGCAACTGGCCGAGGCACTGGGCGAGCTCGTGGCCACGGCCAAGGACGGACGCACCTCGCCGGCCGCGATGCAGGGCGGCACGGTGACCATCACCAACGTCGGCGTCTTCGGCGTCGACACCGGCACCCCCATCCTGCCGCCCGGCGAGTCCGCGATCCTCGCCGTCGGCGCGATCAAGCTCCAGCCGTGGGTCCACAAGGGCAAGGTCAAGCCCCGCCAGGTCACCACCCTGGCCCTCAGCTTCGACCACCGCCTGATCGACGGGGAGTTGGGGTCCAAGGTCCTCGCCGACGTGGCCGCGATCCTGGAACAGCCGAAGAAACTCATCACCTGGGCGTGACCTGCGCGCAGCGGGTAAGTTGTCCAACACTGAAGGGACGGCCGCAAGTTTGGTTTGCGGCCGCCCCTTCAGTCATTCACGGGGTCGGTCAGGACCGGTTGAGCACGTACACCGGAGCCCCGTCCTCCGAGGCGCCCTGCGACCGGATGCAGGCGTGCTTGCGCAGCAGCCGCAGACATTCGTTGACGCGGTGCACGGACAGTCCGGTCCGGGCCGCGATCGATTCGAGCGGCCGCCGCAGCTCACCCTCCTCGACGAGAACCGGCGCGATGACCACGGCCACGGTCCAGACGTCCTCCGTCACGGACAACCGACGGCGCCAGTCCGCCAGAACGGACTCCGTCGTCGGTGGAGTCGACAAGTCGGGGCTGGGCGCGGGGCGTTCGAGGACCAGGGAGTCGAGCCGGTCCGCGATGCGTTCCATGGCCAGAGCCATGGTCTGCTGGGCGGTGAGGGCGGCACGCTGCGTTTCCAGGATCTCCTCCTGCAGCGCGATCAACCTGTGCTGGGAGACCGCGAGCTGTTCGTCCGCCTGGAGGTTGCGTTCCTCAAGCCGGACGATGGCCTCGGCGACCTGCTCAGGCATGGCGTAGGCGATGGGTGCGCCCGGTTCGGAGGGCTGTACCTCGGCCTCTTCGAGAGTGTAGGAACCCTCTCGCTGGACAGTCTCGATCACCTCGGCGGCCCACTGCTTGAAAGGAGCACAGGAGGGCTTGGTACAGGCGTTGACGAGCAGGATCAGACCTTGGAGAGAGATGACATTCAGGTCTCGTCGCCACTCTCTACCTGCGGGAACGCTGAGACCGTAACCTCCAGTTAGGGTCTCAAGAATGTCTCGGTGGTCTTCCGGGACGTGGTCGGAGAGTGCCTTCTGCGTATTGGTGTGCCCCAGCTGCTTGCACACGTCCACCGCCGGAAACCAGTGGTTTCCGTCCGGCATGGTGAGTCGTCGAATCCGGTGTCCGGTCGCCGCGTAGACGAAGTCACCGACGTCGATCGCCTCATGCCTCTTGCCCGCCTCGGGCCGCTTGCTGGGTTCGTTCATGTGAACCACCTCCGCAGCGGAACCTAGGGCTGAGGAGGTCGGATATGCCAACTGACGTAACGATATTCACCAATGCGAAGTAAAAACCCAGATTTCGCTTGCGTCCGACGCCTGGCACTCCGGCATGGCGAAGGGGCCTGCCGTTGACGCAACGGCAGGCCCCTTGTGGAGTGTCGATGTCAGCCGACCGTCGCGAAGCCGTAGTTGAGGAGCTTCTTCGCGTCCGTCTCGCGCTGGGCGATCGAGGTGGAGGCGAGGACCGTGCCGATGATGGTCTTGCCGTTGCGGGTGGCGGCGAAGACGAGGCAGTACTTGGCCTCGGGCCCCGAGCCGGTCTTCACGCCGATGGTGCCGCTGTAGCTGCTGAGCAGACCGTTGGTGTTGGTCCAGGTCGCCATCGTGCGGGTGGAGCCCGTCTTGGTGATGGTCTTCGCCGTGTACTTCTTCGTCTTCACGACCGCGCGGAAGGTGGAGCTCTTCATCGCGCTGCTGGCGATCTTCGTCAGGTCGCGCGGCGTCGAGTAGTTGTTGCCGTTGCCGATGCCGTCGAACGAGTCGAAGTGCGTGTTCCGCAGACCAAGTGCCGTGGCGGCACTGTTCATCTTGCCGATGAACGACTTCACGCGCGCGGCCCGCGTCGAGCCGGTGCCGTACGTGTCGGCGAGCGCGTACGCGGCGTCGCAGCCCGACGGCAGCATCAGGCCGTACAGCAGCTGACGGACGGTGACCTTGTCGCCGACGATGAGGTGCGCCTGAGAGGCGTTGTTCGCGACGACATAGTCGCTGTACGCCTTCTGGATCGTGACCTTCTTGTCCAGATTCAGGTTCGACTGCGCGAGCACGACCTTCGCGGTCATGATCTTGGTGGTGGAGCCCGTCGAACGCTTGGTGTCCGCCGCCTTGGTGAACAGCGTCTTCGCGGTCGAGTTGTTCATGACGTAGCCGCCCTTGGCCACGATCGAGGGCGCCGTGGCGGCCTGCGCCGGCGCGGCGGCCAGGGCGCCGGTCGCGAGCATGGCGCCCGCGGTGACGGTGACCGCGGTGGCTCTGCGGAAGCGGCTGCCCTTGGTACCTGTGATGGCGGTAATCAACTGAAAATACCCCGATTGCGTTGAATGCCCCTGAGGTGCGGCCGAGTTGAGGGGAAGAAAGGGGGCCGCACGCATGAGACACGTATGTAGCACGAATGGTTGTGGGGTGAAGCGGCCAGGGTTGACTTCTGTGACCTCGTTGGTACATGAGGGTCCGCATACTGGACAGATACTCCACGCGCACGTGTTGTATCTATGCTGTCGGCATGACCAATCAGGGGACGTTGACCGTGAAACAGCCCCCCGCCGCCGATCGCGTCTACGCCCACGTCAAGCAGGGTGTCCTGGACCGCCGTTACGAGGGCGGGACGCTGCTCACCGAGGGCGAGCTCGGGGAGGCCGTCGGAGTATCTCGTACGCCCGTGCGAGAGGCGCTGCTGCGTCTCGAGGTCGAGGGGCTGATCAAGCTTTACCCGAAAAAGGGAGCGCTGGTCCTGCCCGTCTCCGCACAGGAGATCGCCGACGTCGTCGAGACCCGTCAGCTCGTCGAGGGGCACGCCGCCCGCAAGGCCGTACCCGCGTCCCCACAGCTCATCGGGCGCCTGGAGGAACTGCTCGACCGGCAGAAGGAGCAGGCCGCCGCCGGGGATCTGGCCGGCGCCGCCGTCACCGACCGCTGCTTCCACGCCGAGATCGTCCGCAGCGGTGGCAACGAGATCCTCAGCCGGCTCTACGACCAGCTCCGCGACCGTCAGCTCAGGATGGGCGTCGCCGTCATGCACGCCCACCCGGACCGCATCACCAAGACGCTCACCGAGCACGAGCAGATCCTCGACGCACTGCGCTCCGGCGACGCGGAGGCGGTCGTAGATCTGATCCACGGGCATGTCGAGTGGTTCTCCCACCTCGCCCGAGGTGAGGTCCGATGAGCCACACCAGGCTCCCCGGCGACCCACCGGGCGGCCGGCGCGCGATGGCCGTGTGGGGCATCGGCGTCTCCGTCTACTTCGTCGCGGTCATCTTCCGTACCTCCCTCGGCGTCGCCGGCCTCGACGCCGCCGACCGCTTCCATGTCAACGCCTCGGCCCTGTCGACCTTCTCGATCCTCCAGCTCCTCGTCTACGCCGGCATGCAGATACCCGTCGGCCTGCTCGTCGACCGGCTCGGCACCAAGAAGGTCCTGACGCTCGGCGTGGTGCTCTTCACGGCGGGACAGCTCGGCTTCGCGTTCTCACCGTCGTACGGCACTGCCCTCGCCTCGCGCGCCCTGCTCGGCTGCGGCGACGCGATGACCTTCATCAGCGTGCTGCGCCTGGGCAGCCGCTGGTTCCCGGCCCGGCGCGGACCGCTGGTCGCACAGCTCGCCGGACTCGCCGGCATGGCGGGCAACCTCGTCTCCACGCTGGTCCTCGCCCGGCTGCTGCACGGCGTCGGCTGGACACCCGCGTTCGCGGGCAGCTCGCTGGCCGGGGTCGTCGTACTGGTCCTGCTGCTGGTCTTCCTCAAGGACCACCCCGAGGGGCACGAACCGGAACCCTTCCCGCACCAGGGGGCGGCCTACGTACGGCGGCAGATCGCCGCGTCCTGGCGGGAGCCCGGCACCCGGCTCGGGCTGTGGGTGCACTTCACCACCCAGTTCCCGGCGATGGTGTTCCTGCTGCTGTGGGGGCTGCCGTTCCTGGTCGAGGCGCAGGGCCTGTCCCGGACGGTGGCGGGCGAACTGCTCACGCTCGTCGTGCTGTCCAACATGGCCGTCGGTCTGGTCTACGGCCAGGTCGTCGCCCGGCACCACGGGGCGCGGCTGCCGCTCGCCCTCGGAACCGTGGGGGCGACGGCGCTGCTGTGGGCGGCCACGCTGGCCTACCCCGGCGAGCGCGTGCCGATGTGGCTGCTGATCGTGCTGTGTGTGGTGCTCGGCTCGTGCGGGCCGGCGTCGATGCTCGGCTTCGACTTCGCGCGGCCGGCGAACCCGCCGGAGCGGCAGGGGACCGCGTCCGGGATCACCAACATGGGCGGGTTCGTCGCGTCGATGACCACCCTGTTCGCCGTCGGTGTGCTCCTGGACGCGACCGACGACAACTACACCGTCGCCTTCTCCTCCGTCTTCGTGCTCCAGGCGCTCGGCGTCAGCCAGATCCTGCGGCTGCGCGGGCGGGCGGCCCGGCGGGAGCGGGAGCGCCTGGTGGCGAGCCGGGTGGAGACGGTCCACGTGCCCGCCTGAGCGGACGTCAGCCGAACGGACGTCAGCTGACCGGACGTCGGCGCACCGGGCCCGCCACACCCGCCGGGACGGGCTTCGGTACCCGCTACCGCGTCACCGTGAAGTTCCTCAGGATCGCCGACGTCAGTTCCGGGTCGCCCTCCGCCTTCACCCGGTCCGTCACCGCCTCCAGGGACACACGACCGCAGGCCAGGCGGACGTAGGTCTCCCAGTCGAGACTGAGGGAGGCGGCCGGACCGAGGGCGGGGGCGGTCTCCAGGGTGCCGCGGCCCTGGATGTCGACGCGGATGGTGCGAAGGAACTCGATGGGGCCGTGGACGTCGAAGACGATCGCCGAGCTGCGCGGGGCGTCGGCCTTGACGGCCACTATGTCGGGGAGCGCGGCGAGGAGGACGTCACGGGCGATGTGCGCGCCGGGCGAGTCGAGGTTGCCGGGCCGGCCGAGGGCGGTCCGCAGGTCCTGCTCGTGCACCCAGACGTCGAAGGCGTGCTGGCGCATGGACTCCGCGAGGGTCAGTTCGGTGCCCAGCGGGCCGCGCACCTTCGTGCCGGGGTCGCGGGAGTCGTTCCGCAGCTGGCGGTTGCGGCGGATGATGACGTACTCCAGCTCGGAGGTCATCTCCGGGGCCGTGTGGTGGCGGCGGACGTCGACCTGCATCTCCATGTACCGCTGGTGGTCGTTGGTGACGTGGAAGAGGTCGCGGGGGAGGGTGTGGATCGGGCGCGGGTCGCCCAGCATCTCGCAGTCCAGGCCGATCACATGGGACACCACATCCCTCACGGACCAGCCGGGGCAGGGGGTGCGGCGGTTCCACTCTCCCTCCACGAGGGGGTTCACCAGCTCGGATATCGCTTCGATGGAGTGGGTCCAGGCGTCGGCGTAGGGCTGGAGGGTGGGATGCAGACTCACGGAACGGGACCCCTCGGCGGTCGGAGCACGGGCTGGTGATGGCGTCGTTGCCAGTGGAGGCGGTGGCTGTCGGCGGGTGTCTTGGAACGCTAAGTTACGCTGCTGTGAGGCACCCCGGCAGTGCTTTCGTGTGACGATCGTAGGCCCGTGATGGACGGCTCGAATGCCAGGACGGTGGTAGTGTGCGCGCCTCTCTGATCCAGATCGCCGTGGATGAGGACGAATCGGTCGAATCGCGTCGGCGTCGCATGGCGTCACTGGTACGGGAACAGGCCGAAGCCGACCTCGTCGTGCTGCCGGAGCTGTGGACCACCGGGGCGTTCGCCTTCGAGGAGTTCGCCGGCGCGGCCGAGCCCCTGGAAGGACCGACCCACGAGGTCATGGCGAAGGCCGCGAGCGACGCGGGCGTGTGGCTGCACGCGGGCTCGATCCCCGAGCGGGTCCAGGACGGCACCCTCTACAACACCTCCCTCCTCTTCTCACCCACCGGTGAACTCGCCGCCTCCTACCGCAAGATCCACCGCTTCGGCTTCGACAAGGGCGAGGCCGTCCTGATGGGCCGGGGCGAGGACCTGGTGACGGTCCGTCTGCCCGAGACGACCCTCGGCGTCGCCACCTGTTACGACCTCCGCTTCCCCGAACTCTTCCGCGGTCTCGTGGACGCGGGCGCCGAGACCCTGGTGATCCCGGCGGGCTGGCCGGAACGCCGCCGCGATCACTGGACGCTGCTGGCCCGGGCGCGGGCGGTCGAGAACCAGGCGTTCGTGCTCGCTTGTGGAACGGCCGGGACGCACGCACGAGTTCCGCAGGCCGGTCACTCGATCGTGGTGGATCCGTGGGGCCAGGTCCTCGCGGAGGCGGGCGCCGACGAGGAGGTCCTCACGGTGGAGTTCGACCCCGGGAAGGTGGCCGTGACCAGGGAGCAGTTCCCGGCCCTGAAGGACCGGGTGCTCTGACGGCCCGACCGAACCGGGTGCTCCGATCCCCCGGTCGGACCGGGTGCTCCGATTCTCCCTCGCCGCGTCAGTCGTCCCCCCGCTCCTTCTCCGCGAGGTGGATCACGCACACCGCCACCGCGATGAGCAGCGCCGGATCCGCGTCGTCCCGGACGATGTCGACGCCGTAGGTCTCGCGGACGTGCAGCCAGCGCCGCGAGACCACCGCGAGCAGCTCACCGTCGTACTCGACGGCGAACTCCCGGTCGAGGATCTTGCCGCTGACGTCGAGTTCGGTGCTGCCGTCGGCGAGGGCCACCCGGTAGTGGTTGCGCAGCAGCGACAGGCGCTTCCGCTTGATCGTCGCCAGCGGCTCGCCGTCCCGCTCGATCACCATGGTGTCGCGCAGGGCGAACATCTTCTGGTGGATGTCGATCAGGACCCGCCCATGGGTGTCCTTCAGCTCGAAGGTGTCCCGGACCCGCATGGCCTTGCCGTCGACGAGGAAGACCTTGTTGCCCCGGTCGTCCTCGATCCAATAGTCGTCACCGATGCCGAGGAGCCGGTCGCGTACGAGGAATCTCATGCTGTTACCGCTTCCCCGGCGCCGGTCCCGAAACGCCGTCGATAGGCCGACGGGCTGAGTCCCGTCTCGCGCCGCACCCGCGCGCGGAGGTTCGCGGCCGTCCCCAGACCGCTCCGCGCGGCCACCACGTCCAGCCGCTCCTCCCCGCGCTCGATGAGCCGGCACGCCAGCGCCACCCTCTCCCCCGTCAGCCAGGCCAGCGGAGTCGTACCGAGCTGCGCCTGGAAGCGGCGGTGCAGGGTCGCGGGGGAGACGGCGGCGCGGGCCGCCAGGTCGGCGACGGTCAGCGGTTCCCCCAGCCGTCCCTGCGCCCAGGCGAGCAGCGGGCCCAGCGACTCGTCCCGCACCTCGGGCACGGGCCGCTCCACGAACTGCCGCTGTCCGCCGTCGCGGTGGGCGGCGAAGACGAGCCTGCGGGAGACGTGGTTGGCGATCTCGGCACCGTGGTCCCGGCGGACGAGGTGCAGCCCCAGGTCGAGTGCCGAGGCACTGCCGGACGCCGTGAGGATGTCGCCGTCGTCGACGAACAGGACGTCGGGCTCCAACCGGACCTGCGGGAAGCGGGACCGGAACGAGTCGGTCCACATCCAGTGGCAGGCGGCCCGCCGCCCGTCCAGCAGCCCGGCCTCCGCCAGGGTGAACGCACCCGAGCAGAAGCCGACGAGCCGGGCGCCACGCGCGTGTGCCCGGCGTACCGCGTCCAGCACCCGGGGCGAGCGCGGGGTGTCGGTGTCGGGCCGGTTCGGCACGATCAGCGTGTCCGCCCCGTCCGCCGCCTCCAGACCGGCGACTCCGGTGAGCGTGAAGAAGCCGTCCCGCATACGGGTGTGCGGCTCGGCGGCGCACAGCGTGAAGTCGTACAGCTGACGCCCGAGTTCGGGTCGGCGCAGGCCGAAGACCTCGATGGCGCAGCTCATCTCGAACGGGTTCGAGTTCTCGTCCACGATCAGGACGACGCGGTGAGAGGATCCTTGCGGCATACGCGATTCCTAGCACTCGTACGTCGGCCGGGCCACCCCGCACGATGACGCCATGGCAACTGAACCCGTCTCCCTGCCCACCGCCCTCGCCTCCTTCACCGAGCAGTGGAGCCCCCGTATCGTCACCGCCGTCAACGACTACGACGTCCGCGTCACGCACGTCGAGGGGGAGCACCTCTGGCACGTCCACGACGACACCGACGAGTTCTTCCTGGTCCTCGACGGCGAACTGCACATCTCCCTGCGCGAGCCGGCCGGCGAACGCACGGTCGTCCTGCCGAAGCTGTCCGTCTTCACCGTCCCGCGAGGCGTCGAGCACAAGCCGTACGCCCCCGTCCCCACCGACATTCTCCTTCTCGAACCGACCGGCACCTCCACGGTCGGCGACCGCCACGACGAGGTCCCCGGTCATGTGGACGTGACGACGGGTCACGCGCTGAGGTGACTGTCGGTGCCGGGTGGCACCCTTGATCCATGAGCGATTCCGCACCCCGTCGCGTCCGTGTCCGCGCCCCCGAGCTGATCGGCAAGGGCGGCTGGCTGAACACGGGCGGGAAGCGGTACACCCTCGCCGACCTGCGAGGTCGCATCGTGATCCTCGACTTCTGGACCTTTTGCTGTGTGAACTGCCTGCATGTCCTCGACGAGCTGAGGGAGCTGGAGGAGAAGCACTCCGACACCGTCGTGGTGATCGGTGTGCACTCGCCGAAGTTCGTGCACGAGGCGGAGCACGCGGCGGTGGCGGACGCCGTGGAGCGGTACGGCGTCGGGCATCCCGTCCTCGACGACCCGGAGCTCGCGACCTGGAAGCAGTACGCGGTCCGCGCCTGGCCGACGCTTGTCGTCATCGACCCGGAGGGGTACGTCGTCGCGCAACATGCCGGTGAGGGGCATGTGCACGCGATCGACCGGCTGGTGACGGAGCTGGAGGCCGAGCACGGCGCGAAGGGCACCCTGCGGCGCGGCGACGGGCCGTATGTGGCGCCGGAGCCCGAGCCGACCACCCTGCGCTTCCCGGGCCGGGCACTCCCGCTGCCGTCCGGAAATCTCCTGGTCAGCGACACCACCCGGCACCAACTGGTGGAGTTCGCCGCGGACGGTGAGAGCGTCGTACGACGGATCGGATCCGGCGCGCGCGGGTTCGCCGACGGTACGGCGAAAACGGCCGGCTTCAATGAACCGCAGGGGCTCGCCCTCCTGGACGAGGGCTCCGTGGTCGTCGCCGACACCGTCAACCACGCCCTGCGCCGCCTCGACCTCGACACCGGCGAGGTCACCACCCTGGCCGGCACCGGACGCCAGTGGTGGCGGGGCTCCCCCACTACCGGCCCCGCGCGCGAGACCGACCTGTCCTCCCCGTGGGACGTGGCCGTGTGGCACGGCCTGGTGTGGATCGCGATGGCGGGCGTCCACCAGCTGTGGGCGTACGACCCGGGCGACGAGACCGTCGCGGCCGTGGCCGGAACCACCAACGAGGGTCTGGTCGACGGGCCCGGCGCCGAGGCCTGGTTCGCCCAGCCCTCCGGCCTCGCGGTGTCACCGGACGGCGAGCGCCTGTGGCTCGCCGACTCCGAGACCTCCGCCCTGCGCTGGGTCGACCTGGACGGAGCCGTCCACACCGCCGTCGGCACCGGCCTCTTCGACTTCGGGCACCGCGACGGCGCCGCCGAACAGGCGCTACTCCAGCACCCCTTGGGTGTCACCGCGCTGCCCGACGGCTCGGTCGCGGTCAGCGACACCTACAACCACGCCCTGCGCCGCTACGACCCGGCGACCGGCCAGGTCACCACCCTCGCCACGGATCTGCGCGAGCCGAGCGACGCGGTCCTGGTCGGCGAGGAGATCGTGGTCGTCGAGTCTGCCCGGCACCGGCTGACCCGGCTCAGGCTGCCCGAGGAGGCCGTACGCGTCGAGTCGAAGGCCCACCGCACGCAGCGCGCGGCCACCGAAGTCGCTCCGGGCACACTCCGGTTGGACGTGGTCTTCCAGGCCCCGGCGGGCCGGAAGCTGGACACCCGATACGGCCCCTCGACCCGCCTGCTCGTGTCCTCCACCCCGCCCGAGCTGCTGAAAGACGGCGAGGGTGCGGGAACAGACCTGTCCCGCACCCTCGAACTGAACCCCGCGATCGAGCAGGGCGTCCTGCACATCTCGGCCATGGCCGCGTCCTGCGACACGGCATCCGACAGCGGCTCCGCCGCGGGTCTCGCGAACGAGTACCCGGCCTGTCACCTCCACCAGCAGGACTGGGGGGTTCCGGTCCGCCTGACCCGGACGGGAACGGACCGGCTTGCGCTGATCCTCGCCGGGACGGACGAGGACTCGTAGGTCCTACCGCCTGCGCGGAACCAGCTTGAACAGCGCGACTCCCGCCGCTACCAACGTCGTGGCCGCCACCACCATCGCCATGCTGTTCGGCCACAGCCCTGTCCGGCCGTCGTGACGCTCGATGTTTCTTACACGCCGTATCCGTCGGAGTATCCGTCCCGGCGCCGTTCCTCGACGACCGTCTGCGTGGTGGGCGGTACCACCACGCGCCGCCGCCGGGCGATGCTGCTGAACGTCGTCACGCCGATCAGTCCCACGATCATCAGGATCACACCGACCAGGTCGAGGTTGACCCCCTGCATGTGCCAGTCGGTGGCGAACGTGAGGATTGCTCCCACGGCGATGAGGATGATGCACCCGCCGAGGCCCATGAGTGTCGCCTCCCTGTCCGGTCCGGTAGTTCCGGCCCGGACATCCGGGTACCCCCACTTTCCCCGAACTACCCCTCCAGGAACGCCACCAGAGCGTTCGCCAGCAGATGCGGGTCGTCCGCGCCGCACAACTCCCGCACGCTGTGCATCGACAGGATCGCCACCCCGATGTCGACGGTCTTGATGCCGTGCCGGGCCGCGGTGATCGGGCCGATCGTCGTGCCGCAGGGCATGGAGTTGTTGGAGACGAAGGACTGGAAGGGCACGTCGGCCCGCTCGCAGGCGGCCGCCCACACGGCACGGCCCGAACCGTCCGTGGCGTAGCGGTTGTTGACGTTGACCTTGAGGATCGGGCCGCCGTTGACGCGCGGGTGGTGCGTCGGGTCGTGCCGCTCCGCGTAGTTGGGGTGCACGGCGTGCCCGGTGTCGGAGGACAGACAGACCGTCCCCGCGAAGGCCCGCGCCCGGTCCTCGTACGCCCCGCCCCGCGCGAACACCGAGCGCTCCAGGACCTGGCCGAGCAGCGGCCCGTCGGCGCCGGTGTCCGACTGCGAACCGTTCTCCTCGTGGTCGAAGGCGGCGAGGACGGGGATGTACGGCAGCCGGGGAGCGCCGGACACCGCGGTCAGGGCGGCCACCGCCGCGTGCACGGACAGCAGGTTGTCCATCCGGGGACCGGCCACCAGCTCCTTGTCCCGGCCCAGGTAGGCGGGCGCCTCCACGGAGTGCGTCATCAGGTCCCAGCCGGTCACCTCACCCGCGCCGAGCTCCAGTTCCTCCTCCAGGAAGGCGATCAGGTCGCCGTCGCGCACGTCGTGGCCGAGGCCCCAGACGGGCTGGAGGTGCCGCTGCTTGTCGAGCTTGAGACCGTCCGACGACACCGCGCGGTCCAGGTGGATGGCCAGCTGCGGCACCCTCAGCAGCGGCCGGTCCACGTTCACCAGCCGCGTCGAGCCGTCCCGCAGCGTCAGCCGGCCGGCCAGCCCCAGGTCCCGGTCCAGCCAGGAGTTCATCAGGGGACCGCCGTAGATCTCCACGGCGACCTGGCGCCAGCCGTGCGCCCCGGTGTCCGGCAGCGGCTTGACCCGCAGGTTCGGGGAGTCGGTGTGCGCGCCGACGATGCGGTACGGCGTGTGGGGCGCCGCGTCCTCGGGGACGTACCAGGCGATGATCGCACCGCCGCGCAGCACGTACTTGCCGCCGCTCGATCCGTCCCAGGCGTCCGTCTCCGAGACCTGGCGGAAGCCTGCCTTCTCCAGCCGCTCGGCGGCGTTCGCCACCGCGTGGTACGGCGTGGGGCTCGCCGCCAGGAAGGTCATGAGGTCGTCGGTGTGGCCGCGGTCGAAGCGGTGGGGTGCGCTCATGGGGTTCACCTTAACGACGTACGAGGGCCCGCTCCCGGCGATGGAAGCGGGCCCTCGTGAGGACTGCGTGCAGCTGTACAGGTGTGTCCTAGAACGCGGCCTCGTCCAGCTCCATGAGGTCCAGCTCGACGCCCTCGGCGACCTTGCGGGCCAGGGTCACGCCGGGCAGCACGTTGGCCGCGAAGAACTTCGCCGCCGCGATCTTGCCCGTGTAGAACGCCTTGTCCTTCGCGGAGGCGGTCTCCAGCTTCTCGGCGGCGATCGCGGCGCCCTTGAGGAGCAGGTAGCCGACGACGACGTCACCGGAGGCCATCAGCAGGCGGGTGGTGTTGAGGCCCACCTTGTAGATGTTCTTGACGTCCTGCTCGGTGGCCGCGAGGTCGGTCAGCATCAGACCGACGATGGCCTCCAGCTCGACGGCCGCCTTGGCGAGGTGCTCGCGGGCGCCGGCCAGCTCCTCGCCGCCGGTGCCGAGGGCGAGGAACTTCTTGATGTCCTCGGCGAGCGAGTTCAGCGCGGAGCCCTGGTTGCGGACGATCTTCCGGAAGAAGAAGTCCTGGCCCTGGATCGCGGTGGTGCCCTCGTACAGGGTGTCGATCTTGGAGTCCCGGATGTACTGCTCGATCGGGTACTCCTGCAGGAAGCCGGAGCCGCCGAAGGTCTGCAGGGACTGGGCGAGCAGCTCGTAGGCCTTCTCGGAGCCGTAGCCCTTCACGATCGGCAGGAGCAGGTCGTTGAGGGCGTTCTCGACGGAGACGTCCTCGCCGTTCGCCTCCTTGACCTGGATCTCGTCCTGGACGGCCGCGGTGTACATCACGAGGGCGCGCATGCCCTCCGCGTACGCCTTCTGCGTCATCAGCGAGCGGCGTACGTCGGGGTGGTGGGTGATGGTGACCTTGGGCGCGGTCTTGTCCATGAAGTTGGCCAGGTCCGGACCCTGGACGCGCTCCTTGGCGTACTCCAGCGCGTTGAGGTAGCCGGTGGAGAGCGTGGAGATCGCCTTCGTGCCGACCATCATGCGGGCGAACTCGATGATGCGGAACATCTGGCGGATGCCGTCGTGCTTGTCGCCGATGAGCCAGCCCTTGGCGGGGTGGCGGTCGCCGAAGGTCATCTCGCAGGTGTTGGAGGCCTTCAGGCCCATCTTGTGCTCGACGTTGGTGGCGTAGACGCCGTTGCGCTCGCCCAGCTCGCCGGTCTCGAAGTCGAAGAGGTACTTGGGGACGAGGAAGAGGGACAGCCCCTTGGTGCCGGGACCGGCGCCCTCGGGCCGCGCGAGCACGTAGTGGAGGATGTTCTCCTCCATGTCGTGCTCACCGGACGTGATGAAGCGCTTGACGCCCTCGATGTGCCAGGAGCCGTCCTCCTGCTGGACCGCCTTGGTGCGGCCGGCGCCCACGTCCGAGCCGGCGTCCGGCTCGGTGAGGACCATGGTGGAGCCCCACTGCTTCTCCACGGCGATCTTCGCGATGTGCTTCTGCACGTCGTTGCCCTCGTCGAAGAGGATGCCCGCGAAGGCCGGGCCGGAGGAGTACATCCACACGGCCGGGTTGGCGCCGAGGATCAGCTCCGCGTAGGCCCAGATGAGGGAGCGGGGCGCGGTGGTGCCGCCGATCTCCTCGGGCAGGCCGAGCCGCCAGTACTCGGAGTCCATGAAGGCCTTGTAGCTCTTCTTGAAGGACGCCGGGACCGGCGCGGTGTTCGTCTCGGGGTCGAAGACCGGCGGGTTGCGGTCGGCGTCCGCGAAGGACTCCGCCAGCTCGTTCTCGGAGAGGCGGGTCAGCTCCTCCAGGATGCTCTTCGCGGTCTCGACGTCCATCTCCGCGAAGGGCCCGGTCCCGTACAGCTTGTCGCGACCGAGTACTTCGAAGAGGTTGAACTCGATGTCGCGCAGATTCGACTTGTAGTGCCCCATGGCGACGGCTCCGTCAAGAGATCGGCGAGGCACTTGGTTCCTCGCGCTAGTTCACGTACCAACAAGTAGCTACGATGATGCTACCCGTCGGTAATAAGTTGCAACCCCGATCCGGCCATCTGTGACGGTTCACACCGCGATGGTCAACGTGGCGGTGTACCCCGCCTCGACGCTCCCCTCCACCGCCGCGAGCTGCTGGTCGTGGCCGTCCCTGAAGACGCTGTCCGACTCCAGGGAGAGCCGGCCGAGATTGTCCACGCTCCGCTCGTAACCCTCGGTGGCGTACACGGTGTCGCAGACGTCCTTGGGGAGGGCGAGCTGTGAGGTGCTGGTGATCGCGGTGGCCCTCGTGGCGTCCGCCAGGCTGCCGTAGACCTCGAAGTGGATGTGCGGCCAGCGGCCGGTGTAGCAGCCGGGGAAGACGCTGGTGAACGTCACCCGCCCCCGCGCGTCGGTCTCCTGGACGCCCCGCAGGTAGTTCTCGTCGGTGACGCCTTCCGTGTACAGGGAGTAGCCGCCCTCGCGGTCGCAGTGCCAGACGTAGACGGCGGCGCCCTTGCGCGGGGTCCCGCAGCCGGAGTCGGCGTCCACGACCGTGAGTGTGAAGGTCAGGGGGACGCCCTCGGCGGTCCCGCCCGCGGAATCACCGAAGCTGTGCGTGATGTCGGTGCGGACGACCCCGCTCTCCTTCAGTACGTTCACGCCGTTCGAGCCGTCGCCGGGGTAGGGGCCGGCCGTCTCCTCGGGGACGGGGGCGCAGTCCGCCGCGGAGGTGGAGGCGGAGGTCTGGTCGGAAGAGCTGTCCTCGGCGGTACAGCCCACCAGGGCCGCCAGGCCGGCCCCCGCCCCCGCGCCCGCCAGCAGCCGGATCATCCGTCGGCGGGCGAGCACGGGAAGGTCGTGGGAGAGCCCTCTGTCGTGCTCGTGGACCTCGTCGTCACCGTGTCTGTGCATGCATCGACGCTACGAGCGCGGGCCGCCCGAAACCCAGGGCCGGCCGCTGTCGGGTCGCTGTCGGTTTCCGGGGTGACGGTAGCCGCCCGCCGCCCCACTCCCCTCGGTACTCTTACGCCCATGTACGGCTACGACCAGAACGCTGGTGCCCAGCAGCAGTACGGCGTCCCGCCGCAGCAGCCCATGGCCGGCGGTGTGGGCGGGTACGGCCAGCAGCCGCCGCTGTACCCCGAGCCGTCCCCGCCCTCGCTCGCCGACGCGGTGCGTGCCTTCACCACCGGGCAGATGGCGGCGGAGGACTTCCAGCAGGTCTTCGCCACGTCCAAGGTGTACTGCCCGCGCGGTGACAACCCCGGCTTCCTCGCCCTGCACAACACCCAGCAGCCGGTGATCCCCATGTTCACCACGCTCAAGGAACTGCGGCGGTACGCGGGCAAGGAGTCCAAGTACTTCGTCATCACCGGCGCGGAGGTCCTCGACCTGCTGCCGACGGGCTACGGCTTCGTCCTCGACATGGAGGGCGAGCACCGGATCGTCTTCGACGCGAAGGCCGTGGAGCAGATGGTCGAGTTCGCGATGCGCCGGATGTACGGGTAGCGCGTGCCCGGGCCGCCGGGGCCCTCGGCGCTCACCGCGTCGCCGTCAGGAACCCGGTGCTCGCAGCCGCAGTGACAGGCCGTCCAGGACGATCCCCAGGGCGGCCTCGAATTTCGCTTCCCGTAGGGCCGCCGGGTCGGTCGTGGCCGCCTCCTCCGTCTCGGTGTAGCCCTGGGCCAGATGGCTGTGCGGGGCCGTGGCCTGCTGTACCGCGGGCAGGAGCCGGGCGATGAGGCCCGACTCTGAGTCGCCGGACCGGGTGACCGTGGTGAGCCAGGCGGCCTCCGTGGTGCTCATGCCGATCACGTACGACAGCACCGCGTCGATCGCCGTGCCCGGGTCCGGGAATCCGGCGGCCGTGAACAGGGCCGCCAGCCGCTCCGAGTAGGACATCAGGTTGGGGCCCAGATAGGCGAGGCCCGCCTGGCCGAGGACCGGGGGCAGCCACGGGTGCCGTAGGGCCGTCGTACGGAAGGAGCGGGCCGCCTCCGTGACGGCCGCCCGCCAGTCCGTCCCGTCGGCCGAGGGGACGTGGATCTCCGCGGCGACCTCGTCCACCGCCAGCTCCATCAGCTCGTCCTTCGTGGCCACGTGCCGGTAGAGCGAGGCCGCGCCCGCGTTCAGCCGGGTGGCGAGCTTGCGCATGCTCAGGGCTTCGACGCCCTCCGCGTCCAGCATGACGATCGCCTCGCGCACGATGGCGGCACGGCTGAGCGCCGGCTGGTCGGGCTCCCGCTGGGGGCGGGCCCAGACGGAGGGGATGGGGGGCGGCTTCGTCGTCATCGCTACTCCTGCTCTTGCGGCCCGACCTGCTGCGTACGACGTTCGCGATCAGCGTACAACAATCGATGCTTGCGAACACCGTTCCACTATGCGTACAGTGTTCGCATCGAGGGAACGGTGTCACGAAGTCGGAGGGGAACGTCATGAACACCCTGGAAGTCCGCAATCCACGCCGCTGGTGGATCCTGGTCGTGCTCTGCCTGAGCAGCCTGGTGCTCGTCGTCGACAGCATGGCGCTGACCGTCGCGGTGCCGGTCATGACGGAGGAGATCGGAGCGAGCGCCCAGGACACCCAGTGGATCCTGGACTCCTACATCCTGGTCTTCGCCGGCCTGCTGCTCACCTCGGGCAGCCTCGGCGACCGGTTCGGCCGCCGCAAGGTGATGCTGATCGGACTCCTGCTCTTCGGGGCCGCCTCGCTGGCCGCGCTCTGGTGCACCACGCCCGGCGAGGTGATAGCCGTCCGCGTCGCGATGGGCGTCGGTGGCGCGCTGATCATGCCGTCCACGCTCTCGATCCTCATCACCGTCTTCGACGAGGACGAGCGCGGCAGGGCGATGGCGGCCTGGAGCTCGGTGGCGATGCTCGGCCTGGTCGGCAGCCCGGTGCTCGGCGGCCTCCTGATCGACCACTTCTCCTGGCAGTCGATCTTCCTTCTCAACGTGCCGGTGGTAGGCCTCGCGATCGTCGCCGGTCTGATCCTGATGCCGGAGTCGAAGGCGCCCTGGCAGAAGGCAGACCCGCTGGGCGCGGTGCTGTCGGCCGCCGGGATGACCGCACTGGTCTGGTGGATCATCGAGCTCCCGCAGCACGGCGTGTGGACGGCCGCCCTGCCCGTGGCCCTCGGCTCCCTGGTCGGCTTCGTCATCTGGGAGAACGTCACCAAGTCCCCCATGGTCCCGCTGGTCCTCTTCAAGCACCGCAACTTCAGCGGCGGTTCGCTCTCGCTGGCCCTGGTTCAGACGGGCAACGGAGGTCTGCTGCTCGTTCTCACCCAGTACCTCCAGTTCGTGCTCGGCTATTCACCGGTGAAAGCGGGACTGGCCTTCCTGCCGCTGGCGGTCACGGCCCTGCTGGGAAACGGCGTCGGCGTCAAGCTCGCCGCGAGGTACGGCAACCGACGGGTGATCCTTGCGGGCATGCTGGTGATGGTGGCCTGCTTCGCCCTGCTGACCACCGTCTCGGCGGACTCCGGCTTCACCGTCCCGGCGGTCGCACTCGGCCTGCTCGGGCTCGGCGCGGGCCTGGCGATGCCCGCCGCGGTGGCGGCGCTGATGGGCACCATCCCCGAGGACAAGGCGGGCGTCGGCTCGGCCCTGAACGACACGGTCCAGCAGGCCGGCACCGCTCTCGGCATCGCGATCCTGGGTTCGCTCCTGTCGAGCGGCTTCGCGGACCGGATGCCGGAGGGGACGCCGGAGCAGGCGAGGCACTCGATAGCCGGAGCGGTCGCCCTGCAGGACCCGGGGCTGGTGACAGCGGCCCGCGAAGCCTTCACCGCCTCCATGGCGACGACCTTCACGGTCAGCGCGATCGGTGTCCTGGCGGCGGCGCTGCTGGCGGCGCTGGTGATGCGGGAGGACCGGCCGACCCCGGAGAAGGCCGCCGATCGGGAACCGGAACTCGCTGCCTGACCTCTTCAGGGGTTGTGGGACCGCGGAGAAGCCTGGAGGGAATGCCCTCCGGGCTTCTGCCGTTAGAGGTGGCAGAAAGTTCAACGCTCAACTAAACTCGTTCCACAAGGAGGTACCGACATGCCTGCAGTGACTGTCGACAACCCGCTGACCCTGCCGCGCGTGGCCGCGACGGCGGACGCGGTGGCCCGTCCCGTCCTCGGCGTGACGACCGCGCCGAGTGGTTTCGAGGGCGAGGGTTTCCCGGTGCGCCGGGCGTTCGCCGGGATCCATTACCGGCATCTGGACCCGTTCATCATGATGGACCAGATGGGTGAGGTGGACTACGCGCCAGGGGAACCGAAGGGGACCCCGTGGCACCCGCACCGCGGCTTCGAGACCGTCACGTACATCATCGACGGGATCTTTGACCACCAGGACTCACAGGGTGGTGGCGGCACCATCACCAACGGCGACACCCAGTGGATGACGGCCGGCTCGGGTCTTCTCCACATCGAGGCGCCGCCGGAGGCGCTCGTCATGTCCGGCGGACTCTTCCACGGTCTCCAGCTGTGGGTGAACCTGCCGGCCAAGGACAAGATGATGGCGCCGCGGTACCAGGACATCCGGGGCGGCAGCGTGCAGCTGCTGTCGACGCCGGACGGAGGCGCGCTGCTCCGCGTCATCGCCGGTGAGCTGGACGGTCACCAGGGTCCCGGTATCACGCACACCCCGATCACGATGATCCACGCGACGGTGGCGCCGGGTGCCGAGATCACCTTGCCGTGGCGGGAGGACTTCAACGGGCTGGCGTACGTGCTGGCGGGCAAGGGCTCGGTGGGTGCCGAGCGTCGTCCGATCCATCTGGGCCAGACCGCGGTCTTCGGCGCCGGCGGTTCGCTGACCGTCCGCGCGGACGAGAAGCAGGACTCCCACACACCGGACATGGAGGTCGTGCTGCTGGGCGGCCGGCCCATCCGTGAGCCGATGGCCCACTACGGCCCGTTCGTCATGAACACCCGCGAGGAGCTCCAGCAGGCGTTCGACGACTTCCAGAAGGGGCGGCTGGGGACGGTACCGGCCGTTCACGGAATGACCGAGGGCGGGCTGTAGGTCCTCCTCCGGCATGGATGCTCGTTCTGCCCCCTCGGGTCACCCGAGGGGGCAGAGAACGGTATGGATCGCTCGCCCGGGCGTCAGGCCGCGCCTTGGGGCTTGTCCCAGGTGGTGACATCCATGGTGACGGACGACAAGCCGCCCTCGTAGTTCACGTCGTCCGTCTGCCAGCCGAGGACGGTGATGGCCGCGACCCGGTTCTCGTCGGTGAGGACGCACGCCGTGAGTCCCTTGCGGATGTTCTTCTGGTCGATGGCGAACCCGAAGTCGGTGGCCGCGGCGCAGCTCTCGGCGGTCGCGGGGCCGTTGACGGTGGCGAGGTCGCCGTTCTCGCCGGCGATGGTGTAGCCGTCGGCGGTGTTCGCCGGGAGGGAGAAGATGATGTCGGGAAGGGAGTTGGTGAAGTCCAGATCCACGTTGGATCCGGATCGCAGGACGACCTTGCGGTGCTCCCGTACGGTCGCCACTGCCGCGCCGGCTGCCTGAGTGACACCCGACGTCGGGGACGTCGGCGAGCCGGACTTCGTCGGCGCCTCCGCGACGCTGCCTCCCCCGCTCGATGTCGCGCTCGTGCCCGGTGTCACGCTCGCGCCGCTCGGGTTGCCCTGATCCTGACCGGTCGTCAGCGTCAGATAGGTCGCCCCGCCGGCCAAGGTCAGCACCGCGAGGGCGATCAGGGCCTTGGTCGAACCCTTGAAAGAGAATCCGCCGGTCCCCAGCTTGATGTGGTTGGACGGGGAGGGGTCACGCTGGGCGCCTTCGTACGACAGCGAGAACGAGGACCCCTTGGCACGGTCCTTCGGGGATGCGGGCTTGCCCATGCGACTTCCTTGCGTGCGGTGGGATCACGGCAGGGCACTCATCGTGCAGGCGGTGCGGTGGCCGTCGCCGCCAGTCGCTCGGTGCACACCCGAACGGGTGACGACGTGTCGAGCGTTGACGTGCGTTACATGGAGGGCTCGCCCGAGGACTCGTAGAGCTCGAACCAGATGCTCTTGCCCTCGCCCTGGGGGTCCACTCCCCACCCGTCCGCGAGCAGTTCGATCAGCATCAGGCCGCGGCCCGAGGAGGCCAGTTCGCCGGGGCGGCGTTTGTGCGGGAGGTCGTCGCTGGTGTCGGTGACCTCGATCCGCATCCTGCGCTCGCCCGTCTCGCCGCGGACCTCCGCGAGCAGCAGCGCGTCCGCGTCGGTGTGGACGAGGACGTTGGTCAGCATCTCGGACAGCAGCAGGACCGCCGAGTCGACCTGGTCGGCGGAGGGCCAGTCGTGCAGCAGCTCGCGCAGTTGCTGGCGGGCGACCGCGACCCGTTCGGGTTCCGCCTGCGCCACCGAGAGCATCGTGCGGCGGACCGTCGGCGCCGCGACGACCGTGTCCCCGCAGGAGGCGTCTCCCTGCCGGCACAGCAGCAGGACCGCGATGTCGTCCTCGCGGCGGTCGACGAGTGGGCCGATGGTGTGGTGGGAGGAGGGGCCGTGGACGGCCTGGACCAGGGCGTCGGCGAGTTCCTCCAGGTCGCCGTCGTGGCTCTCCAGGATGGTGCGGATGCGCTTCCAGCCGGTCTCGAAGTCGTGGCCGCCGGTCTCGATCAGTCCGTCGGTGCACAGCAGCAGCGTCTCGCCGGGCTCCAGCGCGATCCGGGTCGTGGGGTAGTCGGCGTCCGGGTCGATGCCGAGGGGGAGGCCGCCGGCCGTACGGCGGGCCAGGACGGTGCCGTCGGCCTTGCGGGTCGCCGGGTCGGGGTGGCCTGCCCGCGCCACCTCCAGGACGCCGGTCACCGGGTCGACCTCGACGTACAGGCAGGTCGCGAAGCGCGTGTCGGAGGGGTCGTCGACGCCGTAGGTCATGCCGTTGAGGAAGCGTGAGGCTCGGGAGAGGACCGCGTCGGGGCGGTGGCCCTCGGCGGCGTAGGCGCGCAGCGCGATGCGGAGCTGGCCCATCAGGCCCGCCGCCCGCACGTCATGGCCCTGGACGTCCCCGATGACCAGGGCGAACCGTCCTTCCCCGGGCTTCGTCCGGGAGGTGCCGCCGGGCAGCGGGATCATGTCGTACCAGTCGCCGCCGACCTGCAGGCCGCCGCCGGTGGGGACATAGCGGGCGGCGACGGTCATGCCCGGTATCTCCGGGCCCAGGGTGGGGAGCATCGAGCGCTGGAGGCCGTCGGTCAGTTCGCGTTCCGACTCGGCCAGGCCCGCGCGGGACAGCGCCTGGGCCAGCATGCGTGCCACCGTGGTGAGCACCGAGCGCTCGTCGGGTGTGAACGCGACCGGGTAGGCGAAGCCCGCCATCCACGCGCCCATCGTGCGGCCGGCCACCGTCAGCGGCAGGAACGCCCAGGACTGGCGGTCGAAGCGCTGGGCGAGCGGCCAGGTGACCGGGTAGCGGGTGCGGTAGGCCTCGGGACTGGAGAGATAGACGGCACGGCCGGTGCGCACGACCTCGGCGGCCGGGTAGTCCGTCTCCAGGGACATGTGGGAGAAGGGGCTCTCGTCGCCGGGCTGCTGGCCGTGGTGGCCGATGATCGTCAGACGGTCGCCCTCGACGCCGAAGACGGCCAGGCCGTCGGGGCTGAAGCCCGGCATGGACAGGCCCGCGGCCACCCGAAGCACCTCGGCGGTGGAGCGGGCCTCGGCCAGGGCGCGGCCCGCGTCCAGCAGGAAGGCCTCGCGGGAGCGGCGCCAGTCACCGGTGACGGCGGTGCGTCCGGCGGGGGTGCCGGGCGTCGGCTCGGTGACCTCCTGGAGGGTGCCGATGAGCCGGAACGACTTCTTGTCCGCGTCGTACGACGGCTTGGAGCGGCTGCGCACGGTACGAGTCACATGGCCCCGCTCGTCCATGATCCTGATGCGGACCTCGGCGAGCGTGTCCTCGGCGACGGCGAGCCCGACGACGCTGATGATCTCGTTCCAGTCGACCGGATGCAGACGTGCCCTGGCCTGGGCTTCCGTGAGGGTTGCCGGTTCCGGGGGCAGGCCGAGCAGCCGAGCGGCCTCGGCATCGACCGTGACCAGTTCCGTGGCCGTGTCCCAGTGCCACAGGCCGGTCGCGAGGGCGGTGAGGACGTCCCCCACGGCGGGCAGGGGCTCACCAGTGCGCATTGCCCCACTTTAAGAACAGGAGATCCGGGAGTGCCACTGTTGGCCGAGTCGTAATCATGGGGAGGCGATCTCGGGGGCCCCGGTAGGCTGGGAGCTGTTTCACGTGAAACACGCCCCCGATCCGCGAAGACTGGATGAACGACGATGCATCGGTACAGGTCCCACACCTGCGGCGAGCTCCGCTCCTCTGACGTCGGCACCGACGTCCGACTGAGTGGCTGGCTGCACAATCGGCGCGACCTGGGCGGCATCCTCTTCATCGATCTGCGCGATCACTACGGCATCACGCAGCTGGTCGCCCGTCCCGGCACGCCCGCGTACGAGGCCCTCGACAAGCTGACCAAGGAGTCCACGGTCCGCGTCGACGGCAAGGTCGTCTCCCGCGGCACCGAGAACGTCAACACGGACCTGCCCACCGGTGAGATCGAGGTCGAGGTCGGCGAGGTCGAGCTGCTCGGCGCGGCCGCCCCGCTGCCGTTCACGATCAACACCGAGGACGGCGTCAACGAGGAGCGGCGCCTGGAGTACCGCTTCCTCGACCTGCGCCGCGAGCGCATGCACAAGAACATCATGCTGCGGTCGTCGGTGATCGCCTCGATCCGCTCGAAGATGGTCGCCCTCGGCTTCAACGAGATGGCGACCCCGATCCTGTCCGCGACCTCCCCCGAGGGCGCCCGTGACTTCGTGGTCCCCTCTCGACTGAACCCGGGCAAGTTCTACGCCCTCCCGCAGGCGCCGCAGCAGTTCAAGCAGCTGCTGATGATCTCCGGCTTCGACCGCTACTTCCAGATCGCGCCCTGCTTCCGTGACGAGGACGCGCGCGCGGACCGTTCGCCGGGCGAGTTCTACCAGCTCGACGTCGAGATGAGCTTCGTCGAGCAGGAGGACGTCTTCCAGCCGATCGAGAAGCTCATGACCGAACTCTTCGAGGAGTTCGGCAACGGCCGTCACGTCACGTCCCCGTTCCCGCGGATCCCGTTCCGCGAGGCGATGCTGAAGTACGGCTCCGACAAGCCGGACCTGCGTGCCCAGCTGGAGCTCGTCGACATCACCGATGTCTTCGAGGGCTCGGAGTTCAAGGCGTTCGCCGGCAAGCATGTGCGCGCGCTGGCGGTGCCGGACGTCTCCGCGCAGCCGCGCAAGTTCTTCGACCAGCTCGGTGACTTCGCGGTCTCGCAGGGCGCCAAGGGCCTGGCCTGGGTGCGGGTGACCGAGGACGGTTCACTGACCGGCCCGATCGCGAAGTTCCTCACCGAGGAGAACGTCGCCGAGCTGACCAAGCGCCTGAACCTGGCCGCCGGTCACGCCGTGTTCTTCGGCGCGGGCGAGTTCGACGAGGTCTCCAAGATCATGGGTGCGGTCCGCGTCGAGGCCGCCAAGCGCGCCGGGCACTTCGAGGAGAACGTCTTCCGGTTCTGCTGGATCGTCGACTTCCCGATGTACGAGAAGGACGAGGAGACCGGCGCGATCGACTTCTCGCACAACCCGTTCTCCATGCCGCAGGGCGGCCTTGAGGCCCTGGAGACCCAGGACCCGCTGGACATCCTCGGCTGGCAGTACGACATCGTCTGCAACGGCGTCGAGCTGTCCTCCGGCGCGATCCGGAACCACGAGCCCGAGATCATGCTCAAGGCCTTCGAGATCGCGGGCTACGACCGCGAGACCGTCGAGGAGAAGTTCGCGGGCATGCTGCGCGCGTTCCGTTTCGGCGCCCCGCCGCACGGCGGCATCGCCCCCGGTGTCGACCGCATCGTCATGCTCCTCGCGGACGAGCCGAACATCCGCGAGACCATCTCCTTCCCGCTCAACGGCAACGCCCAGGACCTGATGATGGGTGCGCCGACGGAGCTGGAGGAGGCCCGGCTGAGGGAGCTGCACCTGTCGGTGCGCAAGCCGCAGCCGAAGTAGGCGGCATTTCTTCCGGAGGGGCCCGAAACCGGCACCGGTTTCGGGCCCCTCCGCGTGCGTCTCCGCCGCGCACAGCAAGCCACAGTCCGCTCCCATGCTGAGGACAGCCTTCTTACCTAACTTCGCCTTTCATGACGGGAAACCAGCCGAAACACAAGAAGGACCTCACGCGACGCAAGGTCGTCGTCGCCGGAGCGGGCGCGGCCGTGGCGGTGGGCGCGGGCGGCACCCTCGCCGCGTCGGGTGCCTTCGCGGGCGAGACGAGCACGAGTGCGGCCGCGAGCAGCACCTCCACCGCCGCCGAGGCCTGCTACAAGCTCACCTCGGAGACCACCGAGGGGCCGTACTACATCGACGCGGACAAGATCCGCCAGGACATCACCGAGGACAAGGAGGGTATCCCCCTCACCCTCCAGCTCAAGGTGATCGACTCCGAGACCTGCAAGCCGATCCGCGACGCGGCCGTGGACATCTGGCACTGCGACGCGCTCGGCATCTACTCGGGCTACGAGAGCCTGTCGACCGGCGGTGGCGGCACCGCCCCGACCGACGCACCGTCCGGCACCCCCTCCGGCACCCCCACGGGCGAGCCGCCGTCGGGCGCTCCGACCGGAGGCACCGGCGGCGGGGGCCACGAGGAGCCCACCGACGACGAGCGCTATCTGCGCGGCACCTGGAAGACGGACAGGCACGGCCAGGTCACCTTCAGGACGATCTTCCCGGGCTGGTACCGGGGTCGTTGTGTGCACATCCACACCAAGGTGCACGTCAACGGCGAGTGGACGGACGCCGGGTACGAGGGCGGCAACACCTGCCACACCGGCCAGTTCTTCTTCGACGAGGAGTCCGTGCTGGCCTCCGCCGAGGTCGAGCCGTACTCGACCAGCACCACCGAGCGCACCACGCTCACCGAGGACACGATCTACGACCAGAGCGGCACCACCGGCGGCCTGCTCAAGCTGAAGTACAACAAGAAGAACATCGCCAAGGGCGTCATCGGCTCGATCACGATGGGCGTCGACCCGGACGCGACGAACGACAACAATTGACGCCCTCCGCGACCACATACGAGGGCGCCCGGGACCGCATGGCCCCGGGCGCCCTCGGCAATATCACCGCCGGTGGACTTCCCCCTCTATGAAAGGAACTTGTAGCTGCCGAAGCCGGTCGCGATCTTCGCTCTCGCCCCGAACGACCCCTTGCCGTCACCGCTGTTGCGCCACAGTGCACCGCCGGTGTCGCGGGAGACGAGGTCCGCCCTGCCGTCGCCGTTGAGGTCGCCGGCGCCGACGATCTTCTTGTAGCCCTTCCAGTTGTCGTAGAGCTTCACGCGTGCGGAGAGCTTGCCGGTGCTGGTGCCCTTGTAGAGGTAGACCGTGCCGCTGGACGCCCCTCGCGCGATCAGGTCCGGGCGCCCGTCGCCGCTGAGGTCACCGGGCGAGGTCAGCACGTCGTACTGGTTCCAGCCGCCGGCGTTCAGGGTCGTGTACGACGTCGACGGCTTGACCGCCGAGCCGCAGCCGGGCTTGTACAGGCGCAGGGCGCCGCTGCTCAGCCGGACCAGGACGTCGTTGCAGCGGTCGCCGCTCAGGTCGCCGAAGGGGATCGCCCTGATGGTGGTGGGCCAGCCGCCGGCGCTGACCTTCTCGCCGAACTTCCCTGTGCCGGTGCCGCCCTGGAACGTCAGCCCGCCGGAGGAGTTGAGGGTGAGCAGGTCGCCGCGGCCGTCCGGGCCGTCGGGGCTGACGAAGTCGTGGCGGACCGCCGAGCCGTGCAACAGGTAGCCCTCGCCGCTCGTCACCGTGACCGGGGCGGTCGTGCCCAGGCCGGTCGCCTTCAGCGTCCAGGTGAAGCCGCCGTGGGGGAAGGGGATCCCGCTCGACGTCTTGCCGTTCCAGTTCGCCGTGACCTCCGCCGAGGCGGCGCCGCCGGTGAGGGTGCGGGTGGCCCTGCCGGTCGCGCCGCTCTGCACCGAGGTGAAGGTCAGCGACCAGGAGGTGACCGGGCGGGACAGTTCCCACTGGCCGGTCCAGGCCGTCGTGGAGCCGGGCTCCACGTAGCCCTCGGCTTCGGTGCGGAACGCCGTCACCGCGGACGGGGTGATGCCGGTGGTGGCCACATGGGTCTGCTCGAACGTGTCGAACCAGGCGACCAGGCCCGTGTACTCGTCGACCGTCCACCGGAAGCGGCGGTCCACGGAGAGACCCGAGTCGGGCAGACCGGAGGCGACGACGCGGGTGGCACCGGTCGTCGTGTCGGTGAGGACCAGCTGGTCGGTCCCGTGGTCGTGGCGGACCGTGAAGCCGTCGCCGAGCAGGACGTCACCGGGGGTGACTGCGACCGACCTGGCGGCCTTGGTGTCGTAGACGCCCGCCGGGGCGCCGGCGCAGGACCAGTACACCCAGCGGCCCGCCGCCTGGAGCTCGTCCGGCACACAGCCGAGGTTCGGGACGTCGACCGTGGCGAGGGTCTTCTTGGCGGTCAGGCTGTACGAGGTCAGCCTGCCCGCGGTGGTGGTCGCGCTCCACAGGACGGACCCGTTCAGGGCGGCGGCGCGGACCGAGCGCTTGAGCGGATCGCCGTAACCGAACTCACCGATGTACTGCGTCGGGGTCGTACCGCCCGAGTTGTAGACGGCGTAGTTGTCGGAGACGTCGACGATCGTGCCGTCCTGGGTGCCGTACGTCAGCGTGTTGTTGGACGTGCCGTCGCTGATGGCGACGAGCTGGTCGGCGTTCTCCAGGCCGCTGCCGCCCTCGTTGACGTCGGCGAACGTGTTGAGGAAGACGTCCTCGGGGCCCGTGACGCTGTTGCCCCACAGTGCGGAGCAGGTGGTGCCCGGGTAGGGGCACTTGGCGGCCACCGAGTCGCCGGCCGTGGCCGCGGAGGCGGTCAGCCCGGTGCTGCCGTCGGTGGTGAGGGCGCGGACCGAGGTGGTGTCCATGGAGCTGGTGGAGCTGTCCTCCGCCACCCGCAGGCTGCCCCGGCTCAGGGCGACGCCCGTCTTGGCGTTCTCCAGCGGGGGCACCTTGGCGATCTTCTTCAGCTGCGGGGTGCCGTCCGCGCCGGTGACGACGCGCTGGACCCACCAGTCGGCCGCGGCGGAGCCGCCGGTGACCAGCGCGGTCCCGTCGGGGGCGGCCAGGGGGGTGCCGTACGACCACGTCAGCAGGGTCTTCGTGGTGCCGTCGGCCAGGGAGACGGCCCGGACGGGGCCGCCGTCGGTGGCGAGGACCAGCCAGTCGTCGGTCAGGACGGGCACCGGGGTGCCGGGCAGGTCCTCGCCGGCCACCGGGGTGCTCTCGGCGGCGGTGAGGTCGGCGCGGGGCTTGAGGTGCAGGCCGGAGGCCTCGGTGTACCAGCCGACGTGGTCCTCGGTGAGCACGACCTCCGGCACCGACTCCCGGGACAGTCCGGTGAAGGCCGGGGTCAGCTCGGCGGTGGCGAAGTCGAGGTAGCCGACGGTGTACGACGTGAAGTCGCCGTTCTCGTCGCGGACCGGGTAGCTCAGCAGGGCGCCCTTCGCGTCGCCGGTGCGCCCGGTGTTGCCCTCCCAGGTCCCGTCGGCGGGCAGGCCGGAGACCACGCGGTCGCGCTGCTGACCGTCGACCAGGTCGACCAGGTGCAGCACATAGCCGTCCAGCTCCTGGCCTTCGACGACACCGTTCCACTCGACCGTGACGGTGGTCTCGCCGTAGGTGCCCACCCGGGTGGCCGACTGGCGGAGGTCCACGGTCCTGAGGGCGCCGCCGCCCGGGCTCCACAGCGACACCGGGTCGCCGTAGGTGCGGTGGGGCAGGGCCACGGTGTCGGCGGCCTGCCCGAACACGCCCGAGGCACAGCGCGCGGAGATGTCGTAGCAGCTGGTGGTGGTCGGCTGGTAGACCCCGGTCGGGCCCTCGACGGGGACGGTGATGCCGTCCCCATAGCCCGTCCACAGCAGGCCCGCGACCCCCGACCGGCGGTGCAGGAAGCCGGTCGCGCCCGCGGCAAGCAGGCGATCGGTGCGGGGGGTGGTGCTGCGGGGATCGTCCAGGACGATCTCGGTGGTGCCGCCGGACGCGGTCGTGGCCGCCTGCGCGCCGGTGTCCTCGGTGCTGGAGAACAGGGTGATCGAACCGGCCGCCACCGCTACGGCCAGGGCGGAGACGAGCGTGGCACGGCCCGCTCGTCTCGGGGCGTGTCTGCCCAACTGAGGGTCCTTTCCTATGAGTCAGCAAACCTTACCCACAGGTAAGAGAGGGGTGAAGGCCGGGTAAGGAGGGGCGGGTGTGAGGCGCGGAGGAGGCCGGAGTCCCGTGAAGGCTGGGTGGAGACGCGTGGGGAGGCAGTACGAAAAAAATGTGCGTCGCGGCAACCCCCTTGATCCCGGCGGCTACTTGAGGACGGAAGCGCCTTCACCGGTGCTCCATGAAACGCACATGTCCCACCACCGCTCGTAAGGAATCCCCCCGTGGCCTCTGCCTCCCACCGCCGGTCCCTCCGCACCCGCCGCACCCTGGTCGTCTCCGCCGCCGTGGTGGCCGCGGGCGTCGGTGCCGGTGCCGTCGTGATGAACGCGAACGCCCAGGCCGTGGACCTGTACCACCAGACGCTCGCCGCGAAGGACGGCTGGGCGTCGTCCGGCACGGGCACGACCGGTGGCACGAAGGCCGACTCCGCGCACACCTTCACCGTCTCCACGCGGGCGCAGCTCGTGAAGGCGCTCGGGTCCGCGTCCGACACCACCCCGCGGATCATCAAGGTCAAGGGCACGATCGACGCCAACACCGACGCCGCCGGCAAGAAGCTGACCTGCGCGAACTACGCGTCCGGGACGGGCTACTCGCTCTCCTCCTACCTGAAGGCGTTCGACCCGGCGACCTACGGCCGTTCGAAGCTGCCGTCCGGCACACAGGAGACCGCGCGTGCCGCCGCGCAGAAGAAGCAGGCAGCGAACATCGTCTTCAAGGTGCCCGCGAACACCACGATCGTGGGGGAGCCGGGCACGAAGGCCGGGATCTCCGGTGGCATGCTCCAGATCCAGAACGTGGACAACGTCATCGTCCGCAACCTCGCCTTCGCCGCCACCGAGGACTGCTTCCCGCAGTGGGACCCGACGGACGGCGCCGACGGCAACTGGAACTCCAACTACGACTCGGTGACCCTGCGCGGCGCGACCCATGTCTGGGCGGACCACAACTCGTTCACGGACGCGCCGCACCTGGACACCGCCAACCCGAAGTACTTCGGCCGTGAGTACCAGATCCACGACGGGGCGCTGGACATCACCAAGAGCTCGGACCTGGTGACCGTCTCCCGCAACCAGTTCACCAACCACGACAAGACCATGCTGATCGGCAGCAGCGACAGCGAGCCCAGCGGCAAGCTGCGGGTCTCGATCCACCACAACGTGTGGAAGGGCATCGTCCAGCGGGCGCCCCTGTCCCGCGTCGGCCAGATCCACATCTACGACAACTTCTACGACGTGACGACGCTCAACGGCTACGCGCTGCAGTACAGCATCAACTCCCGCGCCAAGGCCCAGGTCGTCGCGGCGGACAACTACTGGAAGGTCCCGTCCACCGTCAAGGTGTCCAAGCTCCTCAGCGGTGACGGCACGGGCGCGATCGCGGGCTCCGGCAACCAGGTCAACGGCACGGTCACGGACCTGGTCGCCGCGTACAACGCCGTGTCCTCGAAGGACCTGAAGACGAGCGTGAACTGGATGCCGACCCTGACGGCGGGCCTGGAGTCGTCGGCATCCGCGGTGAAGAACCTCCCGATGTCCCTGGCCACGACGACCGGCGCGGGCGTGCTCAAGTAGCACACGAGACGCGCGGGGGCCGGGGGACCACGAGCCCCCGGCCCTCGCGTACCGAGGCACAACGACGACGGGCTCCGGAGTGCTCTGCCGGCCGCACCGCTCAGGTGTCGTACGTCCCGTCCCAGGGCTCCGCGAAGGCGAGGCGGTCAGGGTAGAGCTCCGCCCACTGCTCGCCCTCGTCCTCGCGGATCACCAGGCCGAAGCGCACACCCTCGTGGGAGATGCTGAAGGGGCGGATCGCGATGTCCGTGTAGGAGCGGCGGGGAAGACTGCGGAGCAGGGTCGCCCGGTGCACCTGGGCGCGGGTGAGGGGCGAGGCCTCGCCGCTCGGGTCGCGCTGCTGCTCCGCCCAGGTGCCGGCGCACCAGATGTCCGAGTCGCGGTAATTGCCCTCCGTGTCGAAGGTGTGCAGTACCGCGTACAGGCGTTTCTGATCTTCCCAGCCCTCCTCGAGGTGAAATCCCTCAGGGAAGGCATATGTGATCGACGCCAGGAACTGACCCTCCGCATACCGCCCGATCGTCTCGGTGCGGTGCTTCGGCTCGTACGCGACAGGAATGACCCCGGGCACTGCCATGGCGCAAACCATACGGCTTGGCGCGGACACGGCGATGCCCGGGTCGGTATCCGGACTGTCCAGGGGCGGCTTCCGGACTACTCCGGGGAGCCGCCGAAGCGCTCCTTGTACGTCTCCAGGTCCTCGTCGGTCAGCTTGGCGAAGAGGACCGGGGGGACGGTGAAGGGAGTGCCGGGGGTGAGGGCGGTCAGGGCGCGGGCCTCGTCGGCGGTGACCCAGGTGGCGGTGTCTGCCTCCAGGGAGAACGCCTCGCGCATGGCCTTCGCCGTCGCCGGGATGAAGGGCTCCGAGACCACCGCGTACAGGTGGATCAGGTTCATCGCGGTGCGCAGGGTCAGCGCCGCGCCGTCCTTGTCGGTCTTGATCTCCAGCCAGGGGGCCTTCTCCTCCAGGTAGGAGTTGCCCGCCGACCACAGGGCGCGCAGCGCCGCCGCCGCCTTGCGGAACTGGAGCGCCTCCATCTGGGTCTCGTACTCCGCGAGGAGGCGGGCGATCTCCTCGCCCAGCTTCGCCTCCGCCTCACCGGGCTCGCCGCCCGCCGGGACCTCCTCGCCGAAGCGCTTCTTGGAGAAGGACAGGACGCGGTTGACGAAGTTGCCGAGGGTGTCGGCGAGGTCCTTGTTCACCGTCGCCGTGAAGTGCTCCCAGGTGAAGGACGAGTCGTCCGACTCGGGGGCGTTGGCGATCAGGAAGTAGCGCCAGTAGTCGGCCGGGAGGATGTCCAGGGCCTGGTCGGTGAAGACGCCCCGCTTCTGGGACGTGGAGAACTTCCCGCCGTAGTACGTCAGCCAGTTGAAGGCCTTGACGTAGTCGACCTTCTTCCACGGCTCGCGCACACCGAGCTCGGTGGCCGGGAACATCACCGTGTGGAAGGGGACGTTGTCCTTCGCCATGAACTCGGTGTAGCGGACGGTGTCGTCCGCCTCGTACCACCAGGACTTCCAGTCCCGGTTCTCCGGGTCCAGGTCCGCCCACTCCTTCGTCGCGCCGATGTACTCGATCGGGGCGTCGAACCAGACGTAGAAGACCTTGCCCTCCGCCGCGAGTTCCGGCCAGGTGTCGGAGGGGACGGGGACGCCCCAGTCCAGGTCACGGGTGATCGCGCGGTCGTGCAGGCCCTCGGTCAGCCACTTGCGGGCGATGGAGGAGGCCAGCTGCGGCCAGTCCGCCTCGTGCCGGGAGACCCACTCCTCGACCTCGTGCTGGAGCTTGGACTGGAGGAGGAAGAGGTGCTTGGTCTCGCGGACCTCCAGATCGGTGGAGCCGGAGATCGCCGAGCGAGGGTTGATCAGATCGGTGGGGTCCAGGACGCGCGTGCAGTTCTCGCACTGGTCGCCGCGGGCCTTGTCGTAGCCGCAGTGCGGGCAGGTGCCCTCGACATAGCGGTCCGGGAGGAAACGGCCGTCGGTCGGGGAGTACACCTGGCGGATCGCCCGCTCCTCGATGAACCCGTTCTCGTTGAGGCGGCGGGCGAAGTGCTGGGTGATCTCGACGTTCTGCTCGCTGGAGCTGCGGCCGAAGTAGTCGAAGGCCAGCGCGAAGCCGTCGTAGACCGCCTTCTGCGCGTCGTGCGCCTGCGCGCAGAACTCGTCGACCGGCAGCCCCTGCTCCTTCGCGGCCAGCTCCGCCGGGGTGCCGTGCTCGTCCGTCGCGCAGATGTAGAGCACGTCGTGGCCGCGCTGGCGCAGGTAACGGGAGTAGACGTCCGCCGGGAGCATGGACCCCACCATGTTGCCCAGGTGCTTGATCCCGTTGATGTACGGAAGGGCGCTGGTGATGAGGTGTCGAGCCATCGGGGGCTGCTCCCAGGTCGCTGCCGGCTGCGGGGCCGGGCTGTCGTACGAACTCTGAAATCGTAGTCGACCGGGAGGATTGCCAGGACCTGTAATATATCTGCGCTTCAGATGGTCTATATACGGAGGTCCGTCATGTCGAAGCTGCTCATCGAGGTTGACGACGAGGCTCTGGCGGAAGCCCAGCTCCTGCTCGGCACGAAGACCAAGAAGGACACCGTCAACACCGCGTTGCTGGAAGTCGCCAAGCGGCGCAGGCGGGCCGTGGCGCTGGCCAAGCTCCGTGAGAGGGGGGCGCGCGGCGACTTCGACATCCTCCTGGACAAGAGGAACCACCGACGATGAGTGATGTCCCGTATCTGGTCGACACCTCGGCTGCCGTGCGCCTGCTCAGCAGCGATGCGTACGACGAGCAGTGGGGGCAACTGCTCGACAACGGTCTGGTCGCGCTCTGTGATCTGACCGAGTTGGAGATCCTCTTCTCCGCGCGCGGCCGAGCGGACCGTGAGGGCATCCAGGAGGAGCTGCGGCAACTGTTCAGCTGGACCCTCATGCCGGACGGCATCTACCAGCGCGCCCGCGAGGTTCAGCAGCTCCTCACCGACAACGGCGAGCACCGCTCGGCCGGACCGTTCGACCTGCTCCTCGCCGCCACGGCCGAGCTGTCGGGTCTGACCCTGCTCCACCACGACCGGGACTTCGAGACCATCGCCGGTCGTACGGGCCAGTCGACCGCCTGGCTGGCCGAGCCCGAGTCCTGAGCCACTACGCGCTCGGCTTCTCCTCCAGGCGAGGGAAGAGCACCGCGCCCTTGGTGACCGTCGCACCGGGGCGGAGCCGGCCCCACTGGCCCGCTTCCTGGACCTTCTGGTCCGCGAGGGCGCCCAGGGCGGCCTCCGCGCCGAGGGAGTCCCAGAGTTTGTGGGAGGTGTCCGGCATGACCGGGTTGAGGAGGACCGCCATCGCGCGGAGCGCCTCCGCCGCCGTGTAGAGGACGGTCGCCAGGCGGGCTCGGCCCTCAGGTGAATCGTCCTTGGCCACCTTCCACGGTTCCTGCTCCGTGAGGTAGCCGTTGACCTGCTTCACGAAGTCGAAGATCGCGAGGATGCCGCCCTGGAAGTCGAGGTCGTCGCCGATGCGCCGGTCGGCTTCGGTGACGGTATTCGCCAGCCCCGCCCGGATCGCCTTCTCGGCGTCGCCCGCTGCCGATGCCTCGGGGAGCACACCGCCGAAGTACTTGCCGACCATCGCGGCCACGCGCGACGCGAGGTTGCCGTAGTCGTTCGCCAGCTCGCTCGTGTAGCGGGCGGAGAAGTCCTCCCAGGAGAACGAGCCGTCCTGGCCGAACGCGATCGCGCGCAGGAAGTACCAGCGGTACGCGTCCACACCGAAGTGGGAGGTCAGGTCCTGGGGTTTGATGCCCGTCAGGTTGGACTTGGACATCTTCTCGCCGCCGACCATCAGCCAGCCGTTGGCCGCGATCCTTCCGGGGAGCGGGAGGCCCTGGGCCATCAGCATCGCGGGCCAGATGATCGCGTGGAAACGGAGGATGTCCTTGCCGACGAGGTGGACGTCGGCGGGGAAGGTGTTCTCGAACTTCGCCGGGTTCTCGTTGTAGCCGACCGCCGTCGCGTAGTTCAGCAGGGCGTCGATCCACACATAGATGACGTGCTTGTCGTCGAAGGGGACCGGGACGCCCCAGTCGAAGGTGGAGCGCGAGATGGACAGGTCCTGCAGGCCCTGGCGTACGAAGTTCACGACCTCGTTGCGGGCCGACTCGGGCTGGATGAAGCCGGGCTCGGCCTCGTAGTGGGCGAGGAGCCGGTCGCCGTACTCGCTCAGCCTGAAGAAGTAGTTCTCCTCCTTGAGGAGCTCCACCGGCTTCTTGTGGATGGCACACAGCTGTGTGCCGTCCTCGGCCTCGATGAGGTCGCCGGGCAGCTTGTACTCCTCGCAGCCGACGCAGTACGGGCCCTCGTAACCGCCCTTGTAGATCTCGCCCTTGTCGTGCAGGTCCTGGACGAACTCCTGGACACGGTCCGTGTGGCGCCTCTCCGTGGTGCGGATGAAGTCGTCGTTCGCGATCTCCAGGTGCTCCCAGAGGGGCTTCCAGGCCTCCCCCACGAGCTTGTCGCACCACTCCTGCGGACTGACGCCGTTCGCCTCGGCGGTCCGCATGATCTTCTGACCGTGCTCGTCCGTACCGGTGAGGTACCACACCCTCTCGCCGCGCTGACGATGCCAGCGCGTGAGCACGTCGCCCGCGACGGTCGTGTAGGCGTGGCCCAGGTGAGGAGCGTCGTTGACGTAGTAGATGGGGGTGGAGACGTAGTACGCCTTCTCGCCCTGCTTCGCTGATCCGGTGGCCGCCATGGGCGGAAGCGTAGTGGCGGAACGGGGACGGGGCCCGGCGGTTGCCGGGCCCCGTCCTGCGCTGCCGCTTCTGTCACGGGCGCCAGTTGGCCAGGATGCCCTCGTAGACCTCCGCGTCCGTGAGTTCCTTCGGGGTCTCGCCGGCGAGGAAGTGGGACGTGTTCGTGAGCTTGAGCTTGCGGAGGTAGTCGAAGGCCTTGTTCTCCGGGTCGCCGAAGGCGACGAAGGAGAAGAAGACGGCGGGGTGGGTCTTCGCCGCCTCCGTGAGGGCCTGGGTGGCCGGGGTCTTCGCGTCCGGGGCGCCGTCGGTCTGGAAGACGACCAGGGCGGGGGTGTCGGGGGACTCCTTGGTGTGGTGCGCGAGGACTTCCTCGACGGCCGCGTGGTAGCTGGTACGGCCCATGCGGCCGAGGCCCGCGTGGAGCTCGTCGATCTTGTTCTCGTGGTCGGCGAGGGTGAGCTCGCCGGTGCCGTCGAGTTCGGTGGAGAAGAAGACGACGGGCACCTTGGACTCGGGGTCCAGGTGGGCGGCGAGGGCGAGGGTCTGCTCGCCCAGGGCCTGCGCGGAGCCGTCCTTGTAGTACGGGCGCATGCTCGCGGAGCGGTCCAGCACGAGGTACGTCTTCGCGGTGGTGCCGGCGAGGTCGTGGGTGGAGAGAGTGGCCTCGGCGGCGTCGTAGGCCGTGCGGAGGGTGGCGGGTACGGCCTTGGTGTTCCCACCCGCACCACCTGCGGGCGCCACGTCTGCTGCCGCGGCGGTGACCTCGGCGGTGACCTCGGCGGTCGGCTGCGGCTCGGTCTTCGGCGGTACGACCGTCTCGGGCTGCGGAGTCGCTTCGGGCTCGGCATCGGGGACGGCCTCGGCTGCCGGTTCCGGTTCCGGTTCCACGGCGGTCTCGGCCTCTGCGGCGGCTTCCGTCTCCGCCTTCGCGGCTTGCGGCTTCGATTCCTCCACCGAGGCCGGCTCCTCAGCGGTTGCCTCGACCTCCGCGGCCGGTTCCGCTTCGGCGACGGGCTCCTCGGACGCCGGCTCCTCAACGGCAGGCGCTTCGGGGGCGGGCTGCTCGGAGGCGGACTTCTCGGGCGTGGTCTCGTCGGAGGGGGGTTCCTCGGAGACGGGCTCCTCGGAGGCGGCCACAGCGACCGGTTCCTCGACGTCCGGGATCTCGACGTCCGGGGTCTCTGCGACCGGCTTCTCGGGGGCGCTCGCCTCAGTGGCCGGTTCCTCAGTGACCGGTGCCTCCGCGACCGGCTCGTCCGCGACCGGCGACTCGACGTCCGTCTTCTCCGCCACCGGCTCTTCGGCCACCGGCTCCTCCGCAGATGCCCCGGCCTCAGCCGCCTCCTCCGCAGTGACCGGCTCCTCGCCGGGCAGCGCGGACGCAGCCGTCGGCTCCTCAGGCGTCGCAACGTCGGCGATCTGTTCCTGGTCGGTCGCCTCGGCCTCTGCCGCCGGCTTCTCGGCGGCCCGCCCGGTCTCGGTCACCGGTTCCTCGGCCGACGCCGACTCGGGCTCCGTTGCCGGGCCTGCCTTCTCGGCCGACGCCGGCTCGGGCTCCGTTGCCGGGCCTGCCTTCTCGGCCGACGCCGGCTCGGGCTCCGTTGCCGGGCCTGCCTTCTCGGCCGACGCCGGCTCGGGGTCCGTTGCCGTGTCCGTCTTCTCGGCCGGCGCCGGGTCCTCCTCGGTCGAAGACCCCTGTTTCGGGACCGCCACCTTGTCGAAGGCGGCCGCGACCAGCTCGTGCTCGGACTCGGTGGAGAGTGTGGCGGTGCGGGGCTCGGGGACCGTGGCCGTCGCCGGGGTGGGAGGTGTCGGCTCGGTCGCCGGGGCCGGAAGCTTCGGTTCCGTCGCCTCCTGCGAAGGAACCGCACCCTCTGCCTCGGTGGCAGCGCCCTTGCGTGATCGGCCGCCGAACGCGTTCCGCAGGAGAGTGAGAATGCCCATGTGCGCAACCCTTCGCATGAGTTGTAGCCCGTCAATCCCTGGCCAGGACGGACACGTAAGGTTAGCGGCACCGGATCGCGATCTTGGGCAGGGGCAGGTGACGGGGGCCTCGGCCGTCAAGACCTACTTCCGGACTTCACCCGCGAGGGACGTCCACCCCGTTACATTCACCCCCAATTCCATCCACCGTTCACCACTCGGCTCGTGGGGGACAACCAGCGGGGCGACGGTGGAGAAGCCGGCGAGCACGTGGCCGACGGGGCGTCGGCGACGGCGCGACCCCGTTCAGGGGATGGCCGGAACCGCCGGTCGCCTCTCCCGGTGGCCGTCCTCTTCCAGCCATTCCCGGTACGCCGGTGCCTGCCGCGCGCTCTCCCAGTACGCCTCCTCCAGCGCGGGACGGACCCCGTCCAGGTCCGTCTCGGTGCGGGCCGCGAGCAGCAGCCGTACGCCGAGCGGGTCGCCGTGCAGCCGCCGTACCGCCGTGTCGGGGCGGGGCACCCGGGTCGGCTGGCAGACCGTGACGACCTCGCCGGTCGCGACCAGGGCGTCGGTCGTGTGGTAGTCGCCTTGCAGGACCACGGGGTTGACGCCGGCCGCGCGGAACATCCGCTGCACGGTGGCCCTCCCCCAGAGGGGGTCGGCCGCAGGATGGTCCGCCGGCAACGACACGAACTGGCGGCTCGCGTTCCACCAGGACCCGCAGGCACAGTTCCCGCGGGATGTGCAGCGGGCAGCCCTCGACCTCGTGCACGAACGCCACGTCGAGCTGGCCGTCGTTCAGCGCCCGGACAAGCCGCAGCGCCCAGATATGGAACAGCTCGGTGTCCAACGTCAGACTCCAGTCGGGGTCGTCGGCGAACACCGACTTCTCCTACCGCGAGGGCAACGACTCGCGCGGTTCGTACGCCTCGACCGACGGACCCGTGTCACCGCCCACGAGACAGGCCGTGTGCTCGGCCTGCCGGACCACTACTCCGGTCCGTGCAGCGAGCTGATGTCGGGCGGCGGCCCCGGCACGTCCTGCACCAACTCCATCCCGAACTCCGCCGAGCGGAACCGGGTCAACCAGCTGTGAGCCAACGGCCTGGCCGCGGCGATGGACAAGGCCCTGCACAAGTCCGACCGCTGACCGCCACCCCGCACCGGCATGCCGGCGGTCAGCGCGGTGACGTGATCGCCCGCGCCGCCGCCACCTCCTGGCGTACCGGCTCCAGCACACTGCCGGCGGGCCCGGTGAGGTCGGTACGGACCTCGTAGAGGGTCTTCGCCTCGCGCAGGCCGTCGGCCAACTCCCTCAGTTGCAGCGTCACCTGGACGACCTCGGCCGGTGACGGGGGCTGGGCGCCGTGCCGTACGCGGACCCTGGCCGCCGTCGTCGCGTCCACGATGCGTTCCACCGCGACGACCAGCGGCCACCAGGCCGCGGCCCGGCGTCCGGTGGGCGGCGGTTCGGTCAGCGCGCGCTGGAACTCGGTGCGGATGACGGAGAGATCGCGGTAGAGACGGCGGCGCATCCGAGCCCCCTCGGAAGAGTCTCCGAACGCGGAATCCACATAGCGGGCCGTGTCCGCCACCGCGTCCGCCAGCCGGTCACCGACCCGCGTGTGCCAGCTCTCCGGCCACAGCAGATACCCCGCGACCAGGGCGATGGCGCAGCCCATCAGGGAGTCCAGCAGGCGGGGCATCAACAGGGCCGTGCCCTGGTGGTTGAGGACGTCCGACAGGAGCAGGATCACCGGGGTGATCGCGGCCGTCTGGTAGCCGTACCCCCGCGGGGTCAAGGCGGGGATCAGCGGGGCCAGGACCAGCATCACCGGCACGTCCCACCAGCCGCGCGGGACCTGCGAGAGCACCGCCGCCGCGACCACGAGCCCGGCCACCGTGCCCAGCGCCCGCAGCAGGGCCCGCGAGAACACCGAACCGAAGTCCGGCTTCAGCACGAACGTGATCGTCAGCGCCACCCAGTAGGAGCGGGGGACGGGGACCAGCGAGACCAGCGCCTGGGCCAGGCCGATACACAGGGCCAGCCGCAGGCCGTAGCGCCAGGAGGCCGCCGACAGGGCGACGTTCCGTGCGGCGCGGGCGGCCCGGACCTCGAGCGCGGCCGGACGGCCGAGGCGGTCGTCGATGCCGCGCGGGTCCACATCGGGTACGGCGACGACCTCGGCGGCGTGGCGCAGTGCGTGGTCGACGGCCCGGGACGTCTCCGACACCGGAACCGGCAGATTCAGGCCTATGGGACCCGTGTAGCCCGTCTCCACCGCCCGGGCGAGGTGGCGGACCGCCTCCGGGATCTCCGGTGCCAGCGGCCTGCCGGACAGGTGGGCCGCCGGGGCCGCCTCCACCACCGGGGTGATCGCGTTCAACTGGGACAGCAGACGGGTCAGTTCGGGGCTGCGGCCGTGGTGGCGGGCGCGCCGGGCGAGGACGAGGTCGTACGACTGGTTCAGGGACCGCGTGACGGCGTGCCGTGCCGCGTCGTACTCCGCGCGACCGCAGGCTGCCATCAGGTCGGCCACCGTCCGGTACGTGTCCGCGACCGCCGTGCGTTCCGGCACCCCGGATCTCAGCGGCCAGGCCAGCAGGGCCAGCAGCAGGACGAGCAGCCCGCCCCCGGTCATCAGCAGCGGGGCCAGCCACCAGTCGCCCGGCATCGGCAGGCCCGCGCCCACCACGGAGTTCAGCAGCAGGAGCAGTCCTGAGACGGAGGCGACCGCGCCGATCGTCGAGATCATCCCGGAGACGAGGGCGACACCGGTGACCACGCAGACGGCGAGCCATCCCTGGCCGTACACCAGTGAACCGAGGGTCACGCCGACCGCGCCGAACAGTTGGGGGATCGCGATGTTGAGGATCCGCATGCGGTACGCGTCCGCGGTGTCGCCGATGACTCCGGACAGGGCGCCCATGGAGGCGAGGGCGCCGTACAGGGGCCGGTCGATCCAGAGGCCGATCGCCAGGGGGAGGGTCATCGCGATCGCCGCGCGGGCCACGGCGGGCCGGTTGACGGGCGCCTGTTGCGGTTGGAGGTTCCGGACCAGCCAGTCGGGCGGGGTGAGGCCGATGCGGGACATGGGGTCATTATGAACACCCGGGTCAGGCGGGCCCATGCAGTGCGATGTCCACCAGCAGGGCACGGTGGTCGGTGTCCGCCAGGTCCAGGAAGCGGGCGTCGCTGGCCGAGAAGTCCGCCGACACCAGCACGTGGTCGATCTGCGCGCCGATCACCGGCGCGGTGCGGGCCGGCCAGCTGGGCGTGCGTCCGGAGCCGGCGAGGCGGGCGGCGTCGCGCAGTCCGGTGTCGAGGATCGCGCGGAAGGCCGCGTGGTCCTGGGAGGCGTTGAAGTCGCCGGCCAGGACGGTGGGCGCCTCGCCCGCGGCAGCGGCGAAGTCCCGCAGCCGCCGCAACTCCCGCCGCCATACGCCCAGTTGGCCGGGCAGTGGGGGCATCGGATGCGCGAGTTGCAGCCGTACGGTGTGACCGCGCACGTCGGCGACGGCCCCGGGCATGCCCATGGTGCCGTCCGGGATCCCGGCGGCGGGCCTCAGGGGGAAGCGGCTGAGGACGACGGAGCCCGTCGAGCCGTCGCCCTCCACGGACCGCCGGTACGGGTAGTCCTCGGACAGGGACCGCCGCAGCGTCGCCGAGCAGCCGTACTCGCACTCCTCCACGAACACGACGTCCGGTCTCTCCTCGCGGACGGCGGTGACGAGGGCGTCGGTGGCCCGTCCGAACTCGACGTTCGAGGTGAGGACGCGCAGGGAGGTGAGCACCCGGCCGTCCGGCTCGCCGCCCCGGCCGTACGGGGCGATGAACCACGCCAGCAGTCCGAGGACGACGACCGCCCAGATCGTCCCGGCCCACCAGCGGGTGAGCAGGGTGAGGGTCAGTCCCGCCGCGGCGGGCGCGAGCAGCCAGGGCAGGAAGGCGAGGAACTGGGGGACGGGGGTGACGCCGTCCGTGTCGGCGAGCCGGCAGCCCAGGATCACGCTCACGGCGGCGAAGAGCAGGGCGGCGGTCCGGATACCGAGTCTTCGGCGGGTCACCGTCCCGAGCCTACGAGCGGGCGTCGACCTTCGCCAGGAACTCCCCGAGCACGGAGTTGAACTCCCCCGCCCGTTCCAGGTTCGGCAGGTGGGCCGCCCCCTCGAAGACATGCAGTTCCGAATCCGGGAGCAGCGCGTGCATGGCCTCGGCGTCGGAGACCGGTGTGTAACTGTCGTCGGCGCCCACCAGCACCAGCGCCGGGACCGAGACCCGGGTGAGCAGCTCGCGGTGGTCGGCGCGGGCGGCGCGGGCACGAAGGGCCGCCGCCGCGGAGGCGGGACGGGTGGCCGTCATCATGCCGTGGACGTGTGCCTTGACCTCGGGGGAGGCGTACGGCGCGACCATCTTCGCCAGCACCTCGTCCGCGTACCCGCGCATCCCCTCGCGCTCCAGCCGGTCAGCCATGGCATGCCGGACCCGCACCCCCTCGGGGGTCTCCGCCGCCGGGAAGGTGTCGGCGAGGACCAGACCGCGGATCCGCTCGGGGAAGAGCCGGTAGCAGTCCATGGCGATCTGGCCGCCCATGGACAGGCCCGCCAACACGCAGGCCGAGACGTCCAGTTCGTCCAGCAGCGCCTCGATGTCCCGCGCGAACCGCTCGAACCGCTCGACCTCGGAAAGCCCCGCCGCGCTGCCGTAGCCGCGCAGATCCGGGGCGAGAACGCGGCGGGAGGCGGAGAACGCCTCGATCTGCGGGCGCCACATCGTGTGGTCGAAGGGGTGGCCGTGGACCAGGACCAGGGGGATCGCCGTCATGGCGCCGACCCTAGGTCGGCCCGACTTCTCGGTGCAATAAAATCTTTGCCCTCAGTGCAATCACAGGGGGCTCCTCGTGCACGACTACCGGCGTATCGCCGACCGCATAGCCGCCGACATCACCACCGGACGGCTCCGCCCGGGCGAACGCCTGCCCCCGCAGCGCAAGTTCGCGCGCCGGCACGGGATCGCCGCGTCGACGGCGGAGCGGGCGTACGGCGAACTCGTCCGGCGGGGGCTGGTCGTAGGGGAGGTCGGACGCGGCACCTTCGTGAGGGCCACCGCGCCCGTGCGGCCCGGCAGAGGCCTCATCGAGGAGGCGGGGACATCCGTCAACCTGGAGCTCAACTACCCGTCCGCCGAAGGCCAGTCCGAGCTGCTCTCCGACGCCCTCGCTCCCCTGCTGCGCCCCGACGTCCTGACCGAGGCCCTCCGCCCGGCCGCCGCCACCGGCACCCCGGCCGCCCGCGAGGCCGTCGCCGCTCTCCTCACCACTCCCGGCTGGCGGCCCGACCCGTCCCGGATCCTCTTCACGGGCAACGCTCGCCAGTCCGTCGCCGCCGCCCTCGCCTCGCTGGTGCGGCCGGGCGGCCGGGTCGGCGTCGAGGAGCTGACGTATCCCGTCGTCAAGGACATCGCGGCCCGGCTCGGCATCACCCTGGTGCCGCTGGCCACGGACGAGGACGGTCTGCGGCCCGACTCGGTGGCCGCCGCCCACCGCACGGCTCCCCTCTCCGCCCTCTACGTACAGCCGACCCTGCACAATCCGACCTCCGTCACGATGAGCGCCGGGCGCAGGCGCCAACTCGCCGCCACCGTCAGCGACCTGGACCTTCCCGTCGTGGAGGACCGCATCTGGTCGTTCCTGGCGGAGGCCGACGACCCGTTCGCCGTGCACGCCCCCGCCCTCACCCACGTCGTCGACGGTCTGTCCAAGCGGGTCGCGCCGGGGCTCACCGTCGGCTTTCTCGTCGTACCGCGGGAGCGGGTGGACGCGGTGGCGGACGCCGTCCGGTCCGGCGGGTGGAGTGCGGGGCGGTTCGCGCTGGAGGCGGGGGCGCGGTGGACGGTGGACGGGACCGTGGCGCGGCTGGTCGAGGCGAAGCGGGCCGACGCGGCGCTCCGGCAGCGGGTGCTGGCCGACTGCCTGGACGGGTTCGCCGTACGGTCAGACCCGCGCGCGTACTACGCCTGGTGGGAACTCCCGGTCCCCTGGCGGGCGGACACCTTCACCGCGGCCGCCGCGGCGCTCGGTATCGCGCTCACGCCCGGCCCTTCCTTCGCCGTCGGCCCGAACCGCACCCCCGACGCGGTCAGGCTCGGGCTCGCGTCGGCCGCTGTGCCGGATCTGGAACGGGCCCTGCGGACCCTCGCGGGCCTCGCGGCCAGCCGCTCCGGCCGGTGAGCCGGCAGGTCAGAGCCACCGTCAGGCCGACGGCCACCAGCAGCCAGGAGACCGTACGCAAGGTGCCCGTCAGGGCGTCGTAGACGGCGCCCGCGGCGGGGCGCCGCACCGGGTCGGGCAGATCGGTCAGGGTGAGATGGCGGCCCACGGCGATGGCGAGGCCCAGCAGCGCGCCGCCGAGCGCCGTGCCGAGGGCGGTCGCGGTGAGGGCGCGGCGGCGGCAGGCGGCGACCGCGATGCCGGCCACGGCGAGGACGGCGGCCGTGACGGGCAGCCAGAAACCGGCGACTTCGAGCACGTCGTAGCCCTTCCTGAGACGGTCCAGTCCGGAGGCCGGGAGCACGGCGACCTCGGTGCGGGGCAGGGTGACCCGGTGCTCCACCCGGGCGGCGATGGGTGCGATGTCGACGGTCACCTCGTGGTGGCCGCCCTCCCGGACGGCCCGCAGCACCGCCTGGTGGACGGCCCTGTTGCCCTCGTCCCACGCGGTGCCGAAGGCCCGGCTCCGGGTGAGGGCGCGGACGAAGGGCCGTACCGGCTCGCCGACCTCGCCCTCCACGGCGTCCACGACGCTGTCCCGCACGGCGGGGTCGTCGGCGAGCGGTGCCATCGCCGTGACGTACCGGCCTGTGTCGGCGAGGCCGTACGCCGCCCAGGCCGCCAGCGCGCCGAAGGGCGCCAGCAGGCAGGCCAGGGCGATCAGGGCGGCCGACAGGGCGCCACGGACACGGGAGGTCACCCTTCCAGGCAAAACCGCCGAGGGCGGACGCGCGAGCCGGGGAGCCGGGGATTGCGCCCTCCGGGGGAGGGTTCACTCGAACGGGTGTTTTATGGCAGGGGGGCCGGGGCCGCGGCAGCCCCGCCCACGTACGCCGAAGGCCACGGTGGCACGGTCCGGTCCGGTCCGGAGCACCGTCGGCTCCCGCACCCGGTCGCGAGTACGGGTTGCCGTCGACGCGCTGCCCGCGGTCCATGCGCCAAGCCGCGGACCCCGGCCACCTCCGGCCGGGGTCCCTGCGCGTCCGCTAACGGATCCGGTTCCCCTCGCCGTCCTCGTGCGTGTAGTAGCGGTAGAAGAACACGCCGAAGATCCCCGCCGCGACCGCGAGCCCGAGGGCCGTCGAGCGCAGCACGCTCTCTCCCGTCTGGCTGTACAGGAACCCGACGGACGCCCCGGCGAACCCGGACTTCACGGCCGAGTGCAGTTCCCGCTTCAGCAGCGGGGCGAACGTCGCCACGGCGATGCACAGCACGATGAACGCGACCGCCGTGACACAGCCGAACAGCCAGTTCCAACCGGTGATCGGCCCGCCGTCACGGCGGTTCGCCGCGGCCCAGTAGCCGTAGACCAGCCCGAGCACGACCGGGATGCCGTACCTGGCGGCCATGTGCACCTTGGCGCTGAAGACATCGGGTGTCCGGGCGAACCCGCTCGCGGGTGCCGCATGAGCCATGAGAGCACTCCTCTCTGTCCACCCCGATACGCCCCCGACTACCAGAGCACACCTGTGAGGGGTCGGTGGCAAGTCGGATGGCGGTGGAAAGCGCCCCGTGTCGCTGTGCGACGACACCACCGTCTTCGCGGTGCGCAGGGCCGACGAGTGGGCAGGAAAGGGACGTTTGCCGTCCTGAGAACTCCCCTTCGCGGCCGCAGCGGATACCGTGCTGCCGTAAGTGATCGACGGGGGATGGGGAGGGACCGATGCCCGGAACCGTGCTGCTGCTCGCCGCCTCACCGGTGGGCAAGAGCCGTCTGGTGGACGCGGCGTCCGTGCTTCCCGTTCTCGCGGCCGTGCCGCCGGCCGTGCTCTCCGGCACCGACACCGCCAACGTCGTCGAGCTCGCCGACCCCCTGGAACCGCAGGCCGTCCTGACCCGCCTGCGCGCCGTCGCGGCCACCCCGGGCCCGCTCACCGTGTTCATCGCGGGTCAGCTCGCCCTGGACCGCCGCCAGCACCTGCCCCATCTCGCGCTGGCCCGCACGACCCCGGCCACCGTGCGCTACACCGCGCTGCCCTGGCAGTGGATCCGCGAGGAGTTCCGGCTGCGCTCCCCGGGGTCGACGACGCTCTTCCTCGACCTGCACGCCGACGCCGACGCGTGGGGGTGGCTGCGGACGCACACGCTCGACTCAGGCCGCAACAACGCGGTGTTCGGACGGATCGCACCGCCGCCGTCCCGGCGTACGGTGGCCGGACCGGCGTACATGAAGACGATCGCGACGATTCTGCGCAGTGGGTACCGGCCCGCCGAACCGGAGTTGCATCAGCAGGCGTTCGGGCGGCTGGGCAGCGACGCGTACGGGGACCTGGTGTTGACGGTGCCACACGTCCCGGCGGCCGCACCCGGGGGGTTCGCACCCGGACCCGCCCATCGGCCCGAACGGCCTCGTCCTCGAAGTCGCCCAGAGGACAGGCTGGTGGTCCCGGCACAGCCTCCTCAGCAGCAACCGGTGGACCCTCATAGCTACATCACCGCCGCCGTCCAGGCCGGCCGGCACGAGGACGCCGAGGCCGTGGCCGCCGCGCACGAGCAGGCCGCCACCCGTGCCCACGGCCCCGCCTCCGAGCAGGCCCTGCACTGGTCCGAGGTCCGGGCGGATCTCGCGATGTTCGCCAGAGACTCGGCGCGCAGCTGCCGGATCTGGCTGACGGTGGCCGAGACCCGGCTGGCCGCCGGGCAGGCCCCGGACTCGCCGGCCGTGGAGAAGGCCGTCGACCGGGCCCACCACCAGTGGGGCCAGGTACGCGACAAGTCCAGGGCCCAGGAACTCGGCGCGCCGCTCGCCCAGTTGCGCACGCGCGTCCCGGGCCGCCGCCCCGGTGCTCTGGAGAACGTGCAGAAGCAGCTGAGGGAGTTGCAGGCGACGCCGTTCTAGCCGAGCATCGCCAGCGCCCCCGACACCAGCGTCCGCACCCCCGGCGCCACCGTCGACAGGTCCGGGGCGAAGTGCGGGCTGTGATTGCTGGGGACGGCGTCGAACTTCTCCATCAGGTCCGCGCCCGGCGCCGCCTCCCAGGTCGCGGCGGGGGTGGAGGTCACGAACCAGTAGGAGTAAGGGATTTCGCCGAGCGCGAGCACGGAGAAGTCCTCGCTGCCCATCGCCGGGCCGGAGTCGAAGACAGTGGCGGTGCCGAAGACCTCGCGGTGCACGGCGGCGATCCGGTGGTCGGTCTCCGGGTCGTTGACCGTGACCGGGAACGAGCCGCCCAGGACGACCTCGGGCTCGCGCGGGCAGCCCGCCGCATGGCACTCGCCCTCGGCGATCCGGCGGATCGCGGCCAGCATCCGGTCCAGGACCGTCTCGGACTGGGTGCGCAGGTTGAGGGAGATACGGGCGGTGGCGGGGATGAGGTTCGGGGCCGTGCCCGCCTCGATCCGGCCGACGGTCAGGACGGCCGACTCGCGCGGCCTGATCTCCCGGCTGACGACCGTCTGCAGCCGCGTGACGATGTAGGCGGCCGTCACCACCGGGTCGACCGTCGTCTCGGGGCGCGAGCCGTGGCCGCCCCGGCCGTGCACCACGATCTCCACGTCCGTCGTCGCCGACATGATCAGGCCGGGCACGTGCGGGTACAGACCCGCCAGGCCCGGCACCGCGTGCTGGCCGAGCAGCACGTCCGGGCGCGGGAAGCGGTCGTAGAGCCCGTCGGCGACCATCGCGGCCGCCCCGCCGCCGGCCTCCTCGGCGGGCTGGCCCACCAGGAGGAGCGTCCCGGACCAGGCGTCCCGGCCGTCCGCGAGCGCCTTCGCCGCCCCCGCGAGCCAGGTCACATGCAGGTCGTGCCCGCAGGCGTGCATCACCCCGGGCGTCAGGGAGGCGTACGGCAGCCCGGTCCGCTCCTCGACCGGCAGCGCGTCCATGTCGGCGCGCAGGAGGACGGTGGGTCCGTCACCGTTGCGCAGGACGCCCACGACACCGGTGCCGCCGACGCCCTCGGCCGTCTCGAACCCGGCCGCCTTCAGTCGCTCGGCGAGCCGGGCCGCCGTGCGGTGCTCCTCGGTCGACAGCTCGGGGTGGCGGTGCAGGTCCCGGTAGAAGTCCTCCAGGCCGGGGACCGGGAGGTCGGCGGTGAGCTCCAGCGCGGTACGGGCGGCGGCAGACGTCATGCGGGCAGCGTAGGCGCCGGGAGACGGCCCCCGCAGGACACGGGGGAGCGGCCGCCGACGCCAAGGGGGGAGTGGGCGTCGGCGGCCGCGGTACGGGGGCCTGCGTCAGAAGGCGGGGACCGCGGAGGGCCGGGCCTTGTTGACGTTGCTGATGAAGTTCTTGCCGATCTGGAAGTTGGCGCTGTGCCAGTCGGTGTTGTTCAGCTTGCCCTGCAGGAAGCTGCTCAGCCCGGTGAAGTTGACCAGTGCGGGAGTGTCCCAGCCACCGTTGCCCCAGGCCACCGGCTTCTCACCCCACTTGGCGAAGCGGAAGGAGTGATCCTTCACGCTGTCCTTGTGGTAGACGATCTCGACGTGGTTGCCGTTCATCGGCACCTCGTTGATCGGGTGGGTGCTGTAACCACCGTGCCGGGAGGCGGCCAGGTAGCGCGGCTTCTCCTCGCCCTGCTTCTGGAAGACCACGACGGACTCCCAGTCGTGGCGGTGTCCGCAGTTGGTGATGCCTGTGGGGTCGCACTGGTCCTTCTCGAAGTACAGCGTGTACGCGTACGCGCACCAGCCGTTCTTGCACAGCGACTGCGCGTAGGTGTTCGCCTTGCCGAGGTGACCGCTGCGGCACCCGCCGGTCATCGAGCCGGACTCCTTGAGGCCACCGTTGACGTTGCCGTTGGCGTCGACGGCCGCCGCTGGGAAGCAGCTGTCGGAGTCGTAGTCGAAGTACGGCTGGTACTTCGCCTGGAACGTGGCGCCGCTGTACGGGAGGGGGTTCAGGACGCCGGCGCTGGCACTGCCCGCCATGCCGACGGCCAGGGCGGCGGCGCTGCCGAGCACGAGGACTGCCTTGCCGAGGCGGGACTTCGTCTTGCGGGTCTGGGACATGCGAGTGCTCCGGACGGTTGCGAGTGTGGAGGCGCCACACCGGGATCCGGCGTGACGGGACCGAGCCTGGCAACCGGAGTGTTGATCGACAGCCCCTTTCATCAGGGCAATCAACCCGATCAACCGCTCCCGGATGATCGCGGTGGCGTTCCGGACCCGTCATCAACCCCACATCTGGTGTTCGTTTACGACGGATCATGTGGAAACGTACGTTGTCGCCCATGGGACGTCCTGAACGACCGCTGGACCCCGAAGCCGGTCCGGTCCAGCGCCTCGCCCACGACCTGCGGGAACTGCGCCGGCAGGCGGGCTGCCCGTCGTACCGGGCCATGGCCGAGACGGCGGGCTTCTCGGCGACCACGCTGTCCCAGGCCGCCGCCGGCGAACGGCTGCCCTCGCTCGCCGTGGTCCAGGGATACGTCCGGGCCTGCGGCGGCGAACCCGGGGAGTGGGAGCCCCGCTGGAAGGAGGCGGAGGCCCGGCTGGACGAGGTGGGCCGGGAGGAACCGGCGGACACCCCACCCCCCTACCGCGGCCTCGCCCGCTTCGAGCCGCACGACCAGGAGCTGTTCTTCGGCCGCGACCGGATGACCGAGCAGCTCCGGCGCCTCACGTGCGACCACCGGTTCGCAGTGCTCTTCGGGGCGTCCGGCAGCGGCAAGTCCTCCCTGCTGCGGGCCGGCCTCATCCCCCGTCTGCGCGAGGAGATCGCCCGCCGGGAGCGCCCCGCGGTGCTGCGCGTGCTCACCCCGGGAGCTCGGCCCGCCGCCACCTACGGCCATCTGCTGACGCCGGGACCCCGGGACCCCGAGAGCTGGGTCGTGGTCGACCAGTTCGAGGAGGTCTTCACCCTCTGCCACGACCACCGGGAGCGCTCCCAGTTCATCGAGCTGCTTCTCGCCGCCCGCGCCCCGAACAGCGGGCTGCGGGTCCTGATCACCGTACGGGCCGACTTCTACGCCCGCTGCGCCGAGCACCGCGACCTCGCGGACGCCCTGGGCGGCGCCGGACTGCTGCTCGGGCCGATGACCGCCGACGAACTGCGGGAGGCGGTCGTGCGGCCCGCGCAGGCGGTCGGGCACCTGGTCGAACGGGAGCTGACCGCACGGCTCGTCGACGACATCATCGACCAGCCCGGCGGGCTGCCGATGCTCTCCCACGTCCTGCTGGAGACCTGGCGGCGGCGCAAGGGCCGGCTGCTGACCCTGGCCGCGTACGAGGCGGCCGGGGGAGTGCACGGCGCGATCGCGACGAGCGCCGAGGAGGTGTACGGGCAGCTGACCGCGGCCCAGGCCCGCACCGCCCGGCAGCTGCTGCTGCGGATGGTCGAACCCGGACAGGGCACGCCCGACACCCGGCGCCCGCTCGGTCGGCCCGAACTCGACGAGTACGCCGACCCCGAGGTGCCGGTCGTGGTGGACCGGCTGGCCCGGGCCCGGCTGCTGACCGTGGACGAGGAGGGCGTCCAGCTCGCGCACGAGGCGCTGCTCACCTGCTGGCCGAGGCTGCACGGCTGGATCGAGCAGGAGCGCGACCTGCTGCGCCGGAGGCGCCGGCTGAGCGACGCCGCCGCCGACTGGGAGGCCGGTGGGCGCGATCCCGGCGCCCTGTACCGGGGCGCCCGGCTCGACGAGGCGGCGAAACTGCTGACGGACGAGACCGGCGCGGCCCTGCTCACCGCGCGGGAACGGACGTATCTCACCGCCGCGCTGGCGGCCCGCGAGGCCGACGACCGGGCCGCCCGGACGTCCGCCCGCCGGGGCCGCCGACTGAGGACCGCGCTCTCCGTCCTGCTGGCGGTGGCCCTGGTCAGCGGCCTGGCCGCCTTCCAGCAGCACCGGGACAACCAGCGGCGGCGCACCGACGACAGCGCCCGCCGGATCGCCGAGATAGCCGACGCGATGCGCACCACCGACCCGCGCACCGCCCAGCTCCTGGGCGCCGCCGCCTGGAAGGTGGCCCAGCTGCCCGAGACCCGGCGGGCCCTGCTCGGCTCCCTCACCCAGCCAGAGACCGACACCTTCACCGACCCCGCGCCCGGCGACTCCCCACGCCGCCTCCTCACCGACTCCGGCCGAGTCCTGTTCAGCGCCGAGGACGGCACCTGGCGCACCTGGGACGTGGTCGGACACCGCCGGATCGCCACGGGACCGCTGCCCGAGGGCGGCTCGGTGCTCGCCGTCTCCCCCGACGCGGGGCTGCTCGCCGTGCAGGTCGTCGGCAAGGGTGTACGGCTGTGGAGCACGGCCGCTGGACGCTGGACGTCCGCCCCGGCGCTGCCCGAGGACACGGTCGACGTCCGCTTCACCGCCGACGGCCGCGGCTACACGACGGACCGCATGGACAACGACACGGTGACCCTGCGCGCGGTCACCGACGGCCGGGTGCTGGTCGAGACGCGGGCGCCGAGCCTGTCCGACGTGGCCGTGAGCGCGGACGGCCGACGCATCGCGGTCTGCCCGTCGCGGGAGCGCACGCCCCGGGTCCAGGACACCGGGGGCCGGGTGCTGCCGGGTCACTGGACGGCCGTCGCCGACGCCTGCGCGGGCTGGGACACCTCGATGCTGGTGGCGGGCGCCGGCAGCGGCACGCGGTTCGCGGCCGTCACCCCCGACGAGGTCCGCGTCTGGGACACCGGCTCCGGCGACGAGGTCGCCGAGATCATGGACCAGCGCGTGACGTACGCCGCCTTCAGCCGGGACGGCTCCTTCCTCGCCACGACCGACGGCCAGGAACTGCGCGTGTGGCGGCTCTCGGACGCGGCCGCTCCCGTCTTCCGCAGCTCCCTCAACAACCAGCACCTGTACGGCGGCCTGGCCTGGGACCCCCGCCTCCCGGTCCTGCGCTATCTGGAGGGCGGCACGGTCCACAGCCTCGACCTGGGCAGCGCCCTGGCCTCCGGCTGGCGCCGGGACCCCGTGGACGACGTGCGATTCAGCCCCGACGGGCGGACCTACGCCACCGTCCGGCGCTCCGGCGACCACTACCTCTTCCGGCTCTTCGCCACCGCCGCCGGCCTCCCCCCGCGCACCCTGCCCCCGGTGCGCCTGCCCGTCTCCAGCGACCCGGGCACACCGGTCGAGGCGGCGGACGCCTTCCCGCTGATGGAGTTCAGCCCGGACGGCGGCACCTTCGGCTACGGCGTCTCGGTCCACGGCAGCGACACCAGGACCCAGCCCTTCACCCTGTGGGACCTGAAGCACGGGAGGGTCCGCTCCACGGTGGACCTGCCCGGACGGGCTGTCTCCACCCTCGCCCTCGGCCCTGGCGGACGCACCCTGTACGCCGCCCGCGAACCGGGATACGACGATCCGGCCGGCCGGATCCGCGGCGAGGTCTGGGACACGGCCCGCCGCCGCATGACCGCGGTCCTCGGCGGGATGACGAGTGTCCACCTGGCCGTCGCCCCGGACGGCGGGCTCCTCGTCGGGGACGGCCGCGCCGCACACCTGCCGTCCGCCGAGGTGCGCCGCCTCGACCTGGTCCAGGGCGCACAGGTCGGCGCCCTCGCCTTCAGCGCGGACGGCTCCCGGCTCGCGGCGGGCGACCAGACGGGACGGGTCGCCCTGTGGGACAGAACGCTCAGGCACCGCGCGGGAGTGCTGCGCAACGTCTTCTCCGCCCCGCTCGGCGACACCGCGGAAGCCGTCTCCGCGCTCGCCTTCAGCCCCGACGGCCGCACCCTCGCCGTGGCCGGGGACGCCGGCAGCCTCCAGCTCTGGGACGTCTCCACCCTCCAGCCGCTCGGCGGCCCGCTGACCACCCCGGGCGAGCGCATCGACGCCCTCGCCTTCAGCCCCGGCGGCAGCTCCCTGTACGCGGGCGGCGCCCACGTCCCGCTCCAGCGGTACGTCATCACCCCCGGCCACGCGATCACGAGCGTGTGCGCCCGCGCGGGCGGCGGGCTGACCCGGGCGCAGTGGCGGACGTACATTCCCGACGTGGAGTACCGGGACATCTGCTGACGTCACTTGGTGGAACCTTTACCCGGGCGTGTCCGTTGACCGGGTGAGATCACTCAGACGAGTACCGAGGTGACGTCAATGGCACTGTTCGACCGGCTCAAGGACCAGGCCAAGAACCTGCAGCAGCAGGCGCAGGGCGGGCGCGGCGCGACGACCGGCGGGCACGGACAGGGCAGCGCGCGCGGCGGTTCGCGGGCCCAGCTCGTCGGTGTGCTGAAGACGCAGCTCGGCTCCCTGAAGGCCGAGCTGAAGAGCGGCGCGTACCGGGACGCCAGCATGGCGATGTGCGCCCTGGTCGCGGCCGCGGACGGCCAGGTGGACGCGGCCGAGATGCAGCAGATGGAGTCCCTGATCCTCAGCAACGAGGTGCTGCAGAACTTCCCGCCGGAGCAGCTGCGCACCCGTTTCCACAAGCATGTGGACCAGCTGACCCGCAACTTCGCGCAGGGCAAGGCCGAGGCGCTCCAGGAGATCGCCAAGGCCGCCAAGAAGCCCACCGAGGCGCGCGCGGTGATCCAGACCGGCATCGTCATCGCCGGTGCCGACGGCCACTTCTCCCAGGCGGAGCAGTCGGTCCTGCGGGAGGCCTGCGCGGCCCTCGGTGTCCCGCCGGCGGAGTTCCAGCTCTGAGGAGCCGCTCCACGCGTACGGCGGCAAGGACATGATGCCCGGTCCGGAGACCGACCGAGTCGGCGAAGGCTCAGTCCGAGGTGTGCCCGGCCGCGTGCTGCAGCTGGGCGACCTGCTCGGCCGGGGGTGGTCCCGCCGCCTTCGCCGGCCCCGCGTTGGCAGCCAGGACCAGTGTGGCCACGGCCACGACCGCGGCGGCGAAACCCCTGGCGTAGCGCGCGGTGGTGCTGGTGCGTTCGAGCACGGCGACCTCGCAGCGGTGGCGGTGAGTACCCATGGCGGTGACGGCGTATTAAGCAGGGTTAATACGCCGTTTAACCTAGGGGCTGCGGGAGCCGAACGGCAAGAGGGGCTTGGGGAGTTGGCCATGTCGGAGCGGGACGACCCGGGCGTCATCGGGCGACGGGTGCAGCAGTTGCGGGTGGACCGCGGGCTGACCCAGAAACAGCTGGCCGAACCGGCCTACACGCCGGCCTACATCTCAACCCTGGAGTCCGGGCGGGTGCGGCCCTCCGACGACGCGCTCCGGCATCTCGCCGACCGCCTCGGGGTCGGCTTCGAGGAACTGGCGACCGGCCGTCCGGCCCGTCTCGTCACCGATCTGCGGCTCCGCCTCACCGAGGCCCAGCGCACCCTCGCCACCGGCGAGGCCGAGGAGTCCGCCACGCAGTACGCCGCTCTGCTCACCGAGGCCGACGCGCTCGACCTCGCCGAGGTGCGGGCCGCCGCCCTGCTCGGGCTCGGGGAGTGCGCCGTGGAGACGGGCGAACTCGGCGCCGCCCGCCAGTACTTCGAGCGGGCCGAACAGGCCGTCGGCGTCGACGCGCCCCTGCCGGCCCGCGTCCCCGCCCTGCGCGGACGCGCCGTGGCCCACTACCTGACCGGCGAACTCCGCTACTCCGTCTACCTGTTGGAATCCACCATCGACGAGCTCAACCGCGGTGGCCTCCACGATCCGGACGCCCTGCTCCTCCTCTACGCGAGCGTCATCGGTCCCTACATGGACATGGGCGCCCACGCGCGCGCCGCCCAGGCCGCCGAACTCGCCCTCGCCCTCGCCCCGCAGTCCGGCGACCTCGCCCTCGTCGCCCGGATGCACCGCTCCGTCGCCCGCACCCTGCTCGCCGAGGGCCGCCTCGCCGAGGCCGACGCCTCCCTCGCCAAGGCCGCCGAACTGTACCGGCGGCTCCAACTCCGTACGGAACTCGCCAACTGCCACTGGATGCGCGGATACGTCTACGCCCAGAACGGCGAACTGGAGCGTGCCGAGGCCGAGTTGAGGCAGGCGCTCGCCATGCTCTCCGCCAAGCGGGCCGCTCTGTACTCCAGCCAGGCCGCCGTCGAACTCGCCGACGTGCTGCACCGGCGCGGCAAGTCCGAGGAGGCCGCCGCGCTTCTCCACGACGTGCTCAGCGACCTCAGCTCCGAGCGCGGCGCCCTGCACTCCGCCGCCGCCCACCGCCTCCTCGGGATCATCGCCGAGGACGCCCGGGACACCGAGGCCGCCGAGGAGCACTACGTCCGCGCCCTGAGCCTCCTGGAGCGGGCCGGTGCCGCCGGTGACCTGGCCGACCTGTGCCGGCTGCTGGGCGATCTGCTCCGCCGTACCGGAAGGGTCGAGGCGGCGCTCGACGCGTACCGCACCGGCCTCGGACACCGTACGGCCCCCGGCACCACCACCCTCGGACCGGCGCCCGCACAGCCCCCTCTGTGAGGCGTACCAGGGCCGGTCGGCCTGCCCGGGAACATCGCCCGGACCGCCGTCACCGCCCCCGCCCCCGTCCTCCCCCGGGGTGCCGGGGCGGCCACCGTCTCCGTCAGTGGACGGCGGCCGCCCCGGTGGGGACGCGCGCCCTGTCGCACGCGGTCCTCCCGGAAGGTCCCCGGCCCGCTCGGGACGGCGGGAGGCGCCCCGGTCGGCGTCGCGGAACAGGGACGTGGAGCACGGCACGGCTCAGGTCTGGCGGGGAGAGGGACGGGTGGGGGCGCACGGGCGGCTCCGGCACGGTTCGACGCTGTGCGGCCGCTCCCTGACCGTCACGTAGGACCGTAATGAATGGGTGTGCTCTCTGTGAAGGGCGCAGGAGAGGACTCGTGCACCGGGGTCTCCACGGGCGGTTTCGCCCAGTGGACGAGGGGTAGCCGGGCGGTGCCCCTGGGCGGTGCGCCACGAGCGGCGCCCCCCGCTCCCGGTGAGCCTGCTCGGGGGCCGTTGACGGACAGCCCCGCTCTGGCGAAGGAGGCGGTGACCGTGCGGCGCCGACCGGGACACGAGCCACAACGCGAAGGTCTGGTCGGACGGGAGCGGGACCGCGGCGGCGGGCGTGGGTGTGGGGCCGTTCGGAACCGGGAGGAAGCCGGCCACGACCACGAAGCCGAACCCGCTCGCGACGCCCGCCCCAGCGACGAAACCCCTCACGGCAACGAAAGCGAGCCGGGCCACGAACCCGCCCCCCAGCCCCCGCAGGACCACGTGCGGGTCTCCGATGTGATCGCGGCGGGGGTGCGGGGCGCCGAGCCCGCGGAGATCCCCGGCAGGCTGTGTGTCGCCGCTTGCGAGCTGCTGCCGGTGGCCGGTGCGAGCGTGTCGCTGCGCAGCGACGGCATGCCCGTTCAGCTCAGCGCCAGCAGTGACCGGGCCGCTCGACTGTCGGACATGCAGGCCACCCTGGGAGACGGCCCCTGCACGGCCGCCGCGGCGACCGGCGCCGCCGTGTCGGCCACCGATCTGACGGCCGGCCGGGACGCCGGCCGCTGGCCGGTCTTCGCCCAGCAGGCCACCGCCGCCGGGATACGGGCGGTGTACTCGATGCCGCTCGGGAACGACACCGTGTGCGTGGGCACCCTCGACCTCTACCGCGACGTCCCCGGCGAGCTCACCCGGCGTGAACTGCGCGTCGCCGAGCTCGTGGCCGGTGCCATGACGGTGGCACTGATGGCCCTGCCCCGGGGGGCGGAGAACGGCCCCGACGGCGACGACCCCTGGCTCAGTGGCCTGGCCACCGCGCACGACGAGGTGTACCAGGCCGTCGGCATGATCATGGTGCAGCTCGGCGTCGATTCGGACGAGGCCCTGGCCCGGCTGCGTGCGCACGCCTTCGCGCACGGCCGCACCGCGCTCGAGGTGGCGCACGACGTGGTCCGGCACCGGAAGCGGTTCGACCGGGACTGACCGCTCACCGACCGCTCAGTGACCGGTCGTCCCCCGCTATCGGCTGCTCATCGACCGCTCACACCTGCACCCGCCCCTGCCTCCGCACCTCCGTCAGCCGCTCGGCACCCAGCTGTACGGCCGCCTGCGTGGCCTGCGTCAGTACCTCACCGAAGCCCCCGTTCGTCACACTGATCGCATCCTGTCCCACGCGGAGCGCCGCGACGTCCAGCGTGAGCGTCATCGGCTCGCGGCCCGGCGACTGCCCGGTCAGCAGCACCCGCAGCCCCTGCCGGGCGTCCCCCGCGTCCGGCAACGGCATCTCGGTGACCTGTACTCCCAGCACGGCCCCTGTGGTCGTGGTGGCGGCGAACTGCGCGCACTTGCCGGGAAGGCTCCGCAGCCAGGCCAGCGTCTTGTCGATCTCCGCCGACGGACGCCCGAGCACCTGATACCGCATCTGCGCCTGGTTCCACATGTCGTCCATCCCGACGACCGCACGGGGCTCGACACCGGCCCCGAACAACTCGTCCGCGTACAGCGCGTCCAGCAGCCGCTGACAGTCCTGCCGGTCGGCCTTCGCCTTCAGCACCTCGTCGTGCCAGGTGGCCACCCCCTGGGTCGGCGTCCAGGGCTCACCGAGGTCCGCGTCGGTGACCAGCGCGGCCTGCGCCATGGCCTCGGTGAGGCCCGAGGACGCGGCGGAGGACGACCTGGGAGACGCCTTGGCAGAGGGCGGAGGCGCGCTGCTGGGCGGCGTGATCGGCGGCTTGGGAGCGGTGGGGGGAGTGGAGAGCGCGGAACAGGCGGTGGCGGCGAGGAGCCCGGAGACGGCGAGAGCGGAGGCGACGGCGCGGGCGGCGCGGGGCGGGGTCATGGTTCAAGTGATCACCGTGTTCACGGAGGTCACCAGCGGTCTGGGCCGTACGGGTTACCGGGTGTGTCGAGCGTCTCCGCCGCCCTCCACCACCCTCATCGCCTGCTCGCAGGCCTGCCCGATCGGATCTTCGAAGACGCGCAGCCCGTGGGCGACCAGTGCGCCCTCGTGCAGCAGCATGAGCGTGCGGCCCCCTCCGGGGGCCAGGTCGGTGAAGAGGCGGAGCATCCACTGCTTCTGGCCGATGATGACGGCGTACGCCGGGTGGGCGGGATCGCTGATCTCGGCGTGGGCGTTGACCATGCCGCACCCCTTGGGACTGTTGTCGTCCATCCACTCGCGGGAGGCCTCGAAGACCGCGCGGACCCGGTCGGCGGCTCCCGGCCCCGCCGCCTCCAGCCGCTCCGTGACGTACGTCCGCCAGCGCTCGTCCCGGTCGGCGAGGTACTCCACGACGATCTGCTCCTTGGAGCCGAACCGGTCGTAGAGCGTCTTCTTCGTCACCCCGGCCTCGGCGGCGATCAGGTCCACGCCGACCGCGTGGATGCCGCGCTCGTAGAACAGCCGGGACGCCGCCGCGAGGGCGCGTCGCGCGCCCGGAGTCATGCTGATCCGCCGGCCCCCGTGTGTTTGGTCTCCCACCCACACCACTATACCGATCTGTATAGTCGGCGGGGCCAAGGTCATATACAGATCTGTTTAGTTTCGGGTGGTGACCTCAATGAACGTCCTGCTCTCCGCCGCCTTCGTCGTGTGCTGGAGCTCGGGATTCGTCGGCGCCAAGCTGGGCACGCAGGATGCCGGTGCGATGACCCTCCTGATGTGGCGGTTCCTGCCGCTGTCGGCGGTCCTCGCCGTGTTCGCCGTCCACCGGGGCCGCGCCCGATGGCGTGGTCTCGCGCCCCGCGACATCGCACGGCAGGTCCTGATCGGCCTGCTCTCCCAGAGCGGCTACCTGCTCACCGTCTACTACGCCATCCAGCTCGGTGTCTCCAGCGGTACGACGGCCCTGATCGACGGCACCCAGCCGCTGGTGGCGGGAGCGCTCGCCGGCCCCCTGCTGCGCGAGTACGTCTCGGCCCGGCAGTGGCTGGGCCTGTGCCTGGGCCTCGGCGGAGTCGTCCTGGTCACCACGGCCGACGCCGCCTCGACGACGGGCGTGGCCTGGTGGACCTACCTCGTCCCGTTCGCCGGGATGCTCTCGCTGGTCGCGGCCACCTTTCTCGAACGGCGCTCCCGCACCCCGGCGACCCCGGCCGTGTCGATGACCGTCCACTGCGCCACCAGCGCGGTCGTCTTCACGGCAGCCGCCGTGGCGACCGGCACGGCGACCCCGCCCACGACCGGATCCTTCTGGCTGGCGACGATCTGGCTCGTGACCCTCTCCACCTTCGGCGGCTACGGCCTGTACTGGCTCGTCCTCCAGCGCTCCGGAGTCACCGAGGTCAACACCCTCATGTTCCTCATGGCCCCCGTCACCGCCGTCTGGGGCGCCCTGATGTTCGGCGAGCCCTTCACCGTCCAGACCGCGGCGGGCCTGGCGGTCGGCCTCGCGGCGGTGGCCGTGGTACGCGGAGCGAGCTCTCGGACGGGGGAGGCGGAGGCTGCCCGGACCCGCTGACGGGCCCCGGAGACACCGCTACTCGGCGGGGACGCCGCTGTGACCTCCACAGCACGTTGTCGCCGCCGTGCTCGCGCACACGGAATGCTGTCACCCGGCGCCGCGGTTCGCCCCACGCGGGCCGTCCCTGACTGATCGCACTGGATCGCCAAAACTGCGGCCTGGCGCTTGGAAGGCGCTTGGTCGGTAAGGGAGAGGAAATCGCCTGAACTGCGTACTTCCGTTTGCGCTATTGGCTGGGGAGCTCGCTCCGACACGCATTCGACGAGGCGGCGTCGTTACCAGTCGCGCCACTGGTCCGTGAGTTCGTAGCGCCCCAAGCCGTGTCGTGCGGTCAGGGCAACGACATCGACTCCCTGCTCGGTGAAGGCTTCGTCGATGTAGTGGCACAGTTGCTCACGTTCGTCGGTGTCGTAAGCGGCACCGTCGTGCTCGTCGTTGACGGCGTTCAGGGCCAGGACAACACGCTGAACCGCAGCGAAGACGCGCTCATCGGCAGCATCTTGGAGTGCTGAGACCTCGGCTTCGAACGCGTCCAGGACGCTGTCGGTTCTGGTGATCAGTTGCTCTGGGAACAGCTGTGCCATACACGCACAATCGGGATCCAACGTGCCGGCAGCCAGCTCGCGCTGCTCCTTCTCTATGCCCTTGCGCCAACCTGTCGTGGGTCGTTCGCTCATGGGCGGAACGTACAGCCGGCCACTGACGACGCTGCTCGGTGATGGCACACAGCCGCCAAGGCTCTCTGAGGGACCAGCTGTACACAGATAGTCCACAGTTCACCGTTACGCGCCAGGAGCCCGGTACTGGATTCGCTCGGCTTTGCGCAAGGCATCCATCGTTTCATCGATGGTCAGGAGAACGCTCGTCTCAAACGAGCTAAGCGCGCCGCCCCCACTGATCGCCAGCGCAACGGCGGCCATGGACACGTTATCGGGAGCCTCCCACAGGTTGTAGCCGTCGTTCGTGCCGAAGGCATACCAGAAGCCATGGAGCTTCCCGCCGACGGACTCGATGTACGACTGAGCAGCCTTTGCACGGTCCTCGGGATGGCCGATCAGCCTCGCCCAAGTCTCCGGCGTGTAGCTGAACCTCGATAGATAGAGCGGCATCGTGCCTCCGTTTCGTTTCATCAAGAGATGTCCCCGCTGAGCGGGAGAGGCGCCGGAGGGGCCCGCGTATCCCCCGAACAGTCAGAGACGATGACCAGCACGGCCTACAGTCGACGGGTGAGCGGGCCGTGGAGGGACTTTGGGTGGGAGGTGCCATGGGCACGGCCGCGATCATGCGAAAAGGCCAGTTCGAGAGGATCAAGCCTCTGAACTGGCCCTTCATCGTGTGCCTCCGCCCCCCGGTTCCTGAGGGGCTTCCAGGGACCGCTACGGGGCGTTGCCGGTTGCTGTGATGCGATACTCCGCTCCTGCTAGGTCACCACGTTGAACGCCTCATAGATCTTAGGTTCGACGTCAGGCATCCCGGCCTCCTGCAGAAGGGGCTTGAGCCTCTCCCCAAAGCTCTGAAACGCTTCTTTGGACTCCCAGACATCCGTTACGAACCAGCCAGCGGGGGTCGGGCCGGCGGCGTGGGAGATCAAGCCGGGCACCGGCCAGTCCGACGGCTTCTTGAGCCCGCCGCGTCCGCCGGTCAGGTTGTTGGTGACCTGCTCGTACTGGGCCTGCGTAGCGCCCGGGTACTCGAGGACGATGATGATCGACACGTTGAAGTCCCGCTCTCGATTGGTTGCTGGGGCTGCTCCCAGCTGACCAGAACACGAACCGAGACGCTCGGGGTACGCGGCCATTCAGAGGTACGGCTACGTGACTGGTGTCCGGGTGGTCAAGCCACAACGTTCCCGGATGGCAGCTCCCCACCTCGACCACGAACGACCTGCGGTCGCCGTCCAGGTTTCCGCCATCCCAGAGTCTGAGCGCCCCCGCCGGAGGCATCGCCTGAGCCCGCTGAGGAGTTCTCGCCCTTGCCCGCACCACGTAGCGCGCCGCTGGGCGCGGCCAGCCGGGGCGAAGACAGAAGGCAGGCCGCGAGAACCGACCGCCCGTCACAACACCAAGTTCGAGCGGATCGCGAGGAACGGGCTCGCTCTTCACGATTCCGTCGAGTGATCGAACGCATCCGCAAGGAGCTGTGACCGTGCCGCACTTCGAGTTCGCCAAGTCCAGCCACAGCAGCGGCAACGGCGAGTGCGTGTACCGGGGCAGTCCCGCCGAAAACCCGTGGCCCCACCCCCACCCCTCCCTCTACCCTCACGTCATGCAGCGTGCCCAAGCCATCGTCATCCCGTCGATCACGACGACGCCGGAGCAGGTCCCGGCGCGCTGACCGCTGACGCAGTCCGAAGCCCCGGGGCGAGTGCCCCGGGGTTTTGTCGTTCCCGTCGGTTCCTCGCCCCCCATCGCGAGGGAGAACCCCATGAACCCCATGAACCCCGTCCACGACCACCGCCGACTCGGCCGTGAGCTCGATCTGTTCGACACCGATCCGCTGATGGGCGCGGGGCTGCCGTACTGGCTGCCCGACGGGGCCGTCGTACGGCATGTCCTGGAGGAGTACGTCAGGGAGGCCGAGCGGGCCGCCGGATACCGGCATGTGTACTCGCCCGTGCTCGGGAAGCGGGAGCTGTACGAGATCTCCGGGCACTGGGACCACTACAGCGAGGACATGTTCCCGCCGATGCGGCTGAGCGGCGGCGAAGAGGTCGTCCTGCGCCCCAGCCTCTGCCCCCACCACGCCCTCATCTATCGGTCACGGTCCCACAGTTACCGTGAACTCCCCTTGCGTCTCGCCGAGTTGGGAGGCATGTACCGCTCCGAACTCTCGGGCGTCCTCGGCGGTCTCACCCGGGTCCGCTCCATCCAGCTCAACGACGCCCACATCTTCTGCACCCCGGAGCAGGCCGTGGCGGAGGCCCGCGCCGCCCTCGACCTCATCCGGCGCGCCTACGACGACCTCGGCATCCGGGCCAGCCGGTACCGTCTCTCCCTCCCGGCGGACGGCGGCAAGTACGTCCCCGACCCGGACCTCTGGCGCCGCGCCACCGCCCTCCTCGAAGAGGTTTTGGACGGCGTCGACCACGAGTCCGTCGAGGGCGAGGCCGCCTTCTACGGCCCCAAGATCGACGTGCAGATCACCGACCCCGCCGGCCGCGAGTCCACCCTCTCCACCGTCCAGATCGACTTCCACCAGCCCGAACGCTTCGACCTCCACTACATCGGCCCCGACGGTGGCAAACACCGCCCGGTGATGGTCCACCGCAGCATCATCGGCAGCGTGGAGCGGGCGGTCGCGCATCTCATCGAGGCGCACGGCGGCGCGTTCCCGGTGTGGCTCGCCCCCGTGCAACTGGTGGTCCTGCCGGTTGCGGAAGGGCAGGAGGAGCGGGCCGTTGATCTCGTACGGCGGGCCGAGGCGCGCGGCATCCGGGCCGAACTGTCCGGCCCCGGCGACGGCACCCTCGGCGCCCGGATCCGCGCCGCGCGCCTCGTGCCGTACCAGGCGGTGATCGGCGAGCGGGAGGCCGACGCCGGCTGTGCGGCCGTACGGCTGCGGGACGGACGGAAGCCGGGAGCTGTGCCCGTCGACGCCCTGGTGGAGCGGATCGCAGCTCGGGCCGGTGATCGCGGGCCCGAACTCTGGGCGGCTGCGTAAGGTCGGTCCCGTACGCCAGTGACGAAAGGACTCCCGCCGTGACCGGTCAGCCCATCCCGGTGATCATCGACTGCGACACCGGTGTCGACGACGCCCTGGCCCTGCTGTTCGCCGTACGGCATCCCGGCATCGACCTGCGCGCGGTCACCTGTGTCGCCGGGAACACCGACGTCGACGGCGTCGTCCGCAACACGCTGACCGTCCTGGAGCAGGCCGGCGCCGGGGACATCCCGGTCGCCCGGGGGGCCGCGCGGCCGTTGATCGAGCCCGTGCGCACCGCGCAGCACGTGCACGGCCTCGATGGCATGGGCGACCTCGGGCTGCCCGCGCCCACCCGGGTGGCGGTGGACGTGGACGCGGTGACGCTGCTCAGGCGGGAGATCCTCGCCTCGCCCACCCCCGTGACGCTCGTCCCGACCGCGCCGCTCACCAACATCGCGCTGCTCCTTCGTACGCATCCCGAAGTGGTGCGGAACATCGAGCAGATCGTGTTCATGGGCGGCGCGGTGGCGACCGGGAACGCCACCCCGGTCGCGGAGTTCAACGTCTGGCACGACCCCGAGGCGGCCGCGATCCTGCTCACCGCCGGGGTGCCGATCACCATGTACGGCCTGGACGTCTTCGAGCGGGTCCTGGTGCCGGCCGCCGACGTCCAGCGGCTGCGCGCGAGTTCGGAACCGTCCCTGCGCATGGCCGGCGAACTCCTCGCCCACCGTGACCCGGCCACCTCCGGCGACCCCACCCCCACGGGCGGTCTCGGCGACGCGGGCGCGGTGTGCGCGGTCGTCGACCCCGAGGGACTGACCACCGAGCTGTTGCCGGTGGAGGTGAGCCTGGCCCCGGGCCCGACCCGCGGTCAGACCGTCGTCGACCGCCGTCCCCGTCCCGGCGAGTCCGAGATCCACGAGGGCGAGCGTGAAGTGACCCTCGTGGACGTGGGGTTGGCGGTGAACGTGGAGCGGTACGTGAAGCTGTGGCTGACCGCGGTGGAGGGGGTCTAGCCACCCGGAGCACCCGCAGCGCCGTCGGGGCAACCGCACCGCCGTGGCACCGGGCGGGGTGACCGAATGCCCCCTTGCCGCGGCATGTGCGGCTGGGTCAGGGTCAGGGGGCACCGCCACCCACCCGATGACCGACCACCATCGGAGACCCCCCATGCTGCGGGTGCACTTCACGACCGACGACATCGCACGCGTGCGTGTGGCCACCGCTCCCGACCCACTCTGGGAGATCACCAACAGCTTCCAGGCGCTGGCCGGGCAGGAGGCGCCCCTGCTGTTCGGCGACTGGCGGCGGCTGGTCCGCTCGCGACTGCGTCCGGCGCACGCGCTGCTCGCCGCGCTGCTGCCACCGCGCGGCTACACCCCGGACTTCCTCACTCCCGAACTGGGCGGCTCCCACGACCTGGAGGGCGCGGTCGACACCGTGCTCCGGACACCCCGTACCGCCCTGCGAAGAGACCTGACCGCGCTCGCGGCCTCCCCGCGCCGCACCCGCCCACTGCCGTCCGAGGTCCGCGCGCTGGCCGACGGCGAGCCCTCGGCGCTGCGCCACCTGGGCGCCGCCCTGCGCGGATACCACCGCTGCGCGCTCGCCCCGTTCTGGCCGCAGGTCCGCGCCCAGGTGGACGCCGACCGGGCGCTCCGTACCCGAGAGGTGCTCAGGGGCGGCACCGACGGGCTGCTGGCGAGCCTCGGTCCGGTACTGCGCTGGCGACCGCCCGTGCTGGAGGCCGACTACCCCGTGGAACGTGAACTGCGGCTCGAAGGACGGGGTCTGCTCCTCCAGCCGTCCCTGTTCTGCCTTCGCAGACCGGTCACGCTCGCCGCTCCCGACCTGCCGCCCGTCCTCGTCTACCCCATCCAGCACTCCCTCGGCTGGGCCCGCCTCCCCAGCCGCCCGGCACCCGGCGGGGAACTCGCCGCCCTCATCGGCCGGACCCGCGCCGCGATCCTGGAGGATGTCGTCCCGGGCCGTACGACCGGCGAACTCGCCCACCGCCTCGGCATCTCCGGCGCGGCCGCCAGCCAGCACACGGCGGTACTGCGCAATGCGGGACTGCTGCTGAGCGTGCGACGCGGCAGACATGTGCTGCACACCATCACGCCGGCGGGCAGTGCCCTGCTCGAAGGGCCGGGCTCCGTTTAAGGCAGAGCTTCAGGGTGTGGCGTGGACCGGCGGGCCGAAGCCAGCCTGTGGGCGCGAAGGAAGCCCATTTTCCACAGGGGGTTCGACACCACATGCGCGACAAACGACGTTCTCTGCTCGCGGGCCTCGGCGCCCTGGGGCTGGCGCTGACGGCCGTGTTCACGGCCGCCCCGGCCGACGCGACCCCGGACAACCGGGACTTCGGCCAGGTCCTGACCATGCCGGCCGCGCCGCCCGCCTCGGCGCTGCCCGCGGGGGCGGCCGCGGAGCCTCCGACCGCCTGGCCGAAGCCCGACAAGATCCTGCACGTGGCGGCGCGTGAGTCCATCACCTGCGCGAGCGGCAACCTGTGCACCGCGACCTACGACGCCACGCGCGGCGACTACGTCGTCTACTACTTCTACTACTGCGACACCTACACCCTGTCCAACTGGGTCGGGACGGGCTCCTACCGCAACTCCCAGACCGGCGGGGCGACCGCCCACTTCTACGGCCAGAACGGCAGCACCGTCACGTCGGTACCGGCGGGCGGCAGCAGCAACTCCTACAACTGGAGCCCCATCTGGTCCCTCAAGAACTGCTGACGCCCCACCGCTGCTCCACTTTCGCGAGCCGCCAGTAGGCGATCGCCGCCGCCCACACCACCACGAACAGCCCGACGATGACGTAGCCGACGTTGTCGAGGTCGATGTCGGCGATCCAGGTGGTGAGGGCGTCGGTGAGGTCGAACTTGTCGTGCAGGACACCGACGAGCTCGATCGTGCCGATGAAGAAGGCGACCGCGATGGACAGCCCGGTGATGGCGAGGTTGTAGAAGACCTTGCGGACGGGGTTGGAGAAGGCCCACTGGTAGGCGAAGTTCATGAAGGTGCCGTCGAGGGTGTCGAACAGGCTCATGCCGGCGGCGAAGAGCAGCGGCAGGCAGAGGATGGCGTACCAGGGCAGCCCGGCGGCCGCACCCGACCCGGCCATCACCATCAGCGTGACCTCGGTGGCCGTGTCGAAGCCGAGCCCGAACAGGAAGCCCAGCGGATACATCTGCCCGGGCCGGGTGATGGACTTGGTGAGCCGCCCGAGGATCCGGTTCATGAAGCCCCTGGAATCCAGGTGCTGTTCCAGCTCCTTCTCGTCGTACGATCCCGCCCGCATCGACCGGAAGACCTTCAGGATGCCCAGCAGGGCGACCAGGTTGAGGGCGGCGATGAGGTAGAGGAACGTCCCGGAGATCGTCGTACCGAGGAAACCCAGGACCTGGTGGGTGCCGGACCCCTCGTTCATGACCTTGCCGGCGAGCTGGGTGCCGCCCGCGATGAGCGCGGCGAGCAGGACCACGACGCTGGAGTGCCCGAGCGCGAACCAGAACCCCACCGACACCGGCCGCTTGCCGTCGGCCATCAGCTTGCGGGTGGTGTTGTCGATCGCGGCGATGTGGTCCGCGTCGAAGGCGTGCCGCATGCCTAGGGTGTAGGCGGTGATGCCGAGGCCGATACCGAACGCCTTGTCGCCGACCTCGTAGTGCGCCGGGACGACGAGCAGGAACAGGATGCCGAAGGCGAGGACGTGCAGCGCGGCTATGGCGGCCATCAGGCCGACCGTCTTGACGGTGTCCTCGCGGCGCCAGCGGAACGTGGCGGAGACCTCGGGCAGGGCAGGATCAGTCATACGGTGGTCACTCCAGCACCTCGTGGATGAACGCGTGAGCTGCCGTGGCCGGTCTCCTGGCTTACGGGTCGTGCGTTTCCCTGCCCGCCTTCCCGGCCTGATGGTGACGGCCAGTGGCTGTCCCGCGAGGGACGTGGGAGGGAAACTCCCCGATCACAGTGGCGAGGGCCGCACCGGCATGGACCTTTGAGGGGTCGTCACCGGTTTCCCGAGCACCACGGCCCGACCACGGTAGGGGTGCGAGGCGTCTCCTGCATAGCTGCATACCTGCGCAGGTATGGAAGATCACACCGGCCGCCTGCGAGGATGACCCCCATGCATCTCGTCCCGGCGGACCGAGCGGACCGCCGCACCATCGACGGACACCGGGTGTGCGACGCCATCGCCGCGATCGGTGACCCCGGCCAAGTCCGCGCCTGGTCGGACCGTTTCGCCCTCCTGGCCGGCCCCAACCGCCTCTCCCTCCTCCTCGCCCTGCACCGGACCGGCCCCCTCGCGGTCTCCGACCTCGCGATCGCCACGGGCATGAACGACCCCGCCGTGTCCCAGGCCCTGCGGCTGCTGCGGGCGGCGGGCGTGGTGGCGGGGGAGAAGGAGGGGCGGGTGGTGCGGTACTCGGTGGTGGACGAGGGAGTGCGGGGGCTGTTGAAGCAGGTGCCGTGAGCCTGAACCGGCGGTCGGGGCCGTTCGCTGGAAGCCGGCGGTTGAGCCGCTGAACAGCCCTGCTCCGCAACGGAGTTACCCCACCTCGACGACTTTGCCATTCCTTTACAACCGGCTCCTGCGCCGGCTCGTCTCTCCGCACGTTCCGTCACTCAGCCGCCCGGCCGGCCCGACCACCGGGCCGGGCCACTTTCCGGGCGGACCGACGAAAGAGAGCGATTCCATGCGCCGTACCGTGCGCCGTACCGTCCTCAGCGCCGTGGCACTCGCGGCCACCGCCGTACTGGCGGGCACCGCGCCCGCGTTCGCCGATGGCGCGAGCCCGTCCTCGGCCCCCACCGTCGCGCCGACCAGGGCCACCCCGCAGCCGAGCGAGGCACCGTCCGACGAGGCCAGCGCGGTGCCCAGCGCGGCCCCCACCACCGACACCCGCACCGCCCCGTCCCAGGTCGCCGAGGTTCCGGCCGGCGCGCCCGACACCGGGGTGACGCCGACGTCGACGGACTCCGGAACGCCGGGAGCGCTGATCGGCGGCGGTGCTGCCGCCGCGTTCGCCGTGGCCGGCGCCGCGGTGATCGTCGTACGCCGTCGGCGGGCGACCGGAGCGTGACCCTGCTCTCCAGGCGGGCGTTCGGCACCGGGGCCACGGCTGCCGCGGCCTCACTGCTCGTGGGCTGCTCCTCCGACGCCGAGGGCGTACGCACGACGGGGACCGCGGCTCCCGACGCCGCCGCGTCGCCGCAGACCACCGGCAAGCACACCGCCGCGAAGTCCGGCCGGGCGGTGGGCCGTTCGGCCCCCGTCCGGCTCACAGTCCCCGCCATCGGGGTCGACACCCCGGTCATGCGGCTGGGGCTGGCGTCCGACGGCACCGTGCAGGTCCCTCCGATCAGCGACCACGACCAGGCCGGCTGGTACGAGCACTCGCCGACGCCCGGCCAGACCGGCCCGTCGGTGATCCTCGGCCATGTCACGGTCGGCGCGTACGGGGACGGCGTCTTCCACGGCCTGTCGCGGCTGCGCCGGGGCGAGAAGATCGTGGCGCGTCTGGAGAACGGCACGGAGACGGAGTTCACGGTCACCTCCCTGCGGACGGTGGCCAAGGCCGACTTCCCGACGGACGACGTCTACGGCAACGTGAGCCGGCCCGAGCTGCGGCTCATCACGTGCGGCGGCCCCAAGGACGAGGACGGCTACCTCGACAACGTGATCGTCTTCGCCGCGCTCACGTCGTCCACGACACCGTGAGCACCCTGGAACACGAAGGACGGCGGGCCGCCGGAACGTACGCCGGCGGCCCGCCGTCCTCCCCCACGAGTGCCACGCCGGTGGCAACAGGCCCATGGAGAGCGTTGAAACGGTCCCGCGAGAAAGAGGCGGCAGCGTCCGAGCTATTCGCCGCCCTCTACCCGCGCCTGGCCGGCTGGTGCCGCCGCCTCGTCGACGACGACGAGACGGCCCACGAGATCGCCTCGGAGGCGTTCACGCGCCTGTGGGCCCGCTGGACGTCGGTGGAGGAGCCGCGCGGCTTCCTCTATGTGACGGCGGCGAACATCGTCCGGGACCACTGGCGCAAAATGGAGCGCGAGCGAAAGGCCATGCGGCGCGCGACCACGGAAGCGGCTCTGCGCCCGCACACGGAGGCGTCGGACCCGTCCGTACGTCTCCTCGTCCAGTCGTTGCCGGAACGACTGCGGGTGCCGATCCTCCTCCACTACTACGCTGACATGCCCATTCGGGAAGTGTCCGCGCTGACCGAACGCAAGGAAGGAACCATCAAGGCCGACCTCCACGCGGCCCGTGAACTACTCCGTGCCCACCTGAGGAAAAGCCTTGACCACACGCTTTGACGACGACGAAGTCCCGGAGTTCGACCCCTCCGCCGCGGACCACGACCCCGACGACCCTCTCCTGATCCTCCTCGGGCCCGCGTCCGCCCCCGCCTACCTGGGCGCTCCCCCGGGTCGCTACGAGGAGATCCGCCGCACCGCGACCCGCCGTCGCCGCACCCGCGTGGCGGCCGGAGTGGGCGTGGTCTGCGCCGTCGCCGCCCTCATCGTCCTCCCCCTCAACCTCACGACGGCGCAGAGCCCCCGCTCCCCGACGGTCCCCCAGGCCCCGCCCCCCGCGAGCAGCCCGGTGACACCCCCCGTCGACCGCTCGCCGTCACCGTCCCCCGCCACACCGCGGCCGTCCGAACCCGCCACCCGCGACCCCGCCGACGTCCCCTCCCGGACGCCCTCCCTCCCGAGCCGAACGCCCGGCGAAACGCCCCGCACCACGGCCGGCGCGTCGCAGGCACCCACGCCCGAGGCCACGACAGAGCCGACTACGGCGGACATCGCGCCGTCGGCGAGCGTGGCCAGGGACGCTGCGCAGGACAGCACTTCGGCGCCGTAGCGGCCAGGCCGAAGGAGGCAGCGTCAAAGAACAAGGCGGGCAGGCCGCGGTGGCGAGGTGTTCACCGACTCGGCGGGTGGTGACGCACCGTGCCTTCCGATCCGGGTCCGTGGGGCGTCCGCGCCGTCCCCGGAGTGCGGCGGTCGTGCGGTGCCGCGCCTACGGACTGCTCTGTCTCCCTCTGCTCTGCGGGTCCGCTCTCACAGGCAAGGCGAGTGTTCACCACCTTGCGGGTCGGGTGCGGTCAGCCGAGGTAGCCCTCGAGATCGGCGACGACGTTGACGGATCCGCTCGAGTTGTGGAGGTGGATGTCACCGTCGGCATCGACGGGCACCACGGCCAGGACCGGCCGGGTCTCCCCGGCGCTCACGTTGTCGTTGGACACGTTCGGCAGGCTGCCGGCCCCGTAGGCGGTCAGGTGCGTGCCGGCGGTCGGGCCGACAGCGGTGAGGTTGATCAGGACTGCTGTCGCGTCGGCCGGGACGCCGCCGACACCGGTGACCTTCACGGTGAGGGTGCTGTTCGGGCCGAGGGGCCTGACCTGAGCGCCTGTGCCGTTGCGGGTGTCGAGGAAGCGGGTGGGGTCGGTCGGCACGAAGGGGCTGCCCTGGGGGGAGGTGCCGTCGACGGCGTAGGTGTAGAGGCCCTGAAGGTCGGCGATCAGGTGGACGTGCCCACCGCTGTTGTAGATCTTGATCTTTCCGCCGCTGCACACCTGCGTCCCGACCAGGTTGGAGACGGTCTGACCGGCGTGGTAGTTGAGGTCCGACGTGCTCGGGCGGCTGCCGCAGTACACGGTGACGACTCCGCTGCCGGTGCCCGCGGTCACGGTGACGTTCAGGACGGCGCCGATGGTGCCCGCGCCCTGTCCCTCTTTCGGCAGGGTGAGGGTCGTCGTGCTGCCGGGCGCGACCTTGCCCTTGGGAGCACCGGTGCCGTAGCGGGTGTCGAGTACCCGGGTCGGGGCGACGGGCGCGAGGTCGCTCATGCGATCGTCGGTCAAGCTGGCCTTGGTGGTGAAGTAACCCTGGGTGTCGGCGATGAGGTCGACCGAGCCGTGGGCGTTGTACAGGTCGACATAACCGTTCGCGCCCACCCGGACCGTGACCAGGTTCGGGTTGGTCCGGTTCGCGGTGAAGTCGAGGTCGGACGCGGTCGGGCGGCTCGTGCCGTCCGGGTACACCGTGACGTAGCTGCTCGCGGTGGCGTCGGTGTCGGTGACGTTCATCGTGACCGCTGTCACCCCGGTGGTCGGGATACCGCCCACACCGAGGACCTTGAGGCGGAGCAGGCCGCCGGGGCCCACGCGACGCTTGGGGGCACCGGTGCCGGAGCGGGTGTCCAGGATGCGCTTCGGGGTGGTGGCGATGTACGCCGGTCCCACGGTGGTCCGCGTGGTGTCGGTGGCCGTGCGCCCGGCGGCGTCGGTGAACTGCTGCGTGACGGTGTAGGTGCCGGCTGCGGTGTACGTGTGCTGGACGAAGCCCTTGGAGCCGGACACGGACACGGCCGCCGAGCCGTCGCCGAAGGTGACCCGGTCACTGGTGATCTGGTAGCCGGAGGCGGTGAAGTTGCAGCCGGCGGTGTCCGGCTTGGCGGGAGCGGTCTGGCAGTTGAGGCTCCCGGTCAGTGACGGCAGTGGTTGGACGGCGAAGGAGGAGCTGTTCCGGACGCCCAGTTCGGTGCCGTCGGGGCGGTACGTCGTGACCGTGACGTAGATGGTGCTGCCCGTGGTGGGCTGTGTGTATGTGTGCGTGGCCGAACCGGTGGAGGACGTGGCGGTGGTGCCGTCCCCGAAGGCGAAGGTGTAGGTGTATCCGTCGACGGAGTCCGACCACGGGTTGCTGAAGCCGGCCTTGAAGGTGACCGGCACACCGGCATACACGTCCACCGACGAACGGCCAGGCATGTCCACGTTCAGCGGATCCTGGGTTTCGGACGCGCCCCGGTCGTAGTAGCCGACGCCCGTGCCGGTGTCCGGGGCGAGCGGGTCGTCGACCCGCTGCGCCCCGTGGAGGTCCGTGGCGAGCTCACCGGGCGCGTCGGCGTCCGCCGAGTCGATCAGCGGCGACTGCTTCGCGGACGGTCCCGACGTGAGGGAGGGCGCCAGGTCCGTCTGGTCCAGCTCGTGGGCCCCCTGGCCGGTGCCGGTCAGGAATGCCTGCCGGGTCCCGTACGCGGTGCCGGCCCAGTCGTAGTCGGTTCCGGCCGACGACGGTTCGACCGCGTTGTAGTCCACGGTGACGTGCGGGGCGGAACTGGCGTCCACGGTGATCTCGGCGGGGGTGCCGGTACCGGAGCAGGATCCGGACGGGTCGACGAGGGCGAGGGTGTTCTCCACGGACCCGGAGCTGCCGTCGGTCAGGCTGACGGCATCGCCGCAGTTTGTCTCGATGGTGTCGCCTGCCAGATGGATACCCGTGGTGCCTGCGGCCGCGATGCCTCCGCCGAGGGAAGCGGCGTCGTCGGCGAGCGTGACGTCCTGTGCTCCGGCCGCGCCGGCGAAGGCCAGGCCGCCGGATTCGGCGACGATCCGCAGCCGGGTGAGCGAGATGCCGGAGGACAGTCCGTCGACGGTGATCGTTTCGGCCGTGGCGGGGGCCGCCTGAGCGGTGGTGACCGCGCCCGTGTCGTAGGCGATGTGCTGGGACCCGGAGACGACCAGAGTGTTCGTCCCGACCGAGGAGAGGTTGAACCCGGTCACGTCGACATACCGGGCGCCGGAAAAGGTCATCGCGGGGGCCGAGGTCGTGGTGTGGACGACGACAGCGGCGGTAGCGGCCGTGCTGTTGCCGGGAACCGCCACGAAGGTGACGGGCGCATCCGCGGTGCCGGTCGAGGCGATGGTCACCGGGGCGTACGGGGTCGTGTTCCGCGCCACGTCGACGGTGTCCCCGGGGGTCGCCGCGTCCGCAGCCGGCTGGATCTGGCAGAAGGGCTCCGCCTGTGAGCCGGGTCCGGTGTCGCTGCAGTCGGCGGCGACGTCGTCGACGTACAGGGCTGTACCCGTGTCGGCGTGGGCGACGCCGGTACTGAGACCGCCGAGCAGTACGGAGAGGACGGCAGCGGATCTCACGAGCGATCGCCTGTGACGCATGGACACACTCCCCCGGGGCCGTGGGAAGACGTCGGACGTCGGCACGCACAGCCACTGAAATCCAGTCACCTGTCTGCTGGAGTGGGCGGAACGATACGGCAGCTCAGCCGTGGCGTACCGGCACGATGCGGCTCCATTGCCGCAGGTGAACCTCCGGGGACAAGACTTGGACAACCGAAAGGCGGCGCACTGCCGATTGTTGATCCCCTGATTACCTTGAGCCGCCCTCGTCAGCCGTAACGCCGCCTCCGACGGACATGCGCCGGGCGAGGGTCCGGGCGGGACGAGGAGGACCGCCGGTCGTCCGATGGCGCCGACTCGTCAGCCGCCGGAAGCCGAACGCCTCGACGGAGCGACGTGCACAGCCGCTCCGGCTCTCGGAGGCGCTCGAACCCCCGCGCGCGCAGGACTCGTCGGGGTCGTAGGGGCGACGGATCGGCGCCGGAACCGGAGGCGTTCCGGGGCCTCGTCACTCGGTGACCGTCGCTCAGGGCGCGGGGACCGCGCTTTCCGCGAGGGTGGCCGAGGCGCGCGTTCCGGGGCCGGGGCGAGGAACAACGGCAGGTGCACCGCCAGGGATATGGGCGGGAGTATCTGCGGGATATCCGAATTGACCACGAGGCGGGAAGCCCACGGCCGAATGATCTTGGGAAACCCTTGTCTCACGGGAAGCGCACGCGAATTGATGCGCGACTGCGTCACCAATTTTCACCACACGCTCATCGGCACGCGCTCTTTCGGCGCAGGGGGGAGCGGCCGCCGTGAGGGCGGTGCTGAGGGTGTCAGCCGCTCGTTTCCGGGCCCCATTGCCCGGGGCCGGCCCCCCGCCAGTCGATCCACGGTGAGGTCGCCACCTCCGACGGGTCGATCTCCAGTCCCGCCCGCCGGAGGAACTCGGCTATGTCGGCCATGTTGTGGGCCAGTCCGAGGATTTCGCCGTCCACGCGGACGCGTCGGCCGCCGGTGGGGGACGGTGGATGTACGGTCACGCGAATCGGTCCGGACATGTCCTCAGGATCGTCCTGAGCGTCCGGTCCCGCATTCCGGCCCGTCATCGGCGAGGCCCGGTCCGGGCGGCATGCCGGGTGGGCCGCTGGTGGGCGGCGTTCCGTTCCTGCTGTGGCCGGATGAGGTCGGCGGGGAGCGAGCACATGAGTGGATTCAATCATGTGTTCGATTTTATGGGCCATGGGTACAAGCACCTGTGTGACGTGCTGCCACGCGCTTCTCGGTGGCGCGTCGACGCGGAAGATCCGATGGCGGGGGTGGGTTGTGGCCGGACGAATACTGAGGCGTGCCCGTCTGGTGGGCGTGGCCGTGTTGCTCCTGATGCGCTCGACGGTGGTGTTCCTCGGCCTCGAGATCGGCGCCGCCGTCCTGCTCTACGTCACGCAGAACGTCTGGGTGACCTTGCTCGTGTATCCACTGGTCTACCTCCTGTCGTTCTTCCTCCTCGCGCTGCTGGTGCCGGGCGTGGAGGAGGAGCCCAAGGCCTGGGCCATCGTGGCGCTGATCACAGTGCCCATCGGCGCCCTGGCCGTGATGCACCTGACCTACTCCGGCCTGGACCAGCGGGCGCTGCACGCCCACGGCCGACAAGAGCGGGCGACGGTGACCGACGTGTACTGGTCCAACGGGGGTGCCGATCCACCGACGCACGTCGCGCGGCTGGCTGATCCGTGGGGACGGTCGATACCGGGCATCGTGTCCGGGGACGGACTGAAGGCCGGCCAGACCCTCACCGTCACCGTGGACACCGAGGGGAGGATCCCGGTGATGGTGGGTACGGCTTCGACGGGTTCGGGGAAGTTCCGGACGGCGGGCATCACCGCGGTCGCCGAGATCCTGTTCCTCGCACTGGCGGTCTACCAGGGCACCGCGGACCGCTCGGCCCAGGAGACGACGGACAAGCCGAAGAGAACGCGGAAGCCCAAAGGCGTCCCGGCGTGACGTAACGACGTGAGCCACGGACGGCGGGCGGCGGTCGGCGATGAGTTCCGGCGGCGGGCGAGGTCTACGGGTTACGGGGTGCGGGTGACACCGGCGCCCGTCCGACGAAGGAGACACCGACATGACCGCCACCTACACCTTCGACGTCTTCTCCAGCCTCGACGGCTACGGCAGCGCCGGTGGCGACTGGACCGGCTACTGGGGCAAGCAGGGACCCGAACTCCTCGACCGCCGCCTCGCCCTGTACGGGCCGGAGCAGCGGATGGTCTTCGGCGCCACCACATACCGGGCCTTCGCGCGGATGCTGGCCGAGAGCACCGAGGACTCCGACGTGCGCGACCCGTGGGTCACCCGGATGCGGAACCTGCCGACCACGGTGGTGTCCACCACCCTGGAAGGCCCTCTGGACTGGCCGGACGCGACCGTCGTCAGCGGGGACGCGGTGGACGTCGTCGCCCGGCTCAAGAAGGAGTCCGAGGTGCCGCTGCGCTCGCACGGCAGCCTGGCGATGAACCGGGCACTGATGGCCGCCGGCCTGGTCGACCGCGTCCAGGTGACGCTCTTCCCCGTCATCACCGGCCGGACCGGGCAGGACCCGGTCTTCGCGGGCGCGGCCGACTTCGATCTGGAGCTGGTGGAGCACCGGACGCTCGACGGACACATCCAGGAACTCGTCTACCGGCCCACACTCCACTGACCCGTCCGGCACTCCGAACCCGAAAGGGCCGCCCACACCGCGGACGGTGGGACGGCCCCTTCGGGAACGTTCAGGAATGCTCAGGAACGGTCAGTGATGTTCAGCGACTGTTCGTCAGGCGCGCGAAGCCTTGCGTCGACGCGTGGCCAGCACGATGCCCGCGCCACCCGCGAGCAGCACCGCCGCACCACCCGCGATCAGCGGGGTGTTGCTGCTGGCGCCGGTCTCGGCGAGGTTGTCACCGCCGCCACCGTTCGGGGTGGGGGCGGCCGGAGTCGTGGTGGACTCCGAGGCGGACGGGGTCGGAGTGCCCGTGCCCGGCGTCTCGGAAGCCGGGGGCGTGCTCTCGGACGCCGGCGGGGTGGACTCGGAGGCCGGCGGGGTCGACTCCGAGGCCGGCGGAGTGGTCTCCGAGGCCGGCGGGGTCGCCGGAGGCGTGGTCTGCGTGGTCGTGCAGTCCTTCGTGCCGCCGTTCCAGGCCGCGATCAGCTTGTCCTTGATGACCGGGTGGTCCGGACCCTTGGGGAGGTCGCCGTGCGTGAAACCGTCGTTGGCGTCGAGCTTGCCGTCGAACTTCGTGTTGCCCCGGTAGAGGTCGACCTGTCCGTAGCAGCCCGCGTCGGGGATCGCGACGTCGAGGGTGTCGACGGAGCCGGCCTTGACGGTCACGGTGTCGAAGTCGTGGAAGACCTGCTCGCCGGAGGTGGCGAACGTCGGGCCGTGCGCGAGGTAGGACGCCAGAGAGGCGGTGCAGGTGGACGCGTCGCCCGCCGCACGGACCTTGACGTGGACCTTGCCGTCGTCGCCCGGCTTCAGGTTCTGGTCGTCGACCTTGACCGAGGCGTAGAAGTTCTTGCCGTCGAGGGAGAACTCGCAGCGGTCGGTCTCGGTCTTCGAGCCGGCGCCCGTGCCCGGCTGGTAGTGCCCGCCGTTGCCCCAGCCCTTGCCGCCGGGGCAGTCGGAGGCGGAGGCGACGGAGGCGAGGGCGGCGGAGAAGGCGAGCGTCGCGGCGCCCGTCCCCAACAGGCGCCGCATGGTGACACGTCTCGCTATGGACATACGTATCCCGTCAGGATGAGAGTGAGTGGTAACAGCAAGCATCAGAAACACTGGGCCCATTGGTCACATGCGCCACGGTGTTCACACATCGTGGATCTCCTTGCGGAATGCTGTCAACCTGCGGTGATACATGGCCGGTTCGACGACCATCACAATTTCGACACACCGGGAAGGGATCACTCCGCAAAACCCAGGTTCACTTTTCCGGTGACGTGGACAGATATCCCCTTTGTCGCCTCCATGGACCGCACATATCGCACCCGCATTCCAGAGGAGCCCGCGTGATCTCGCGCACCACCACGCCAGACCCCTCGCCCGACCTCTCCAGCAACGACCCGAACTGGTGGCGGCAGGCCGTCGTCTACCAGGTCTATCCCCGCAGCTTCGCCGACGCCGACGGGGACGGCCTCGGGGACCTCAGGGGCGTCACCGAGCGCCTCACGCACCTGGCCGCCCTCGGCGCCGACGCCCTGTGGCTGAGCCCCTTCTACCCCTCCGAGCTCGCCGACGGCGGCTACGACGTCGCCGACTACCGTGATGTCGACCCCCGGCTCGGCACCCTCGACGACTTCGACGCCATGGTCGCCGAGGCCCACCGGCTCGGCCTGAAGGTGATCGTCGATCTTGTCCCGAACCACACCTCCCACCAGCACGTCTGGTTCCAGGAGGCTCTCGCCGCCGGGCCCGGATCCGCCGCACGCGAGCGCTACGTCTTCCGTGACGGGCGAGGTGCGCACGGCGAACTCCCGCCCAGCGACTGGCAGTCCGTCTTCGGCGGCAGCGCCTGGCGGCGGGTCGCCGACGGGCAGTGGTACCTGCATCTGTTCGCCCCCGAGCAGCCCGACCTCAACTGGTCCCACGAGGAGGTCCGCGAGGACTTCCGCACCACCCTGCGCTTCTGGTCCGACCGCGGGGTCGACGGCTTCCGGGTGGACGTGGCGCACGCGCTGGCCAAGGACCTCACCGAGCCGCTGCGCGACCTCGGCGACCTGCCCGGCGTCGCGGAGGAGGCACTGGACCAGCTGCCGCCGGGCGGCCATCCCTACTGGGACCGCGACGAGGTCCACGAGATCTACCGCGACTGGCGCGCGATCCTCGACTCCTACACCCCGCCGCGCACGGCCGTCGCCGAGGCCTGGGTCCCGGGCCCGCGCCGCGCGCTGTACGCCCGCGCGGACGAACTCGGCCAGGCCTTCAACTTCGAGTACCTCCAGACGCCCTGGGACGCCGGCGAGCTGCGCCAGGCCATCACCGACTCCCTCGCCACCGCCCGTGCGGCTCACGCCTCGGCCACCTGGGTGCTCTCCAACCACGACGTCGTACGGCACGCCTCGCGTCTCGTGCTTCCGCCGGGCACCGACGAGAACGCCTGGCTGCTGTCCGGCGGCCACGCGCCCGGGATCGACCTCACCCGAGGCCTGCGACGCGCTCGCGCGGCCACGCTGCTCATGCTCGCGCTGCCGGGATCGTCGTACGTCTACCAGGGCGAGGAACTCGGGCTGCCCGAGGTTGCCGACCTGCCCGTCGAGGTGCTCCAGGACCCGATCTGGGAGCAGACGGGCCGGGTCCGCAAGGGGCGCGACGGGTGCCGGGTGCCGCTGCCGTGGACGACGAGCGGTCCGTCGTACGGCTTCGGCGCCGGCGGTGCCTGGCTGCCGCAGCCGCCGTGGTTCGCCGAGTACGCCGTCGAGGCCCAGGACGGTGTCGAGGGCTCCACGCTGGAGCTGTACCGCACCGCCCTGCGCCTGCGCCGCAAGCTCCTCCAGGGGGAGGAGCTCACGTGGTCGGACAACGGGCCGGCCGACGTGCTGGACTTCGTCCGCCATGAGGGCTGGCGGTGTGTCACCAACCTCTCGCAGGCCGCCGTCCCGCTCCCGGCCGGGGAGGTGCTCCTGGCCAGCGGCCCGTCGCAGGACGGGCTGCTGGCACCGGACACGACGGTCTGGCTCGGCTAGGGCTATCCGACGGTCGGCGTCGGGGTCGCGCCCGTGGCCGGGGTGGCGCCGTTCGCGTTCTCGCCCGGGATCGCGAGCGGCGTCGACGTCGGGTTCGGCGGCGGGGTGAGCACGACCATCTGTGCGCCGGGCTGCGGTGCGGGCGGAGTCAGGTCGGTGGCGGGCAGCTTCGGCGGAGTGGTCTGCATGAAGAGGGCCTGGTCGAAGTTGACGAAGCCGGTCTTCTCCATGACCGTCATATGGTCGAGCACCGTGTCGTTGGCCATGTCGGCCAGCGACCGCACCAGCGAGTTCTTGGTGGTGGAGCGGACCTTCGAGATCGTGTTGAAGATCGAGCCGTGTGTCACGCGCAGGATGTTGGCGAAGTTCGTGTCGAACTGCTGGCCGCTGCTCGACTCGATCGTGTTCACGAAGCCGACCTGCTGCGGGCTCGCCACGTTCGGGATGGTGATGTTGAGCATCGGGGCGATCTTGCGGCAGGCGTCGTCCAGGGCCGCGTGTCCGTCGATGAGGTGCCTTCCGGCCTCCTTCACCTCCGGGGTCGTCCCCTTCTGCAGGGCGACCTGGCCCAGCGGGTACTCCCACAGGCCCGCCGCCCGCACCTTGACGACGAAGTCCCGGTCCAACTCGGTCAGCGGGCCCCACTGCGTCTGGGCGATGATTCTGTCCTGCGCGGTCGACGCCTGGCTGACACCCAGCATGGACGGATACGCGAGAGCGCCCAGAGTCAGCGTGAGGGCTCCGCCCACGAACAGCGTTCCCATCGCATTGCGCGAGAGTGGCACCGTGCCTCCTGCCCGGTAGGGGTTTCCCGCCAGGAGGCGGGTCGGACGCACAGAAGTACGCACGCCGGGGCGCGGATGTTCATCGCCGCTCCCGGAGGATGATCTGGCTCACACCACGGCGCGTCAGGACAGCGTCCGCCCTCACCGGTTGACCGTTCGTTGACCGGTTCGCGGGGAACTCCGGGGGAAATCGCGGGAGAGACCTGACGGGCCCCGGACCTAGATTCGCTGCATGTCCATGCCACCGCGGGTGCAGCGTCCCCTCCCCGTCCTCCCGTACCGCAAGCCCACCAGGGGCCGCGACTACTGGGTGATCGACGACGTGCTCCCGGACGCCGACGCCGTACGGGAACGCTGTCTCGCCAAGGACGACTGGGTGCGGGGACATCCGTACACCTCGGAGACCTGGCCGGGACTGCGGGCCATGCCCGGGCTCGAACCCGCCGAACTCGCGAGCGTGGAGCGGCAGGTGAGGAAGGCGACGGGGGCCGGGAAGCTGTGGGTGCAGCAGGCGCCCGGCGGGGGCACCCTCAACCACAACTGCGTCCAGGTCGTCGGGGAGGGCGAGAGCGAGCCCCGGCCGCACACCGACTCCCGGGCGCTGTGCCGGTACGCCGCCGTGCTGTATCTCAACCCCGGCGTGCACAAGGACTGCGGCACCAGCTTCTACCGGCAGTCCATGCCCGGCGGGCGGCTCGGCGGCAATGTCGTACAGGCCCCGCACAACAACCTCGTCGAGGCCCTGGGCACCCGGTTCGTCGCGCCCGACGCCTTCGAGGAGGACGTACGGGTACCGCACAAGTACAACCGGCTGCTCCTCTACAACGCCAACCTCGTGCACAGCGCGACCGGTTACTGCGGCAGCACGCTGGAGGAGAAGCGGATGACGGCCGTCTTCTTCTGGATGGCGTGACCCCGGCCGCTGGTCAGTAGCGCACCGCCCGGGACACCTTCGCCCGCACGTCGCCCGACAGGTCGTGCGTACTGCGGGCGGTGCCCTTCCCGGTGCCGCCCGCCGGGACGTCCCGAACCGTCACCACCACCGCGTCCAGCAGCTTGCCCGACCCGTCGGTGAAGTCGACCTGGACGGCGAAGGACTTCGCCGAGTCCGCGCCGTTGGCTGCCCTGACCTCGACCGCCGTGCGGCCGTCGGAGGCGGTCGCGGGCGTACCGAGCCGTACGGCGTCCTTGGCGTCGACGCCGTTCTTGATGTCGTCGAACCGTCTGCCCGCCTCCGCCGTCGCCGACGCCACCGCGTCCCCGGCGCGGGAGGCGGCCGACGCGACCTTGCTCGCCACCGACGACGGGGTGTCGTCGTCGGAGCAGGCGGTCAGGCCGGTGAGGGCCAGGGCCGCCACCAGTGCGGCCGTCGTCCAGCGGGTCATGTCGCCTCCTCGTCCCGCCTCCCGGGTGCGGGTCCCTCCAGTGAAGGGCCCCCGCGCCACGGCCGCACGCCCCATGTCACCCGAACGGTCCACTCCCGTGGTGGCCGGGCCCGCCCCGCCGGATGGTCGAAGCACATCGACCACGAAAGGCGGGACAGGGCCATGACGCAGCAACCGCACGCCACCCAGCCGTCCGCCGGCCCGACCCCGACCCCGACCCCGGTGCCGGGCCACGGCCCCACGCCGACCGAGACCGCGTGGGCCGCCGGCGGGGTCGTCTTCGCGGGTGTGCTGATGCTGATGAACGGCATTCTGGCGATCTTCCAGGGCATCTCCCTGCTCGCCGACGACGACGTCTGGGCCCGCGTCGGCGACTACGTCTACAAGATCAACCTCACCGGCTGGGGAGTGATCCTGCTCTGTCTGGGAGCCCTCGCCGCCGTCACGGGCGCGTTCATCCTCAGGGGCGCCGCCTGGGCACGGATGACCGGTATCTTCCTCGCCTCGCTGAGCATGCTCGCCCAGTTCCTCTTCCTGCCCTACGCCCCGGTGTGGTCGGTCATCATGATCGGCATCGACTTCTTCGTCATCTGGGCGCTGGCGGTGTACCGGCCGGACATGCGGGGCTGACCCGGCGGCACGCCGGGCCTCCCCGGTGACTCGGCGACCCGGTCACACGTGGCCGAGGCCGCCGCTGCCGAAACCGCCGCTGGAGCCGGGCAGCCAGCGTTTTCGCTGCTGGTCCTCTCCTCGTCTGCTTCCAGAGTGACGGAGCTGGTACGGCATCAGCCGGTCCTGCCCCTCCGCCGGGGCCGGCAACTCGTCCGGCTCCCGCATCTCCCGGACCTCACGGATCGGTCCGGTCTCCGGGAGGTGCGGCTGCTCCTCGCTGAGCGGCCGTGGAAGCTCCCGGTCCTGGACCCGCATGCCGAATTGCACGGCCCACACCAGCGCGCCGGCGATGAACAACCCTCCGGCAAAGGCGGCGATCACGTTGAGTACTTCGCTCGACGAGGCCGCCAGGACAAACGTCGCGGTACTCATAGTCCGATTATCGCCTATTTCACCGGATCGGCGCGAAAGAGACGTCCCTGGGGACCACCGTGACCCGGTGGAAGTTGCACGCGGCCGGGCCGAGGGCGCGGGGAGCCGCCTGGTGGGCCTTGAGCGCCACGCTGACCAGACTCATCAGCAGGTCGACGTCGGTCTCGCAGTCGAGGTGGACGGTGACCCAGCGGGAGCCCGGCAGCAGCCGGACCGCGGTCGACTCCTGGAGGTCGTCGTGGAACCTGCGGATGGCCGGTTCGGTGAGGTGCAGATCCACGTCCCGCCCCGGGTGGAAGTGCACGATCTCGCTGTGCGCGGAGCGCAGCGCCAGGCCCGCTCCGCAGCTGGGCAGGCCCGTGCTGAGGTCGGACCACGTTTCCAGGCGCTCCAGGGCACGCTCGGCCAGAGTCATGTGCCCATCGTCGCCCGCTCACCGCCCCGCAACCAGAGGTTGAGCGAAACGTAACCGGGGCGTGAGGTGTTGCGTGGACCACAAGTGACATGCCGTCGGCCGGACTTCCGCGCGACGATCGCCCGTGCGGCGTCTCGGGAACCTGCCGGGCCGGGAACCTGCCGGGCCGGGAACCTGCCGGGCCGGGAACCTGCCGGGCCGGGAACCTGCCGGGCCGGGGACCTGCCGGGCCGGGGACCTGCCGGGCCGGGGACCTGCCGGGCCGGGGACCTGCCGGGCCGGGGACCTGCCGGGCCGGGGACCTGCCGGGCCCGGAACCCGCCGGGCCCGGAACCCGCCAGGCCCGGGCCCCCCGGACCTGGGACCCCCGGACCTGGGACCCCCGGCGCCGGGACCTACCAGCTTCGGGGCCCGTCGGCCTCGGACCCGTCGGCTTCGGGGCCCGTCGGCCTCGGGGCTCCCGGCTTCGGGACCCGTCAGCCTCGGCAGCCGTCTGCTTCGGGGCCGACCGGCTTCGAGGCCCTCAGCCTCGGGCCCCGGCTTCGGGAGCGACCAGTTTCGGGACCCGTCGGCTTCGGGAGCGACCAGCTCCGGGCCCCTTCGGCCTCGAGAGTCGTCAGCCCTGGGACCGACCGGCCTCGGGACTCCCAGCCTCGGGTCCGTCGGCTTCGGGCCCGTCGGCTTCGGGGCCGACCGGCCTCGGGAGCCGTCCGCCCCGGGACCAACCAACCTCACCAACCTCGGGACCAACCAACCGCTGGCCCGCTGGCCCGGGGCCCCGTTGGCCCCGCGACCCGTCGGCCTCGTACCCACCGCCCCCGCCCCCACCCCCACCCCCACCCCTCCGTCGGTCCCGCCCGCGATCTCCCCGTGAACCGATTCCCGGGTTCGTCGCGATGAGAGGGTGAAGTGATCCTTTCGAAGGGGGACCCCGTGAGTGAGAAGGCTGTTCGGCCCGAGTTGTGCAGTGTGCGTGGCTCCGCCCGGCTCGCCGTCGTGGGACTAGGGCTCGCCGGGGGCGCCTGGGCGGTGCGGGCCGTGTGGCATGTCCGGCTCGCCGTCGCCGGGGAGCCCGCCTCGGGGCCGCCGGACCAGGGCGAGGGCCGGCACCGGCCGCTGAACGCCCTGGAGGACTCGTACCACCTGGTCAGCACCGCGGGAAGCATCCTCACGCTGCTGTGCGCCGCCCTGTTCATCGGCTGGCTGGGGCGGATGCGGGACAACGCGCGGGCCCTGTCCGGCGAGCCTCCGCGTTACGCCGGCATCTGGGTCTACGTCTCCTGGTTCGTGCCCGTCGCCAACCTCTGGATCCCCCGCGGCATCGTCGCCGACATCCACCACAAGAGCGCCCCCGACCGGAAGCTCCCCGTCGTCGTGAACGTGTGGTGGGCGCTGTGGCTGGTCGGCATGGTCACCGGCGTGGGGCTGATGTACGACGGTGACACGGACGACGTCATCGCCCGCGCCTACCACGGCGTGACCACGCTGCTGGTCGCCGACCTCGCCGTGGTCGGCGCGGCCGTGGCCGGGATCCTCATGGTGCGTGCCCTGACCGACGTACAACTTGTGCACATCGGCACCCAGTTGCGTACACCGGGTGGTGATCCCTTGAAGGAAACCGTCAGGGCGTTTGATCGGGATTGAGGGCACTTACTGTTGCGCCTACGTGACAGCCCCCCACCCACAGGATCGCCATGCGTCGCATCCCCCCTGTCATGGCCGTCTGCGTGTCGGCCCTGCTGCTCACCTCCTGCGGAGTGGGCGACAGCAACACCGCGGTGAGCCCCAAGAAGGGCGACGACATCACGCTCGGTCTGCTGCTGCCCGACCGGGACACCAGCCGCTTCGACCGGTTCGACTACCCCCTGTTCAAGAAGGAGGTGGCGAGCCTCACCCGCGGTAAGGGCAAGGTCAGTTACGCCAACGCCGAGGCGAGCGCGAAGCGGCAGAGTCAGCAGTTCCAGAAGATGATCACCGACAAGGTGGACGTGATCCTGGTGGACGCGGTCGACGCCAAGGCGATCGGGCCGGACGTCCAGAAGGCCAAGGACGCGGGCATTCCCGTCATCGCCTACGACCGGCTCGCCGAGGGTCCGATCGACGCCTACGTCTCGCACGACAACGAACTCGTCGGCGAGGTGCAGGGCCGGGCCGTCGTCGAGGCGCTCGGAGACAAGGCCGAGACCAGCAAGATCGTGATGATGAACGGCTCCCCCGCCGACCCCAACACCGCGCTCTTCGAGAAGGGCGCGCTGGACGAGCTCAACGGCAAGGTCGTCATCGCCAAGCAGTACGACACCCGGGAGTGGCTGCCGTCGGTCGCCAAGGCCAACATGAAGGCGGCGATCGCCTCCTTCGGGCTGCACAACATCGCCGCCGTGTACTCGGCCAACGACGACATGGCGGGTGCGGTCATCGAGGAGCTCAAGGAGGCGGGGGCCACCAAGATCCCGCCGGTGACCGGGCAGGACGCGAGCCTCGCCGCGGTGCAGCGGGTCGTGTCGGGCGAGCAGTACATGACCGTGTACAAGTCGTTCCTGCTGGAGGCGACGAACGCGGCGCAGATCGCGGTGTACAAGATCCAGGGCCGCGACCTCCAGTTCGACGCGCTGATCCGCGACAAGGTCGACAGCCCCACCCAGAAGGACATCCCGTCGCTGCTGGTGCCGGTGGTCGCCCTGACCAGGGACAACATCCGGCAGACGGTGATCAAGGACGACGTCTACACCGTGAAGCAGATCTGCACCGCCGAGTACGCGGCGGACTGCGCGGCGATCGGCCTCAAGTAGCCGTCCCTCAGGGGCCGGTGCGCACCCGTCGTACGACGAGCGCGGTGGCCGTCAGCGCGGTGACCGTGCCGAAGGCCAGGTGGACGGCGGTGTCGGCGGGGGTGAAGGACGCCACCGCGTTGCCGAGCACGCTGAGGACGAGCAGGGGCCACAGAAGAAGGTTCACGGTTCGCTCCAGGGTGGACGGGTCGCCGGGTCGTTCCCGGTGGTGGCGACGCTATGAGCCGGCGCCCGGTCCGGACGATCCAGCACTCCGCCCGGTCCGGGGTACAGCAGGCTGTACTTTCCGTCTCCCGGCCTGTCGGTGACCCCGCCCGCCGCCTAGGGTCGTTGTCCTCCGGCCCGAGGAGGGTTCGCATGGCCGCCGCCGACGTCAAGAGCCTTGCCGTGGGGACCGCGACGACCGCGGCCGCCGCGCTCGGCCAGCTGGTCTCCGGACTCGGTACGGCGGTCCTCGCGCCGTTCGTGCTGCTGTGGCTGGTGCTGGCGCCCGGCGGGGTGCGCGTGCTGCACGCCCTGGCCGGTATGGAACGCGTCCGGCTCGCCCGCTGGGGCCCCGAGGTCATCGCCCCCGCGCCACCCCCCGCGCGGCTTCGGGCCGCCCTCGGTGATGACACCACCCGGCGTGAGGTGCTGTGGCTGGTCCGGCATCTGGCCGTGGGCCTCCCGCTGGGCCTGGTCGGCTTCGTCCTGCCGGTACTCGCCCTGCGGGACACCGCGTTCCCGCTGTACTGGCGGCTCGCCCCGAAGGACGCGACCGCCACGTCCATCGGGATCGGCGTCGCGCACTCCTGGGCGGACGCCCTCGCGGTGTGCCTGCTCGGCGTGGGCTGGATCGCCATCATCCTGGGGCTCACGCCCGGCCTGGCACGGCTCCAGGGGAACCCGGGGCGCCGCCTCCTGTCGGCCGGCCCCGACGCCGACCTCTCCCTGCGCGTCGCGGAGCTGACCGCGACCCGGGCGGCCGCGCTGGACGCCCACGCCACCGAACTGCGGCGCATCGAGCGCTCGTTGCACGACGGCACCCAGAACCGGATCGTCACGGTCACCGTGCTGCTCGGGGCCGCCCGCCGGATGGTCGCCCGCGACCCGGCCGGCGCCGACGAACTCCTGGAGCGGGCCCAGTCCGCGGCCGAACAGGCCCTCGCGGAGCTGCGGAGCGTCTCCCGCAGCATCCTGCCGCCGGTGCTCGCCGACCGGGGTCTCGCGGGGGCGCTGACCGGGCTCGCGGCGGAGAGCGCGGTGCCGTGCACGGTCGACGTCGAGACGCCGGGGCGCTGCGCGGCCTCCGTCGAGGCGACCGCGTACTTCGTCGTGGCCGAGGCGCTGACCAACATCGCCAAGCACAGCGGGGCGTCCCGGGCCACGATCACCGTCCGAGCCCCCGGCGCACGGCTCCTGCTGCGGATCACCGACGACGGCCTGGGCGGTGCCGACGAGAAGGGCGGCTCCGGACTCACCGGCATCCGCCACCGGGTCGCCGCCCACGACGGCACCCTCACCCTGACGAGCCCCCCGGGCGGTCCGACGGTGCTGGAGGTCGATCTGCCGTGCGGGGTATGACGGGGTCCGGATCTGCCGTGCGGGGCGGCGGTCCGCGGGGGGATTCTCTGCCCGGCGGTGTGCCATGCGCCGGGTGAGGGGCTGCGCCGGAACCGGACCCGGCGGCTGTGGCCGCACTCTTCGCCCGGCGGGCCCGCCGGGCGGTATCAGGACACTGGAGACGGACCTGTCATGCGGATCGTGATCGCCGAGGACGACCCCCTGCTGCGGGAGGGGCTCGCGCTGCTGCTGCGTGCCGAGGGGCTGGACGTGGTCGGTACGGCCGACACCGCCGAGGGGGCGCTCGACGCCATCGACGCGCACAAGCCCGACGTGGCCATCCTCGACGTACGGATGCCACCGACACACACCGACGAGGGGGTCCGCGCGGCCGTCGAGGCCCGTCGGCGCAGGCCCGACCTCGCCGTGCTCGTGCTGTCCGCCTACGTCGAGCAGAGCTTCGCGACCGAGCTGCTGACCGGCGGGGTCGGCGGGCTGGGCTACCTCCTCAAGGAACGGGTCGGCCGGGTCGAGGAGTTCCTCGACGCGCTGCACCGGGTGGCGTCCGGCGGCACCGCCATCGACCCCGAGGTCGTTGCCCAGCTGTTCACACGGTCCCACCAGGACGTGCGGCTGGAGCGGCTCAGCCCGCGCGAGAAGGACGTACTCGCCCTGATGGCCGAGGGGCTCGGCAACAGCGCCATCGCGGAGAGGCTGTTCGTGACCGACGGGGCCGTGCACAAGCACATCCGGAGCATCTTCGCCAAGCTCGACCTGGCGCCGACGGACCAGGTCGACCGGCGCGTGGCGGCCGTACTCCACTATCTCGAGGACGCGCGGCGACGGTCGTAGTACAGCCTGCTGCACCGGACTTGGGCCCTGTACGGCAGTGATCCGCGGACCTGGCGCTGGTGTGCTGGACGCATCACATCAGCCCCCTCCGAAGGGACCCGCGGTGAGCGTCCAAGCCCCCGTCAGCATCGAGACCCGACCGGTTGCGCAAGACGCAGGCGGCCTGCGCGGCAGCATCCGCCGCAACCCCCTGACCTGGTTCTTCGCGCTCGCCTTCGCACTGAGCTGGGCCGCCTGGACGCCGTACGTGCTGTCCGGGAACGGCCTCGGCGTCTGGCACTTCGTCTTCCCAGGCGGCCGCGCGGGCAGCCAGCTCACCGGCGTCCTGCCCGGCGCCTACCTCGGCCCGATCGCCTCGGCCCTGCTGGTCACCGGGATCACGGAGGGACGCGCAGGGCTGCGGACCTGGCGGGCCAGGATGACGAAGTTCAAGGTGAGCCTGCGCTGGTACCTGGTCGTCCTGCTCGCGGTGCCGGCCGCGCTGACCCTCGCCTCGGTCGCACTGGCCGGCCGCGGCCCCGCACTGCCGTCCGCGATGATCCTCGCCGCGTATCTCCCCGGACTGCTCATCCAGATGATCACCACTGGTCTCGCGGAGGAGCCCGGCTGGCGGGAGTTCGCGATGCCGCGGATGCAGCGCCGCTACGGCCCCCTGACCGCGACCCTCGTCGTCGGCGTGCTGTGGGGCTGCTGGCACCTGCCGCTGTTCCTGACGGAGTGGGGCGGAGGGCCGCACGTCGCGTGGACCGTGCCCGCGCAGTTCATGGCGATGACGGTCGCGTTCAGCTGCATGATGACCTGGGTGTTCAACCGGTCCGGCGAGAGCATGCCGCTGGTCATGCTGCTGCACACCGGCGTCAACAACTACCTCTCGATCGCCTGGTCGGACATGTTCCCCTCGCTGAAGGAGAGCGACGCGGCGCTGTCGGTGCTGCTCGCGGCGACGGCGGCCGCGCTGGTCCTGCTGATCGCGACGCGGGGGCGGCTGGGCCTGCCCCGGCGGTGACCGTGTCCTGCGATCCGTGTACGGGCTCCCGGCGCCTCCCTCGTCGCCCCGGGAGCCCGTCTCGGTGCATCCCCGGCAACTGTTCGTCGCTCGCGGTGGATCGGATGTCGTTGTGGCACGGCAATTTTCAGCCGGACTCGCCGCTCTCCTTCCCCGACCCGTTCGCGAACTGGAGCGAGATGCGGCGCAGGACGTCCGCGGCGGAGGTGTCGGTACGGCCCTCGTCGTGGACCTCGGCCAGTTGCACGAAGGCGAACGCGAAGCAGTTGGCGATGCTCGCGATGGCGGGGCCCAGCTCCTCGACCACGGCGTCCGCGGCGGCGTGGCCGCTGGCGTCGGCGGGGAGGTGGATCCGCGGGAGGGTCTCCACGAGGAGTGCGGAGATGGCTCCGGTCAACGAAGCCTGCCGGCCGGGGTGTTCACGCACCTGGCGACGCATCTCCAGGGCCTCGGTGAGGATGCCGACGACGTTCTGCATGACCTCGCGTTGTTCCATGACACCGCAGCGTATGTGCTCCACGGAACGCGTCATGTGATCCAGCGCACAGGAACTCGGTACAGGGGTACGGAGCGTTACGGGTGTGAGGGAAACAGAGGTGGCGGAACCGGACCGGGCGCGGATACGGGCCGGTGACCGGGCGGCGTTCGGCGAGCTGTACGACCGGTACGCGCGGGCGGTCTACAACCACGCCCTGCGGCTGACCGGGAACTGGGCGGAGGCCGAGGAGGCGATGTCCGAGACGTTCCTCGCCGCCTGGCGGACGAGGGAGACCGTCGAGCCGGAGGGCGGCTCGCTGAAACCCTGGCTGCTCGGCATCGCCACGCACAAGGCGTACAACGCCAACCGGGGTGTGCGGCGCAGGCTCGCCTTCCTGGCGCGCAGTCCGGAGCCGCGTCCGGTCGAGGACTTCGCCGAGGAGACCGCGGGCCGGATCGACGACGCCCGGCGGCTCGCGGTGGTGCATCGCGCCCTGGGTCGGCTCAGGCGGCAGGACCGTGAGGTGTTCGCGCTGTGCGTGTCGGCCGGCCTCGACTACCGGCAGGCCGCCGAGGCCCTGGGGGTGCCCGTGGGCACCGTGCGGTCCCGGCTGTCGCGGGCCCGTGCCCGGCTCGCCCGGTTGAGCTCGGAGGCGGAACCGCCCCCGGCCCACGGAGAGATGGAGAGTGAGGCCGCGCTCGCGGCCCTGTTCCTGAAGGAGGAGACCCTATGAACGAGGCCGAGGAACTCCTGGCCACGGCGGAGTGGGACCTCCCGCGGGAGCGTCACCGTCACTTCAAGGACGTACTGATGCAGCGCATCGACGACGACAAGAACCGAGCCGGTAAACCTTCCGTACGGCGTCGGCTCGCCCGGCCGGCCGTGCTGGTCCCCCTGGTCTCGGCGGCCCTGGCGGGAGTCCTGCTCACCACGCTGACCACGGGCGGGCAGCCGCCGGAAGCCCGGACCTCCAGCGCCTCCGGCACCCTGAACCGGATCGCCACGGCCGCGATGGCGAGCGACAAGGTCCCGGTGCGCGACGACCAGTTCGTGTACGTGCGGACGCTGGACCGCTCGAACACGGGGACCTTCGCAGGGCCGATCAAGCTCGGCGCACTGCACACCGAGGAGCGCTGGACCGCGCAGGACCCGGCCCCGCTGCGGATCACCGGATGGCTCAGGTCGAGCGGCAAGGGCGCGATCATGCCCGGGCAGCTCATCCCGGTCGACGCCGGCGAGCCCGTCCAGGAGGGCGTCGACCACCCCACCTACCGTTGGCTCGCCTCGCTGCCAACCGATCCCGACGCCCTGCTCGCCCGGCTCCGGAAGGAGGCCAGGCCGGTCGAGGGCGAGACGACGGACCAGGCTGTCTTCTCCCTGATCGGCAGCCTGATCAGCGGCGCGATCATGCCGCCCGCCAACGCCGCCGCGTTCTACCGGGCGGCCGCGAAGCTGCCCGGTGTGCGCGAGATCCCCGATGCCGTCGACGCGGCCGGCCGGCACGGCATCGCCATCACTCTCGACGACACCGGTTTCGCGACCCGCGACGAGTGGATCTTCGACAGGCAGACCCTGGCGATGCTCGGCTCCCGCTTCTACATCACCGACCCGCAGCGGGGCATCACGAAGGAGACCCTGTCCGGCACCAGCGCCGTGATGGAGACCGCCGTCGTGGACACGAAGGGCGAGGTGCCGGCCGGGTCTGCGTCCCGCTGACGTCCCGTTGATGCCCCTTGGCGCACAATGGCCGACATGAGCATCGTCAAGATCAACGTACTCACGGTCCCCGAGGAGCAGCGCGAGACGCTGGAGAAGCGGTTCGCCTCCCGGGCGGGGACCGTGGAGAACTCGGACGGCTTCGAGTGGTTCGAGCTGCTGCGGCCCGTCGAGGGCACCGACACCTACCTGGTGTACACGCGCTGGCGGGACGAGGAGTCGTTCCAGACGTGGATGTCCGGGATGGCTCAGGCCTCGCACGGGGGCGGCGGCGAGGGGGAGCGCCCCAGGCCCGCCGCCTCCGGGTCGACGCTGTGGAGCTTCGAGGTCGTGCAGCAGGCCGCGCCCAAGCAGTGACCTGAGCGGACCCCGGGCCTGCGGCCCGGGGTCCCCGTGTCCTACAGCGTGACCTGCTTGCCGCCGAAGGTCACGACCAGGCTGCCGTTGGAGGCGTAGGACCAGCCCAGGGCGCCCGCGTAGGTGGCGCAGCGGGAGCCGTTGGTGCCGGACCAGAACTGGTTGGAGCTGTCGGCGTCACCGGCGTACCGGTCGTTGCCTCCGCTGTCGCAGGAGGTGTTGCCGCGGAAGACCGAGGTGCCGGTCTCGAAGTTGAAGTTGCGCTCGGTGTTGCCGACGGAGACGTTGCTGGTGATGGTCATCGAGCCGGGGTTGCTGTTGTACGTGAACCCGTGATGGCCGTTGTGGTAGGCGATGGAGTGCTGCACCACGTGGTTGACCGCGATGTCGTCGCCGCCGAGCTTGAAGCCGTTGCGGTCCCCGTTGCCGGCCTGTGAGCCGTCGCTGAGGGTGCCGTTGTTGTAGGACAGCGAGTACTCGATGGTCACCGGGCCGATCGCGCCGGTGTCGGTCTTGGTGTAGAGGTCCCAGCCGTCGTCGATGTTGTTGTGCGAGACGGTGTACCGGAACACGTTCCCGGTGCCGGTGGTGAGCTTCGCGGCGAAGCCGTCGGCGTCCTCGCCGTCGGAGTCGGCGTTGTCGTGGGACTCCGCGCTCAGGATCAGGTTGTTGGCCGGCCACTGGCTCGCCGGGGTGGAGGAGGCGATCCGGCCCAGCTGGAGCCCGGTGTCCCGGTTGAAGCGGGTCACCGTGCGCTCGACGACGTTGTTGCTGCCGCCGATGTAGATGCCGTTGTCACCGGCCCGCTCGACGACCAGGCCGTAGATCTTCCAGTAGTTGGCGTTGAGCTGGATCCCGCGGTTGGTCGAACTCTCGCTCTGTGCCGAGAAGTTGAGCACCGGGGTCTCGCCCGGGTAGGCGGAGATGGTGGTGCGGGCGGCCGAGGTGCCGTTGTTCCCGGCCGGGATGGTCACCGTCGAGGAGTAGGCGTACGTCCCTCCGCGCAGGTAGATCGTGCCGCCGGCGGAGATCCGGCTGATCGCCGAGGTGAGCGTGGTGGGCGCGGTCACGGTGCCGGCCGCGCTGTCGGTGCCGCTCGGCGCCACGTACAGGGCGCTGCTGGACGGTGGCGGGGTCGTCGTGCCGGACGTCTCGGCGTCCAGGTAGTCGACGTTGGGCAGACCGTTCGCGCTGGTCGGGTTCAGCCGGATCGTGTTGCTGCCCGCGTTCACCGGGACGGTGAGCGTCTTGGTGGTCCAGCCGGTCCAGGTGCCGGTGGACTCGAAGGACGCCGACGAGACCGTCGAGCCGTTCACGATGATGTCCGCGGGGCGGGCGGTGGTGGTGCCGTTGGCGAAGCGGACGCTCAGGGTCGCCGTGCCCGATGCGGGTGCGGACACGGTGAACTGGGCGTAGGCGCCGGTGGCGTTGGTGCCGTTGCAGAATCCGCTGCCGGAATAGCCGGCGTACTCGGTCTCGACGGCTCCGGTGCAGATGGCGGGGGATGCCTCGGCCTCGTAGCGGGTGCTGGCGGCCTGGGCGGTGGTGCCGGACAGTGCGACGAGCGTGCCGGCGATGAGGCCGACGGATGCGATGACTGGTCTCAGGTGCATCGTTCGTCTCCATGGTGTGCGGCGACGGGGGCACGTATTGTTCGGAAGGTAAGCGCTTGCCATGGGCGCGTCAACGGTTGTGTATGTGATCGTTGTTCATGCATGCGAATTGGATACGGTGGGCGGCATGACGCTCTTCGTGAAGATCTGCGGCCTGAGGACCGAGCAGGACGTCGACACGGCGGTCGAGGCCGGTGCCGACGCCATCGGGTTCGTCTTCTCCGACAGCCCGCGCCGCATCGAGCCCGCCCTGGCCGCACGGCTGGCCGCGAGGGTCCCCGAGAGCGTCCTCACCGTGGGGGTGTTCCGCCGCGAGCCTCTCGACTACGTCCGCTCGGTTGCCGCCGAGTCGGGCATCGGTGCGGTCCAGCTGCACGGCCCCGAGGACCGCGGCTACTACGACGAACTCTCCGGCGGCGGCTGGACGTTGATCCGCGCGGCCGCTTTCGGCGATTCCGTGCCGCGCTGCGGTGAGTTCGGCGAGGACATGCTGCTCCTCGACGCCCCGGTGCCGGGCTCCGGCATCGCCTGGGACTGGTCGCGGAAGCAGGTCGCGGCCGCGGGGGAGAAGTGGCTGCTCGCCGGGGGGCTCACGCCGGAGAACGTGCGGGAGGCGGTGGAGGTCACGCGGCCCTGGGGTGTGGACGTGTCGAGTGGCGTGGAGGCGAGCCGGGGTGTGAAGAACCCCGCCCTGATCACCGCGTTCGTCGAGGCGGCTCGGGCGGGGGCGGTTCTGGGGTGAGTCCCCTGGGGGACGCGCCGCGGGGGTGCCGCTCTTGTTGCCGGGTGCGGGTCCGTTGTGGCTTGTCGCGCAGTTCCCCGCGCCCCTGGGGGGATGGGGTGCGGGTTTGTCGTCGGGTGCGGGTGCGTCGTGGCTTGTCGCGCAGTTCCCCGCGCCCCTGAGGCCCGGGCGCGGGCTCGTTGTGGGTTGTCGCGCAGTTCCTCGCGCCCCTGAGGGGGTGTGCCGCGTCCGCCGAGCGGGTCGGCGGACGCGGGCTTTTCGTTACTTCGACGCGTCCGTCGGTTTTTGTTGCAGGGGGACGAAGGCCAGCGCGTCCCAGGCGATCGAGGCGTCGCCGGTGCCGTCGGCCGTGGCCGAGCTCAGCGAGACGCTCGGGGTGCCCTTGAACTCGTACGAGCCCAGCGACACCCAGGCGTTCTTCCCGCCCGTGTCCTGCGAGATCGTCTTCTCCACGACCGTGCCGTCACCGAGGTCGATGCGGTACGCGGCCGACGGGGTGTTGGCCTCGTGGTCGGGCAGGTGCACCATCACCTCCGCCGACCCGGTCAGCTTCCGGTCCGGCGTCCATGTGCCGGTGACGACCGAGTCGGTGTAGCTCGGCGCCCGGGTGTGGGTGAGCCAGAAGTGCCCGCCGAGACCGGCGCCCAGCTGATGGAAGTCGATCTTCGAGGGGTAGACGGTCGCCCCGTTCTGCTGGGCCGACCCGAAGGTGAACGTCAGGCTGCCCCGGCTGCTCCAGTTCCGTTCGCCCGCGCAGGGGTTGGCGGCCCCGACCCGGAACTTCACCGTGTTCGGCACGTCGTCCACGATCAGGGCGTTCGCCGGGAGGGTGGACGCGCAGGCGGCCGGGTGGGGGGCCGCGACCTTCGGCTCGGGGTCACCGGCCTGGTACTTCAGCACCTCGGTGCCGCAGGTGGCCGTGCAGTCGGTCCAGGTCACCGGCTGGTTCCACCAGCACTTGAAGTCGTCCCGCTGGCAGGGGCCCTCGGGCTGGGTCGAGCCCTCGACCTTGTGCGGCTTGGTGATGTCGCAGTCGTTGACCGTGGGCTTGCAGAACGTGTCGTGCGCGGGCTCGGCGGCCGGCGCGCCCGCGGGCCAGTCGCCGACGGTGAACGCCCTGACGGTCGCCCCGGTCGCCGGATCGGTCTTCTGCTGGGAGTAGGCCGCCCAGCCGAGCACCCGCTCCGGGTACGTCCACAGGTTGGGGTTGCGGGCGTCGTCGTAGCCGGAGGAGAGGAACATCTTGCGGTCGGCCGGGTAGAGGCCGTTGGCCGGGTTGTTGAACCAGCCCAGGCCCCAGGGGGCGGTGGCGTCCGTCGAACTGGGCAGGTTGAAGCCGCTGTTGTAGGCCCACAGCGCGAGCCACCAGTTCTCCAGGTACCGCGGGTCGCCGCCGTTGACGAGCAGCCCCTTGTCGTACAGCTGGTTCCACTTGTCCTGGAGGATCTGCAGCCCCGCTGCGATGTTGGCCGCGTAGTCCACGGTGATCGCCTGCTGCTGCTCGGCGGTGTAGGCGGTGTCGGCCTTCGCCATGCCGCTGGTCACCTGCGCGATGCCGTAACCGCAGTCCGCCGCCGCCCAGTTGACGGTGTGGACGCTGCCGGCGTTGCCGTAGTAGCCGCCCTGGATGAAGTTGCCGCTCTCGCCGGCGGCCGCACGGGAGCTCGCCTGGAGCAGGTTGGACTCCTGGGAGAGCACCCCGAGCATGATCTGCGCGGGCACCCGGCCGCCGCCCTTGAGCGCGGTGGACGGGAACAGGCCCTGCGGGGTGTACGACGGGAGTTCGCTGCCGTTCCAGCCGCTGCGCCGCCGCACGTCGAGCTTGCCCTGCACGGCGAGGTCCGTCGCCCACTCGGCCTGCGCGTTCGAGGGCTGGAGCGACTGGAGCTTCGGGTCGTTGCGGGTGACGGCGCAGGCGCGGTCGGGGTCGGTGGTGGAGGTCGACGGGTCGTCGTCGCCCGGTGTGACGCTGTCCGTGTGCACGCCGTCGGACAGCGCGGGGGACTGCTCGGCGCCCTGCGACTTCCGGGAGATCTTCGGCTTCACCGTGAAGTCGACGGTGCTGTCGCTGCCGGGGAGCACGGCGCCGATCCCGACGGACGGGGCGATGTCCGCCGCGGCCTTCCTGCCGCCGGCCGCCTCGGTGCCGTTGCCGACGGAGGTCAGGGCGAGGCCGCCGGTGGTGGAGACCTCGGCGGAGGCCGGCACGTCCAGTGTCCGCCAGCTCTTCGGCAGGGTCGTGACGGCGTCCTCGGCGTCCGTGCCGGTAACGAAGACCCGGCCGCCGTTGCCGTGCACCGCGAGGGCGCCGAGCGCGCCGGAGCCGAGAAGCCGGTCGGAGCCCGCCGAGGTGACCCGGCGGACCTGGACCTTCTTCCCGGCCGGTACCTGGTAGGCGAGCCCGCTGTGCGCGTCCGGCACCAGCCGGAAGGGGGTGCCACCCGTCCTGGCCAGGGTGCTGGTCGCGCCCTTGGCGTCCACCGAGACCACGGAGTCGCCCAGGGCGGCCGCGATCTCGTTCCCGAAGGGCACGGCGGAGGTGAGCTGACCGGCGACGGTCTGCTGCCGGACCAGCTCTCCCTTCGCGGCGTCGACGGTGAGCAGTTGCGTGCCGTCACCCTGCGGCCGGGTCAGGACGGCCTGTTCGCCGTCGCCGCAGCCCGGGTTGAAGTAGGCGAGGGAGACCAGCGCGGGCAGCTTGGTCACGGTGCCGTCCGCCAGGTCGACCACGGCCGCGAACGCGCCCTGCTGGAAGCCCTGTTGGTCGTTGACGGCCTGCCGGGGCGCGTAGACCACGACGGCACGGTCGCCGGACCCGGTCACACAGGTCTGGCCGATCCACTGGTCGGTGTCGATGCCGGGCTCGGACAGGGTGGCCGCGGTGTGCCACTTGTAGGCGTCGGCCGCGTCGGCGACCAGGACGTGCAGTCCGGTGCCGTCACCGTCGTAGGTGACGATCCGGTCGCCGGACTTCTGCCAGCCGGAGGGGAGTCGGGAGGTGTCGGTGATGTGGTCCGCCTTCGGGGCGGACGTCGGGTCGGCGGGGTCGGTCAGGGCCGCCGAGGCCAGCGGGGCGATGAGGGCCAGCGAGAGCACGGACATCGCGCCGGCCGCCGCTATACGGCCGCGCCGGCTTTTCGGTACGCGCCAGCGGTGTCTTCCGCCGCTGCTTTCACGGAAAGTACGCAAGGAATTCCGTCCGGTCATTCGGAGAAAGGGGTGGGGGGTACCGGCTTCGAAGCTCCCCCAGGCCGGTGACGCGGAAGTTATCAGTCCGCTATGGCCGTAATGGATGCTCCGGGTGAGCTACCGGGGGGTATCCACGAAATATCCACGAGAATCGACCAACGATTTTCCCTTTGCCGCGGTCCCCTTGAACGACATCCCCCACGCACGACAAGGAACAGCGAACGTGTTGATGAACAGCACTCGTCTCAAGGTGGCTTTCGTCGCCGCGGCCATGACCCTCGCCGGTCTGGCGGCGGCCGGTCCGGCAGCCGCCGCACCCACGACCACGACCACGGCCGTCCGGGCCCAACAGGCCTCGGTACCCGTCGACTTCGTGGACCTGCCCGCCGCCGCGCTCGTGGCCGACGGCCGGTCGCACCAGGTCACCGTGACCTACCGCAACGACACTTCGGCGGACCTGACCGTAGCCCCGCAGCTCCTGGTGGAGTCGCCGGACGCGGGTCCCTTCCTCACACCGGCGGACGTCGTGGTCGAGCAGCGCACCGCGCACGGCTGCTGGCGGCCGGTGCAGACCGCGAGCCAGACCGGCACGCTCTTCACCGATCTGACGACCGCCCAGCGCACCCTGCACGCGGGCCAGACCCTCACCCAGGTCTACCGGATCACGGTCGTCGACCCCGACGCCCAGGGCACCGTGCAGCCGAGGATCGCGCTGTACTGAGCGCGCTCGTCGTGACGCGTGAGGGCCCAGGTCTCGACCGGAGACCTGGGCCCTCCTGGCTTCACCGCTACCGCAGCGAGCCGATGTGGTCGACCCGCTCACTCACGCCGTTGCGGAGTTCCGAGAGCGTCGTGCCGGGCGGGGCCACCGTCGGGGTGGACGACGGCGGCTGGGTCTCGTCCGCGCAACTTGCGCCGCGGGCGGGGACCTTCAGGTCCACCAAGTAGTCCGTGATCGCGTCCGTCGCGCACACACTGCGGTTGAAGGCGGTGTGCCCCTCCGCCTTGAAGGTGAGCAGCCGGCCGTTGTCGAGCTCACGGGAGAGAGCCACCGCGTCCTGGTACGGGGTGTCCGGGTCACCGGTGTTGCCGATGACGAGGATCGGCGCGGAGCCCTTCGCGTGGAAGTTGCCGCCGTAGCGGCTGGTGTGCTCGCCCTTCCACTGCACGCAGGCCGTGGCGTGCTGGTGGTCGTAGGTGGGCGGGCCGTAGGCCATGGCCGGGCCCAGCAGCGGGGCCAGCCTGGCGTTGGTGGTGACCTGGCGCTTCAGCAGGGCCGGGTCGCTCGGGTACTTCTTGTCGACGCACTCGACGACGACGTTCGGGTTGAGGAAGTCGAAGCTGGCCGGGGACGGCGGTCGCAGCAGGAACGAGGTGTTGTCGCGCAGCTGTGCCTTGCGCAGGGCCTCGCCGAAGGAGGGCCAGATGACCTTGCCCTCGTTGATGTTGAACATCAGCCGGTAGACCAGCGTGTAGCCGTTCGCCCGGCCCCCGTTGGCCGTCGGCACCGGGTTGGCGTCCAGGTCGGCCTTCAGCTTCTCGAACGCCCCTCGCGGGTCGCCGTCGCCGAAGCCGCAGGTCGCCTGGTCGGCCTTGCACCAGTCCAGGAAACGATTCATCGCCCCGTCCAGGGCGAGGTACTGCGGCCGGTCGTAGGCGTAGGGCTTGTTGGTGTAGTGCTCCGGGTCGTAGGCCCCGTCCAGCGCGAGCGCGCGGACCCGCTTCGGGAACATCGCGGCGTAGACCGTACCGATGTAGGAGCCGAACGAGCGGCCGTAGTAGGTCAGTTGCTCCTCGCCGAGCGCCTGACGCAGCAGGTCGATGTCCCGGGCCACGTACTGGGTGCCGACGTACGGCAGCAGGTCGCCCGCGTTGTTCTGGCAGGCCTGGTCGAAGTCGGCGGCCTGCTGGACCGCGGGCTCGTAGGCGTCGGGGCCGGGGACGCCCTTGGCGGCGGTCACGGCGCCGGTGTAGGTCGGGTCGTCCCAGCACACGACCTGTGAGCTGCGGCCGACGCCCCGCACGTCGTAGCCGAACACGTCGAAGTCGTCCCGCAGTTCGGCCGGCAGGTCCGCGTGGTTGTTGCGGACGAAGTCCACGCCGGAGTTGCCGGGGCCGCCGGGCTGCAGGAACAGCGTGCCCTTGCGGTGGGAGGGGTCGGCCGCCGGTTTGCGTATGACGGCCAGGGTGATGGTCCTGCCCTGCGGATCCCGGTAGTCCAGGGGCACTTGGGCGTTCGCGCACTCGAAGCCGCCCTGACAGTCCGACCAGGTCAGGGTCGGCACGGTCGGGGACGGCACGGTCAGGGTGTCCTGCGCGGCCGCGGAGACCGGGGACGCGGTCCAGGCCACGGCGAGCGCGCTCACGGCGGCTCCGGCGAGTCTGAGTCGTCTCAACTTCACTGCTCTTGTTCCCCCTTGGGCTGGTCAAGCCTCAAAGAAATGGTCCTCTCACAGAGAGAACACAGAAAAACCTGCGTACCGGTTCCCACCGCCACGCCGTCATCCCGGGGGCCTACCCGCAAAGGGGCGCGTACTGCGTTCTGCGTACGGGGGATTGTCGGCAGGCGCACGACGACTTCGCGGCCCTCGTCCCGACAGCCTGGAGGGACCGTTCGGCATCAGATGTGGAGACCCCCGCCGTGGCTACTTTCCTTTACCGCGTGGGCCGCCTGGCCTTCCGGCGACGCTGGTACGTCGCCCTGGTCTGGGCGGCCGTCCTGGCCGCCGTCGGGCTGGGAGCCCTGAAGGCGCCCGGCGCGGCCGACGAGGGGTTCTCGATGCCGGGCATCGAGTCCCAGAAGGCGTTCGACCTGATGGAGGAGCGCTTCCCCGGGGCCACGGCCGACGGCGCGACCGCCCGGGTCGTCTTCGTCGCGCCGAAGGGTGAGAAGGTCACCGAGGCCGAGAACAGGAAGGCCGTCGAGGACACCGTCGCCGACCTGGCCGACGGCTCACAGGTCGCCACCGCCGTGAACCCGTTCCAGGCGAAGGCGGTGAGCAAGGACGGTACGACGGCGTACGCCACCGTCACCTACAAGGTCGCCTCCAACGACCTCACCGACGCCAGCAAGCATCAACTGGACCAGGCCCTCGACCAGGCCCGGGACACCGGGCTGACCGTCGACGCCGGCGGCACCGCCATGGACGACGGCGGCGGCGCGGGCGGCGCGGCCGAGTTGATCGGTGTCGCGATCGCCGCGGTCGTCCTCCTCATCACCTTCGGCTCCCTGGCCGCCGCCGGACTCCCGCTGCTGACCGCGATCATCGGCGTCGGCGTCAGCATGGCCACGATCCTCGCCCTGTCCGACGCCCTCGGCCTGTCCACCACGACCGGAACCCTGGCGATGATGCTGGGCCTCGCGGTCGGCATCGACTACGCCCTGTTCGTCGTCTCCCGCTACCGCGAGGAACGCGCCAAGGGCCGGGCACCCCAGGAGGCGACCTCCCTCGCCGTCGGTACGGCCGGCTCGGCGGTCGTCTTCGCGGGCCTGACCGTCGTCATCGCCCTCGCCGGGCTCTCGGTGGTCGGCATCCCGATGCTCACCAAGATGGGCCTCGCCGCGGCCGGAGCCGTCGTCGTCGGCGTGCTGATCGCGCTGACCCTGGTCCCGGCGTTCCTCGGCTTCTGGCCGAACGCGGTCCTCAGGCGCAAGGCCCGCAAGAGCGGCCGAGTCGAAGCGGAGACCAAGGACAACGGCGGCACCCGCTGGGCCCGGTTCGTGCTGCGTCGCCCGCTGCCCGTGCTGCTGCTCGGCGTGGTCGGTCTCGGCGCCCTCGCGCTGCCGATGACCTCCCTCCAGCTGGGCATGCCGGGCGACGAGGCCAAGCCCACCTCCACCACCGAACGCCGGGCCTACGACGCGCTCGCCCAGGGCTTCGGGCCCGGCTTCAACGGCCCGCTGACCGTCGTCGTGGACGCGAAGGGCGACGACGACGCCAAGGGGGCGGCCTCGACGATCGCGAAGGAGATAGGCGCGACCGAAGGCGTCGTCTCCGTCTCCCCGGCGCGCTTCAACGAGGCCGGTGACACCGCCGTCTTCTCGATCGTGCCGTCCACCGCGCCGACCGACGAGAAGACCAAGGACCTGGTCACCACCATCCGCGGTGAGCGCCCCGGCGTCGAGTCCGAGACCGGTGCCACCTTCGAGGTCACCGGTACCACCGCCCTGAACATCGACATCTCGGAGAAGGTGCAGTCCGCGCTGGTGCCGTACCTGATCGTCGTGGTGGGCCTCGCGATCGTGCTGCTGCTGGTGGTCTTCCGGTCCCTGCTCGTCCCGCTGAAGGCGGCCCTCGGCTTCCTGCTCTCCGTCCTGGCCTCCCTCGGCGCGGTCGTCGTGGTCTTCCAGGAGGGGCACGGCGCCGGACTGCTGGGCGTGGAGACCACCGGCCCGATCATGAGCCTGATGCCGATCTTCCTGGTGGGCATCGTCTTCGGCCTCGCCATGGACTACGAGGTCTTCCTGGTCTCCCGGATGCGCGAGGCGTACGTCCACGGCGAGAGCGCCCACCAGGCCGTCACCTCCGGCTTCCGGCACAGCGCCCGGGTGGTCGTGGCCGCCGCTCTCATCATGATCGCGGTCTTCGCCGGGTTCATCGGCGAGAGCGACTCCATGATCAAGATGATCGGGTTCGGCCTGGCCGCCGCCGTCCTGCTCGACGCCTTCGTGGTCAGGATGGCGATCGTGCCGGCCGTCCTCGCCCTGCTCGGCGACAAGGCCTGGTGGCTGCCGAAGTGGCTGGACCGGGCCCTGCCCCGGGTGGACGTCGAGGGCGAGGCGCTCACCAGGGCCGCCGACACCCCCGAGCCCGCCCCCGCCGACCAGGAGGCCGCCCGCGTCTGACCCACCCCCCACCAGGGGCCGCCCGTGTCGTACGGCACGGGCGGCCCCGTTCGACCACCATGGGGCCCAGGCCCACCCATCGGAGCAGCATGATGACCACCAGCCTGGAGCGGCGCTACACGGACCGCCTGGAGGAGTTCTCGGAACGCCATCCCTTCCTCGTCGACCTCGCACTGGTCTTCGTACTGATGGGTTCCGCGGCCCTCGGCGCCTCGCTCACGCTGCCCGGTGCCGCGCCGCCGGACGACGACCGGCTGGCCGTGGTCCTCATGGGCGTGTCCTGTCTCGCCCTGCTCGTGCACCGCACCCACCCGCGCTTCACCGTCGTGGTCAACGCGCTCTGCGCCACGGTCGTGATCGCGCAGGGCTACCTCCTCACCCCCCTGCTGCTCGGTCCCGTCATGGCCTCGCTGTACTGGCTGGCCACCCTCACCGAGCGCGAGACCATCCGCGCCTACGGCCTGCCGACCATGGTGGTGCTGACGATCGCGGCGGCCGTCTCCGACTCCATGGACCACGTGTCGCTGCTCCTGCGGACCATCGGCCCGGTCTTCTGGCTCCTCCTTCCCCTCGCCGCCGGCACCATGACCCGGCTGCGGCGCGCCTACCTCGCGGCCACCCAGGCCCGCGCCGACCACGCCGAGCGCACCCGGGAGGAGGAGGCCCGGCTCCGGGTCACCGAGGAACGGATGCGGATCGCCCGGGAGCTGCACGACGTCGTCGCCCACCACCTGGCCCTCGCCAACGCCCAGGCCGGCACCGCCGAACACCTCGCGCTCGCCAACCCGCAGCAGACCAAGCAGATCCTGCACGACCTCACGGGTACGACCTCCTCCGCACTGCGCGAGCTGAAGGCCACCCTGGGCCTGTTGCGGCAGACCGACGACGAGGGAGCCCCGCTGGAACCGGCCCCCGGGCTGGCCCGGCTGCCCGAACTGGTCTCCTCGTGCGCCTCCGCGGGGATCACCGTCACCGTCACCACGGAGGGTGAGCGGCAGCCCCTCTCCCCGGGCGTGGACCTGACCGCGTTCCGGATCGTGCAGGAGGCGCTCACCAACGTCACCAAGCACGCGGCCACCCAGACCGCGCACGTCCGCTTCGTCTACGACGGCTCCCGCCTCCTCATCACGGTCACCGACGAGGGCCCGCCCACCGCGGCCGCCCCCGAGCCCGCGAAGGGCTTCGGCGTGATGGGCATGCGCGAACGCGCCCACTCCATCGGCGGCGAACTGAGGGCGGGACCCCGCCCGGAGGGCGGCTTCGAGGTGAGCACGGCACTGCCGTTGCAGCCTTCGGTGAGCGGGGAGGAGACGGCGTGAGCGGCTGGGTCCCGGCCGTGGGACAGGGTCCATCCGGGGTTCACCGGGAGGTCGCCGGCCGCCGGGCCCCGGGCCCGTAGGGTGGCCGGCATGGCTGACGTGGATCTCGACCGGGCACTGGAGGTCGCGACGGAACTCGCGGCCTGGGCGTCGGAGACGATCCGGCGCCCGCGCGACCCGGGTGCCGAGGTGCGGGAGAAGGACGGGCCCGCGGACATCGTGACCGCCACCGACGAGGCGGTGGAGACACACACCCGCGAGGTGCTCGGGCGGGCCTTCCCCGACCACGGGATCGTCGGTGAGGAGTACGGCACGACGCGGGGCGCCGCCGAAGCCCCGCACTGGGTGGTCGACCCGGTCGACGGCACCACCAACTACGCCCACTCACTGGGCTGGTGCTCCTACTCGCTGGGCCTGGCCGCCGCCGACGGCACCCCGCTGCTCGGCGTGGTGGCGGACCCGTGGCGCGGCGAGACGTTCACCGCGGTCCGGGGCCGCGGGGCGTATCTGAACGGCACCCGGGTGCACGCGGCCGCCCATACCACCCTCACCGGTCACCTCTTCCTGACCGAGTGGGCCGCGCACGCCCATTGGCCCGGCATGGACGCCCTGCTCACCGAACTCGCCGACCGGCACTGCACGGTACGCGTGATGGGTTCGACGGCGCTCTCCCTCGCCCAGGTCGCGGCGGGCCGGGCGACCGCGGCGGCGATCGGCGGCTTCCACGCGGTCGACGGGCTCCCGGCACTGCTGATCGCGCGGGAGGCCGGAGCGGTCGCCCTGCCCGAACTGCCCTCCCACAACCAGCCGTTGCTCCTAGTCGCGCCGGGCGCCGCCGAGGAGACGGCGGACATCTGGCGCAGGTCGGGGGCAGCGGCCGGCTGACGGTCTCCTGGGCGAGACCTGACCAGGAGACAACCGTCAGCGAGGTATCAAGACGCTGATCGGAGCACATACTTCAGCAAGCGGGAGAGTCCCGGGGGAACTCCGACGGGGAGCGGCTTGATGCATGCCGATGGTGCGGGTCTTGGCAAGGTGCAGGTGCGGCTCAAGTGGGACCCCAGCCCCTACGGGGAACCGGCCCGGCACCTCGACATCGTCGCCGCGACCTACGCGGCGGGCGACCCGTACGGACGGCCGGAGTACGTCGTGCACACCGAGAGCCGCTCGCCGGACGGCACCATCAACATGACCCGGCACAGCGAGACCGGCCTCGGCCTCGGGTTCGTCGAGGTGATGGAGCTGGAGTTCGAGCGCCTGTCGTCCGCCTACGGCCGGGTGGTGGTCGGCGTCGCCATCCACCAGAACGGCGGTCCCCGCACCTTCGGCGATCTCTCCCACGCCGGGGTGCTCGTCGTGGAGGGCTACCGGCAGCTGCTGGCGGACGACTTCGCGGGCGTCGCGGACGCCACGGCCGCGACGATTGCGGAGTTCACCCGGGACCCGTCGGGGGCGTGGCACCTCGCGGAGCTGATCAGGGGCTTCGACAGCAACCCCACGGGCTTCATGGCGGAGATGGGCAGCGCACGGGGGTGAGGGCGCCGGCCGGCTCAGTACGGCCGCCGGATCGGTGGCCCACCCCTGTCGGGCCCTTCCCGGCGATCTTCCCGGCGATCTTCGCGACGCCCTTCGCGACGCCCTTCGCGACGCCTTTCACGGCCCGCGGCCCGTTGCGTGTTCGTATCGGTCCGGGACAGACGGCGCGGGCGGGGCGGCCATAGGCGCATACTGAGGAAGATGACAAAGCCTGCTGCACCGAAGCGTCACTTGCCCACCAGCCCCTTCAAGGCACCGGTCGCACCCGCTCCCAAGCACTTCGCCGTGGGCGACCAGGTCACACACGACATGTACGGACTCGGCCGGGTGATCGGCGTCGAGGACGGAATCGCGGTCCTCGTTGATTTCGGCTCGTCGCAGATGCGGATCCTGAGTCCGTACTCGAAGATGACCAAGCTGTAGGAGAAAGGACCCCCTCTCATCGATCTGACCTCGCTGTTCTCCGCCCCCGAAGGGCAGCCCCAGCGCACCCCCGCGGCCCTGCCGCCCCCCACCACGAACCCCTTCAAGGCCCCGGATTTCGGGGACGACGAGGACGAGACCTTCCCGAGGCCGGAAGCGGCCTAGCCCGCCTCACCGCGCGGTGAGGTCGGACAGCGCTGCCCGATGAGCTCCTTTCCGTGGTCGTTGCCGTTCGGAGCGCGGGCCATCGAATGGACCTGCTTCCGGATCGGGCCGCCCCCCTGGCTCGCGCCGTGCGCGCAGGCCAGGGGCCCGGACAACACGACCCGCCCAGGTGACCTACGTGTCCGGCAGGCGGGAGCGGATCTCCGCCGGCGCTGACTTCGTCGCGCCCAGATTTCGTCGCGCCCAGACTCAGCCGCGCCCGCTTTCGGCCCGGCCCGCGCCCGCTTTCGGCACAGACCGGCGAGGCGGCGACCAGCTCACCCAAACCCCGCCCTCCCCGTGTGATGCGGCACAGCCCGCGCCCAGGCAGGCATGCGAGCGTGGATTCCGGTTAGGCGCACCGGGATTACTCGATTCAGCGGGCAGGTGAGCAGAGATCTCTTTCATGGCGAAGGCACCGGACTCGACAGCCGCGGCGGAAACGGAACGGGAAGGACGGGAGGCGGCGGACCCGACGGTCGGCGTCCGCAGACCCCCAGCCCCGGTCGCACCCCGTGCGAGCCGGGGTTTTCCGTCAGCGGTCTCCCGCACCGGCCGGGTGAGCGGCCTGGACGGACTGCGCACCCTCGCGGTCGCGCTGGTCGTCGTCCACCATGTGCAGCCCGACGTGCTGCCGGGTGGCGCGGTCGCCGTGGACGTCTTCTTCACCATCAGCGGCTTCGTCATCACCCGTCTGCTGATCGCCGAGTACGTCCGCCGCGGCGGCATCTCCCTCATGTCCTTCTACCGCCGCCGCTGGCTGCGACTGGTCCCCGCGATGCTGGCCGTGTGCGCGTTCTGCGTGCTGCTCGCGTCCACGACCGACCTGTGGGGCTTCCGGGGTTCCCTCCAGGCCGCGGGCTTCACGGCCGCCTTCCTCACCAACGTCGTACGGGCCTTGGAGCCCGGCCCCTACTCCGAGCTCACCGCCCCGCTCGCGCACACCTGGTCCCTGGGCGTGGAGGAGCAGTTCTACCTGCTGTGGCCGCTGGTCCTGCTCCTCCTGCTGCGACGCCTGCGGGCCCGCACGGTCCTGCTGTGCACGGCGGCCCTGTGCGTGCTCCCCCTGCTCTGGCGCTGCGTCCTGTGGAACCCGGAAGCGGCCCACCGCATCTACAACGGCACCGACACCCGCGCCGACCAGCTCCTCGCCGGCGCCCTGGTGGCCGTAGCCCTGGCACGCCTGCGGTCCGACGACCCCCGCCTCGCCCTCCTGCGCACCTGGTCCGCCCGCCTCGCCTGGCCGGCCCTCTCCCTGCTGGGCCTGGTCGCCTGGCGGTTCCCGGTCACCGGGGATCTCGGTGCCTGGACGGCCGCCTGGTACACGATCGGCTTCCTTGCCGTGGCGGCCCTGTCCGCCACCCTGGTCACGGCCCTGGAACTGCGCCCCGACGATCGTCTGTCCCGCCTGCTGGCCCTGACCCCGCTCACCTGGGTGGGCCGCAACCTCAGCTACGGCATCTATCTCTGGCACTACCCGGTCGTACGCCTCCTCGCCTCCCTCGGCGTGGAGGAGGGCCGACTGGCGGCGACGGTGACGCTGACGCTGCTGATGGCCCTCCTGTCGTACTACGCCGTCGAAAAGCCGTTCCTCCGAAGGGCACACGTGGGGAGGGCACGGGGGCCGGTGCCGGCCGTGGCGACGTAGTCGGGCGCCGACCGCGATGTGAAGCCGGGGCTACGGCTCGGCCGTACCGCTCATCGGACGGCCGCCGAGGCCTCCGTCCCCGCAGTAGCTCCTCGGCCTTCGCGCCACCAGGACGCTCCCCAGGCCAGCACCGCCCCGCCCACCGCGTACGCCCCCAGCACCCACAACGCCGACCCCGTCGCATGCCCCGAGAAGTACACCGTGTTGCGGACCAGCGTCGTCCCCGCACCCGGCGGCAGGGCCTGGCCGATCGCGCTCCAGAAGGCGGGGAGGAGGGGGGCCGGGTAGACGCCGCCCGAGCTCGGGTTGCCGAGGACCACGAACAACAGGATGACCAGGCCCGTGCCGAGCAGGCCCAGCAGGGTCTGCAGGGCCAGTGCCGTGGTCGCCGAGGCCAGGACGGTCAGGGTGCCGATCGCGCTCAGGGCCCAGAAGTGGCCGCCGAGGGCGTCGAACACCGGGCCCACGATCACCGCTCCGGCCACGCCCGACACCACCGCGTACGGGATGAGGGCCGCAAGGCGGATCAGGGTGCGGGGGCGGTTGGCCGGCCGGGAGCCGGACGCCATGCCCATGATCGTCGCGGTCAGATAGCCGCCGATCACCCAGCCCAGGACCAGGTAGAAGGACGTCATGCCGCGCCCGTCCCCGGAGTTGGGGGAGCGGATGTCTTTGACCGTGATCCGGCGTTTCTCCGAGGCCTCGATCTTCTGGGCGATCTGGGTGGCCGTCTGGGAGACCGACGGGCCGCCCGCCGAGGCGACCAGCAGGGTGTCCTCGGTGCCCTTCGGGTCGAAGAGAAAGGCCGCGTCCGTGCGGCGCGTCATGACCCAGTCGCGGGCAACGGCCGTACTGGAAGCGGCAGTCGCCTTCACCGGGTCGCCGTCCAGCGCGTTCAGCTGGGCGACGATCTTCGCGGAGGCCTGTTGGGGGGCCACCACCGCCACGGCGATCCGGTGGGGGGTGGGGGAGTGGAAGGCGCCTACGTAGGAGACGACGAAAGCCAGTTGGACCAGCAGGCCGCCGAGGACCAGGCCGAAGGCCCTGAACGTGACGGCGTCCTTGAACTCCGCCGCGAAACCAGGGGACTTGGGGGCCGGCTCGGTGAGAGACGGGCCGGCGGAAGGGCTGGAGGGTGCGTTCACGGCCGCATCGTCGCACAGGCGGGTGAATTCGCTGTTCCGTTTATCGTCCCGCGGCGACCGGGCAACCCGGGAGACCCAGTCACCCGCGATGTCACTCGTCCGGTAGCCCCAGCTCCGCCCAGATCGTCTTCCCCGTGGCCGTCTGCCGGCTCCCCCACCGTTCCGCCATCTGCGCGACCAGCAGCAGCCCCCGCCCGCCCTCGTCGAACACCCTCGCCCGCCGCAGGTGCGGAGCCGTACTGCTGCCGTCGGAGACCTCGCAGATCAGCGTCGAGTCACGGATCAGCCGGAGGACGACGGGATCGTCGCCGTAGCGGACGGCGTTCGTCACCAGTTCGCTGACGATGAGCTCCGTCGCGAAGGACGCGTCGCCCAGGCCCCACGACGTCACCTGTTCGCTCGCCGCCTTCCGGGCCCGTGCCACCGCCGCCGGGTCGCGCTGGAGGTGCCAGGTGCGGACCCTCTCGGCACCCAGGGCCGAGGTGCGGGCCAGCATCAGGACGATGTCGTCGGCGGGGCGGGCGGGAAGCACGGTCCGCAGGACCTCCTCGCAGGTCTCCTCCAGCGGCCCCGCCTTGTCGGCGAGGGCCCCGCGCAGCAGGTTCAGGCCGACCTCGATGTCGCGGTCGGCCGCCTCGACCAGACCGTCGGTGTAGAGGGCGAGCAGGCTGCCCTCCTCCAGTTCCACCTCGACGGACTCGAACGGCAGGCCGCCGAGGCCGAGGGGCGGGCCGGTCGGGAGCTTCAGGAAACGGACCTCACCGTCCGGGGTGACCACGGCGGGTGGCGGGTGGCCGGCGCGGGCCATCGTGCAGCGGCGGGAGACCGGGTCGTAGACGGCGTAGACGCAGGTGGCCCCGACCTCACTCGGGGTCGGGGCCTCCGCACCCCGGTCGCGGGTGTCCGGCCCCTCCTCCCGGTCGAGCCTGACGACCAGGTCGTCGAGCTGGGTGAGGAGTTCGTCGGGGGCGAGGTCCACGTCAGCGAGGGTCCGTACGGCCGTGCGCAGGCGGCCCATCGTCGCCGAGGCGTGGATGCCGTGGCCCACCACGTCGCCCACGACCAGGGCGACCCGGGCGCCGGACAGCGGGATCACGTCGAACCAGTCCCCGCCCACGTCCGCGCCGGAGCCCGCAGGGAGATAGCGGTACGCCACCTCCATGGCCGCGAGGTCCGGCGGGCGCTCGGGCAGCAGACTGCGCTGGAGGGTGAGCGCGGTACGGCGTTCGTGGGTGTAGCGGCGGGCGTTGTCCACGCTCACCGCGGCCCTCGCGACGATCTCCTCCGCGAGCAGCTGGTCGTCCTGGCTGAACGGCTCGGCCGTACGGTGCCGCAGGAAGTGCACCAGGCCCAGGGTGACCCCTCGGGCGCGCAGCGGCACCATCATCACCGAGTGGATCATGTACTTGGCCACGGTCTCGGCGCGGGCCCGGGAGGAGTGGATCCACTCCCGCATCCCGGGGTCCCCGGACTCCGGGCGGGTGCCGCGGCCGGCGATCAGGGCACGCATCGGGGGCGTGCCCACCGGGTAGAAGGTCCTCCCGCCGGTGGGGATCACCGCCTCCGGGCAGCCGTCCAGGACCGACCGTTGCGCTGTACGGCGTACCGTGACCGGCTGGTCCGGCGGCACCGGTGCCGGTTCCTCCCCGAGCGCCACCGACTCCAGCAAGTCCACGGTGACGAAGTCCGCGAAGCCCGATACGGCCACCTCGGCCAGTTCCTCGGCGGTCCGGGACACGTCCAGGGTGCTGCCGATGCGGAGGCTGGCGTCGTTGAGGACGGCGAGGCGGCGGCGGGCCCAGTACTGCTCGGTGGTGTCGAAGACGGCCGCGGACAGACCCCGCACCGCCCCGCTCTCGTCCTTCAGCGGGGAGAGGAACATCGACCAGGCATGGCCCCGCACCTCGCCGGGGGCCTGTCCGTAGTTCTCGTGGAAGAGCGGCTCGCCGGTGCGCAACACCTGCCGCTGGAGGCGGTCGTACTCGTCGAAGGGCGGGGTCGGCTCGATCTCCCACAGGCTCAGACCGCGCATCTCGGCCACGCTGCGGCCCATGACCTGGGTCATGACCTCGTTGGCCGACACCAGCCGGGCCTCGGTGTCGTAGACCGCCACCGGCACGGGCAACTGCGCGAGCGTGAGGTCCCACAGGGCCTGCGCGTCCGCTCCGACGGGCCCGGCCATGTGCTCCGGGACGGCGGTCATCAGCCACGGCCGCGCGCCGTCGCCGTCCGTGAGCGGTGTGGCCTTCAGCCGTACGACGACCCGGCCGCCGCTCCGGTGCCGCAGCGCGATCTCGGCGGCCCAGCCGCGGCCCTCGGCCATATGGCGGCGCGCGGACTCGGGCAGGTCGGCGGCGAGCAGTGCGGCGGCCGGCCGGCTCACGACCTCTTCGGCCTCGTATCCGAGCAGCTGACGCGCCCCGGTGCTCCACACCGTGATGGTCCCGCCGGCGTCGACGACGACGGCCAGGTCCTCGGGTACGCGTCCCTCCACGGTGCCTCCGGGTGTGCCGCCCCTGCTGTCCATGCTCCCAGCGTCCCGCCGCTCAGCTCCCCGCTCAAGAGATGTCAAGCGATGTCAAGCGATGACAGGAGGAACACGGCGGCTCTGCCGTGCGGAGCCGCCGTCCCGTGACCGCCGTGCTGCGACCGCCGTGCCGGGTGCCGGGTGATGTCAGCCCAGCGGGGTGTCGGCAGCCCAGGGGAGGGATGCCGCCGGGTCGTTGAAGGCTTCCTGGCGGGGCGGCTGGACCTCGTGACAGGTGAAGCCCAGCCGGGTCAGGGCACGGCCCACCTCGCTGGCGGTGAAGTCGCGGCGGTCCTGCCGGGTGATCACCTGACCGACCTGCTTGACCGGGTAGACGTGGGGGCCGACGGTCACACACAGGCCGGTGGCGGGTTCGGGCTGGACGCCGTCCATCGACCTCTCGACCTCGCTCATGGTCAGGTCGAAGGGAAAACGTGCGATGACGATGCGCATGGTGCCTCCACGGGGAGCGGTCGGGACGTGACGGTGAGAACGGCCAGGGTGCGGCCCTGTTCGTCTCCTTCTCGACGGGGACGCCGGCGGCACGGCCACCGGGCCCGTCAGCGGTCGTACGGCTATCGGCTGGTGGGGGTGGAGCGGCGGCGGCCCCGCGCGGAGCGGCTGCTGCGGTTGCGTCCCGCGGACCCGGAACGCTTCGGGGCCTCGGCGGGCGCGGGGGCGGGGAGGGTGACGGGCACGCCGGAGGGGGTGCGGGCGCCGGTGATCCGGTTCAGCTCGGCCTCGCCCGGGCGGACCCGGGTGGTCCGCGCGGTGACGCCGGCGTCGGACATCAGCCGGTCCACCGAGCGCCGCTGGTGCGGCAGGACCAGCGTGACGACGGTGCCGGACTCACCGGCGCGTGCGGTACGGCCGCCGCGGTGCAGGTAGTCCTTGTGGTCGGCGGGCGGGTCGAAGTTGACGACGAGGTCGACGTCGTCGACGTGGATGCCGCGGGCCGCCACATTGGTGGCCACCAGGACGGTCACCTGACCGTCCTTGAACTGGCCGAGGGTGCGGGTGCGCTGCGGCTGGGACTTGCCGCCGTGCAGCGCCGAGGCCCGCACACCCACCGACAGCAGGTGCTTGGCCAGGCGCTCCGCCGCGTGCTTGGTGTCCAGGAACATGATCACGCGGCCGTCGCGGGCGGCGATCTCGGTGGCGGTGGCGTGCTTGTCGTCGTCCCGGACGTGCAGCAGGTGGTGGTCCATGGTGGTGACGGTGCCCGCGGACGGGTCGACCGAGTGCACCACCGGGTCGTGCAGGTAGTTGCGCACCAGCCGGTCGATGTTGCGGTCGAGCGTGGCGGAGAACAGCATCCGCTGGCCGTCGGGCCTCACCTGGTCGAGCAGGGCGGTGACCTGGGGCATGAAGCCCATGTCGGTCATCTGGTCGGCCTCGTCCAGGACGGTCATCGTCACCTGGTTCAGGCTGCAGTCGCCGCGCTCGATGAGGTCCTTGAGCCGGCCGGGCGTCGCCACCAGGACCTCGGCGCCGGCCCGCAGCGCGGACGCCTGCCGGCCGATCGACATACCGCCGACGACGGTGGCCGCGCGCAGGCGCAGCGCCCGCGCGTAGGGGGTGAGCGCGTCGGTGACCTGCTGGGCCAGTTCACGGGTCGGTACGAGGACCAGGGCGAGCGGGTGCCGGGGCTCGGCGCGCTTTCCGTCCAGTCGGGCCAGCAGCGGCAGACCGAAGGCGAGCGTCTTGCCCGAGCCGGTGCGGCCACGGCCGAGGACGTCACGGCCGGCCAGGGAGTTCGGCAGGGTCGCCGCCTGGATGGGGAAGGGCGTGGTCACACCCTCGGCCAGGAGCGCGGCCTGCAGGCGCTCGGGCAGGTCGAGGTCGGTGAACGCCTCCACCGCGGGCAGGGCCTCGGTGACGGTGGTGGGGAGGGTGAACTCGCCGCGAGGTGCGGCGGCCGGGCGGGAGCGCTGATGGCTCGCGCCCCGGGAGCGGAGGCGGGACGTGTTGTTCCCGGTGTTCCCGGTTCGGCGGGTGCGGTCCATGGGAGGGGAACCCTTCCTCGATGCGTGCGGCACGTGTCGAGGAATTCCTCCGAGGCGCGGCGAAACCGCACGAGAATTCGCAAGAAAGAGCCGGGGAGAAACGAAGAAAATCAGATTCTTCGGGACAATCAGATTCTTTCGCGGCAATGGGACAGGGCCCGCACCCGAAGAGTGCGGGCCCCAGCCGTGAAGATACGCGTCAGCGTCAGGCGGGAACGATGTTCTCGGCCTGCGGGCCCTTCTGGCCCTGCGTGACGTCGAAGGTAACCTTCTGGCCTTCCTGAAGCTCGCGGAAGCCGGAGGTGGCGATGTTCGAGTAGTGCGCGAACACGTCGGCGCCGCCGCCGTCCTGCTCGATGAAGCCGAAGCCCTTTTCCGCGTTGAACCACTTCACGGTGCCAGATGCCATATTGAATCTCCCTAGGGGGCAGTGCCGGGACCCGCACTGTACGGACCCCGAGTCGCCGCGATGGACTCCCCCCGGGATACCCGGAAAGACGCCGGTGAACTCATAGAAATTCTCCGGAAACCAAAACTGCAACTTTTATCACGGTAACACACGGTAGGTGGGCGGCTCTACGTCGCCCTGCATTCTGGTGGCGGCCGCTCCGAAAACTTCGCCGCGCCCCGCACGTGATTCTGTCGTGGCGGCGACAGTTATTCGTCGGGCGGTCGACGCGTCTCGTCGTCTCAGGGGAGGGTCGGAGGTCCGCTCCGTCGTGCCGATGGGTCGGCCTTCGTCGCCGAGAGGCCTGGGCGGGCCCTGGCACCTTGGTCCCGGGACGAGCAGAGCCGGACGCCGAGGCACTTCTGATCCTGATGTCGGAGCCCACGCATATGTGACGCCGTCACACCAGACTTTCGCACTCCGCCGAACCGCCCGAAACATCCCCCCCGGACGTCGGCGTGATCCATCACACGCACCTCCATCCAGGTGGCGTCACGGCCTGGCGATCGGCCGGGGCCTGATCCGGATCCTCGTGCAGGACGGCGCCGCCGAACGGTGTTCGATTACCGCCGTCATGTCATACCCTGCATCTTCGGTGAGCCGGGCTTCTCAGGGGGGACACAGGAACCCGGACCGCGATCCTTCCCTCTTTCTCAGTCGGGCGGGCGGTTCTCTGACGAGCATCTAGTGAAATTGGCCGAAATTGATACAAATGCCACCGCAGATTCGTTCGCGGGCGAGACTCTGGGCCGTGGCGGCCGTCGTGACGCTCGGGTTCTTCGTCGCGATGGAGCTCACCGCACATCGCTACGGCCTGCCGGGGCCGCTCGGCACTCAGATGCGCGAGTTCGTGTACCCGCCCAAGTCGGGCCCCCTGTTGTACGCCGGTCTGGCCCTGATGATGGTGGTGCTCACCTGGCGGCAACGGTTCCTCGCCCTCGGTGCCGCGATCGGCGTCGATCTCGCCATCGCGGCGGTCCGGTGGACGCTCGACATCAAGGTGACCCATGGCCACCCCTTCGGCAACGGCGCGCTCTGGGTGATCGTGGGCTGCGCGGTCATCGCCCTCACCCGCCGCACCGGCCCGGACCGCGTCCTGCTGCTGAAGGGTGTCGGTCTTGGCCTGCTCCTGGTGGCAGGCCGCAAGACCGGTGACACCTGGCTTCTCATCACCGCGAAGAGCCGGCACCTGGTCCTCGACCCGTACCTGGCGAACGCCGACCACGCCCTGGGCAACCCCTCGTGGATCATGGGCCGGATCGTCACCGCCACCGGCGCGATCGGCTTCAACTTCCTCGACACCATCTACGGCCAGCTGGCGGTGGCCGCGGTGGTCGTCGCGCTGTACCAACTGCGCAACGTGGGAACCGAGCGCCGCTTCCCACGCCACCACCTGGTGCGCACCTTCTTGCTGATCGGCCTCCTCGGACCGGCCATCTACATGATCTTCCCGGTGGTCGGACCGGTCTTCGCCTACGGCACCGGGACCGACCACTGGGCGTCGATCGCCCTGTGGTCACCGCAGATACCCAGCGACGGGCATTGGGCGGTGGCGAACCTGTGGCCGCAGACACCGCCGCCGATATCCGCCCCCCACTCCATACCGTTCGACGAGGTAACCCCCCGCAACTGCATGCCCAGCCTGCACACCGCCTGGGCCGTCGCGATCTTCATCCACTCCCGCACGGGCCCCCGCCTCCTGCGGTACGCGGGCACCTTCTGGCTGATCGCCACCCTCTGCGCCACGTTGGGCTTCGGCTACCACTACGGCGTGGACCTCGTCGCCGGTGTGGTGTTCACCCTCACCATCGAGGCGGGGGTGCGCGCGTTCGACCACGGCTGGGACCGGTCCGGCCTCCGGCTGACCGCCTACGGCGCGGCGGTCTTCGTCGCGCTCCTGATCTCGTACCGCTTCCTGCCGGTACGGATGGCCGAGTACCCGTGGCTGGCCGGACCGCTTCTCCTGCTGGCGATGGCCTCGGTGATCTACGGCTATCTGCGGACCGTCGCCCGGTGGGAACCGGCGACCGCGCCGGCGCGAGCGCCGCAACCGCAGCCCGAACTGCTGTGAACCGCGGCGGGCGCCCGGCTCAGCCGCCCGTCCGCTCGATCCACTCGCCGCCGCCCAGCGGATAGTCGTAGCCCGGGCGGCCCACGTCGGCGCTGGTGCGGAACGGCCTGCCGTCGTCGTCGATGTGGACGGTGCCGCTGCGGCCGCCGCTGGACCAGTCGAGGCTGAGGTCCCAGCGGACGTCGTGCGCCGTGCTGTGGGCGTTGATGTAGAAGACCTCCGGGTCGGACTCGCTGACCTTGTACGGGAAGTCGCGCTGGCCGTTCTTCACGGCGACCGTGGGGCTGCCGTTGTCCAGGTCGATGTCGAACGACTTGGTGCCGACCCCGCCTCCGCAGCCGACGCCCATCGAGTAGTCGTTCCAGGCGAGCGGCGCGTCCTTGGTGAGGAAGCGGACGTGCAGGGCGTTCAGGACGACGGTCTCCTCGCCGGTGCCCTGGACGGTGAGCGCGATCCGCTGCTCGCCCGAGGAGACCGCCCCGTACGCGGCGGCCCAGCGCGGCGCGTCCTGCTCGGACGCCGGCGGCCCGACCTGCGCGGGGTCGCTGTCGACGAGGAAGTGCTGGCTGCACGGACTGTCGTAGACGTAGGGGCGGACGCCGACGGTGAGCGGGACGGTGTCGGTGGCGCCGCCGCCGCTGTCCGCGCCCTGTCCGCCCCCGCCCTTCGAGGTGGCGGACCCTCCACCTTCGGCACCGGCTGTCCTGGTCGGAGAGGCGGTGGTCGAGGCGGACGGCTTGTGTCCGCTGCCGCCGGGAGACGGGGTGGCGGTGGGCCGCGCGGCGGTGCCGGCGTCCAGGGTGCCGGTGGACGCCGGCACCGTGGTGTCCCCGGCCCGGAGGGCCGTCGGACGCAGCGCGTAGGCGACGGCACCCAGCGCGGCGACCACCGCGAAGGCGGCGATCAGCGCGGTACCGCGACGACGGAACCGGGACGGGCGCGGGGGTGGTGCGGCCTCGGCGGCGGTGTCGATGACGACGGGCTCACCGTCCCCGGCCCCCGTCCCGTCTTCGGCCTCGGCGTCGCCCTCATCGGAACCGGCCTCCAGAGCGGAACCCCTGGCCGCGGCCTGGTCAGGCCTGCGCCCCCGTTCCGCGTCCGCCAGGATCCAGCGCCGGTGCAGCTCCACCAGCTCCTGCGGTGTGGCCCGGCAGACCCGCGCGAGGCGTTCCACCGGGGAGTACTCGACCGGCACCGCGGTGCCGTTGCAGTAGCGGTGCAGCGTCGACGTACTCATGTGCAGACGCTTGGCGAGCGTCCCGTAGCTCAGCCCCGACCGGTCCTTGAGCTCCCGCAGCAGCTGCGCGAACGCCTCGTTCCGCTCGGTCCCCGTTGCCCCTGACACCCGTTCCCCTCAACCCCCCGCGTCCCATTCACGCATTCCAGGGTATGTGCGTTCCCCCTGGTCAGAGCCCATTTCGGCGTTCCAGTGTCCCCAACCGCCCGCTGAGCGTGGCGGTCGGGACGGATCACCTCACAAGCTTCGGTCATCCAATCACCACCGCCACCCGAACTCCGAAGGGGCACATCGACATGTCCAGCACCTCCCGTACCCGTCTCGTCGCCGCCGCCGCGACCACCGTCCTCGCCGCGCTCTCGCTGACCGCGTGCAGTGACGGGACGGGCACCAAGGACGAGGGCCGCGCGACCGGCACGAGCCCGTCCGCCGTGACGTCTTCCCCGGCCGCGTCCTCCCCGGCTCCCTCGGCCACCACTCACTCGGCGGCCGCCACGGGCTCCTCCTCCGGCACCGGGCCCACGGACGGCACCCCGGCGTCCGCCAACCGGACCCCCGTGGCGAAGGCGCCCTCCTCCGCCAAGCCGGTCACCTGCGAGGGCTCCACCACCAGGACGGTCGCGGCCCCCCTGACCCGTCCCGTGAACCACATGCTGCTCACGGTGACCAACACCGGAAGCAAGAACTGCTACCTGTACGGCTACCCGGTCGTCCGCTTCGGCGAGGCCCAGGCCGTGCCGCCGGTCATCGAGGACTCGCAGCCGCAGGCGGTCGTCACGCTCGCACCGGGCGAGTCCGGCTACGCCTCCGTGAACCTCGCCGCCACCGACGGCAGCGGGGCGAACGGCTACACCGCGAAGACCCTGACCGTCTACTTCCAGGGCCGCTCCGGCAACGGGACCGTCGGCAGGGCCGCCAACCCCTCGCTGCCCGCGAAGGGCACCTACGTCGACGACTCCCTCAAGGTCACGTACTGGCAGCAGTCGATGGACGACGCCGTCAGCTGGTGACACAGCGCGTCAGGCGGGGCTGGAGGGGCTGGTTGTGGTGTTGGCGGCGCGGCGGTATTCGGCGTTGATGCGTTGGGCTTCTTCGAGTTGGTCTTCGAG
>NZ_JBEXGM010000019.1:0-162326 GCF_040607335.1 Streptomyces sp. NPDC005303 | reverse complement strand
CCGCCCGCGGATACAACGACCCCCTGTTCACCAGCTGGTACGGGTTCAAGCCGGGGTCCTACGACTCCGGCGGCTACCTGCAGCCCGGCATGAACACGTCGAGGCGTACGGCGCGGAAGGCCGGGCACAGGCCCGCAAGGTTCCCGTACATGCGACGTCCCGACACCGACGCGCCCCCGCCGACCCAGCCCCGGCCCAGCGACCGGCTGGGCTCCTGCCCGACTCACTCGGTAGCGATCGCACGCAATACGTCGAGGCGTGCGGCGCGCCGGGCCGGGCGTAGGCCCGCGAGGGCTCCCGCGGCGAGGCCCACGAGGGCGACCACCGCGAGTTGTAGGGGCGGCATCGCGAAGGCGAAGGTGCTGTCGCTGGTGCCGTCCGAGGCCTTGACCAGGACCCAGCCCAGGAAGGCGCCGAGGGCGAGTCCACCGACCGTGCCGAAGGCGGCGACCAGGACCGACTCCCAGCGGACCATGGCACGGAGCTGGGAACGGGTCTGGCCCACGGCCCTCAGCAGACCCAGTTCACGAGTGCGCTCGTGGATGGCAAGGGTCAGCGTGTTGGCGATGCCCAGCAGCGCGATGAGGACCGCCAGGGCGAGCAGCGCGTAGACCAGCGTGAGCATCATGTCGATGCCGCCGGCCGAGGACTGCGCGTACTCGTCGCGGGTCTGCACCTCGGGATGGCCGTAACGCGCCGCCACCTTCTCCACCGCCGCCTTGCCCGCGCCGGTGCTCACGCCGCCCCGGAAGGAGACCGCGACCAGCGTGTCGGAGTCCTGCGTGCGGTGCGGGGCCCAGGCCGCGCGGGTGATGACGTAGTCGCCCGCCAGCTCGGACCGCCCGTAGACCGCGCGGACCGTGAAGGTGTCCTTCTCGCCGTCGGTGAAGGTGAGTCGGGTCTTGTCGCCGGTCTTGAGGCCCTGCTTCTCGGCCTCCGTCGAGGTGATGGCGATGCCGTCGGTGCCGAGGTCACCCAGGGAGCCCCGCACCTTGCCGAGGTCGAAGGTGCGCTCCAGTGCGAGCGGGTCCGTGACGGTCAACGCCCTCCCCTCGCCGTCGACTTCGGCGACACCTCGCCCGAGGCCCACGGCCGTGTCCACCTCGGGCAGTTGCTGGACGGCTCCGGCGAGCCGCGGGCTCAGGCCACTGCCGCCAGCGCCGAACGACGGGGTGCTGACAGCGACGTCGCCCGCGAAGGACCGGGACACGGTCTGGTCCATGGTGGCCTTCAGGGACGCCCCGAACACCGTGAACAGCGAGACCACGGCCACGCCGATCATCAGCGCGCTCGCGGTGGCGGCCGTCCGCCTGGGGCTGCGCAGCGCGTTGCGCCGGGCGAGGGACCCGGTGACGCCACGGAGCCGGTCGAGGGGGCCGCCGAGGACCCGTACGGCTGCCGTGGAGGCGACCGGGCCGAGGACCACGAACGCGGCGAGGGCCAGGACCGCTCCGGTTCCCGCGAGCCAGATGGACGGCGAGACCAGGACTCCGGTGAGGGTGACCGCCAGCGCGAGTGCCGCCAGTCCCCCGCCGGTGACCGTCCGGACCCGGGAGGCGCCCGACTGGTCGACGGCCGTCTCCCGCAGTGCGGCCAGAGGTGCGGTACGGCCCGCGCGTACGGCGGGCAGGAGCGCGGAGCCCAGACAGACCACGACGCCGACCGCAAGCGGCAGCAGCATCGACAGGGCGCTGATCACCAGGTCGCCCTCGGGGAAGGGGAATCCGATCGCCGGGAACAGCGCCTGGAGGCCGGCGGCGATCCCGATGCCGCCCGCGAGACCCGCGGCGGAGGCGGTCACGGCCACGACGCTCGCCTCGGTCAGGGTCAACACGGTGACCTGGCGACGGGAGGCACCGAGGGCCCGCAACAGGGCGTTCTCGCGGGTGCGTTGGGCGACGACGATCGCGAAGGTGTTGTGGATGGAGAAGGTGGCGACCAGGAGGGCCACGCCCGAGAACACCAGCAGCAGGGTCGTGAAGACGCCCAGGAACCGGCTCGAGATCATGTCGGTGTTCTCCTCGGTCGACTCCTGACCGGTGATCGCCTCAACACCTTTGGGCAGTACGCGAGTCAGCCGTTGGACGAGTTCCCGCTGGCTGACGCCGGGACCGGCCCGCACCTGGATGCTCGATGCCTCGCCGGGCCTGGCCGTGAGGTATTTCTCGGCGTCGGCCCGGGTCATGCCGGTGAAGGTCACCTGGGCCATGCCGTCCTCGCCGCCGAAGGTCGCGAGGCCGACGATGGTCACCTGGACCGGGTCGGGGGTACGCAGGATCGTCGTGTCGCCGATCTTCAGGTCGCCCTTTTCGGCGGTGCCGCGGTTGACGACGACCTCGCCGGTCTTCTCCGGCGCGCGGCCCTCGGCGAGTCGATACGGGTTGAGCTTCGGATCGTCGATCCAGTTGCCGGCGATGGTGGGCGGGCCCTTGCCGCCGATGGGCTTGCCGTTAGCGCCGACCAGCTGCCCGGCGCCCTGGATGTCGGGGGCGGCGGCCGCGACGCCGGGGACCTGCTCGACGGTCCTGAGCAGATCGGTGGCGACCGGCTCCCGCACCCCCTCGCTCTCCCCCGGCGTGGTGATGGCCCCGGCGCTGCGGACCACGGCGTCGGTACCGCCGGTCGCGTTGCCGAACATGGTGTCGAAGCCGGCGCGGAGGGTGTCGCCCATGACGAGCGTTCCGGCGAGGAAGGCGACACCGAGGAACACGGCGAGGAAGGTTCCGGCGAAGCGCCGCTGGTGGGCCCGCAGGGAGGACGCGCTCAGGCGGAGGGCGGCGTTCATGAGGGCCGCTCCGTCCGGGTGCGCGAGGGCGGCTTCGGCTCCGAGAGGGCCTGCCCTCGCGAGGGCGCCCCTGCTCGGGAGGGCGCCTCTGTCCGTTGCGGCGAATCTGTCCGTCGCGGCGCGTCGAAGGCCTTCATGCGGTCTAGGACCCTCTCGGCGGTCGGGGCTTCCATACGGTCCACCAGGCGTCCGTCGGCGAGGAAGACGACCTCGTCGGCGTGGGCCGCGGCGACCGGGTCGTGGGTGACCATGACGACTGTGCGGGCCGTCCGGCGCACGGTCCTGCCGAGGAGGCCGAGGACCTCGCCGCCGGAGCGGGAGTCGAGGTTTCCGGTGGGCTCGTCGGCGAAGACGACGTCGGGCCGGCCGGCGAACGCCCGGGCCACCGCGACGCGTTGCTGCTGCCCGCCGGAGAGTTCGGCGGGCCGGTGACGGAGCCGGTCCCGCAGGCCGACGACGTCGATCAGGGCGTCGATCCACTCAGGGTCGCCCCTGCCGCCCGCGAGGTCCAGCGGCAGCCGGATGTTCTCCTCGACGGTCAGCGTCGGCACCAGGTTGAACGCCTGGAAGACGAAGCCGACGCGGTCCCGGCGCAGAAGGGTCAGGCGACGGTCGTCCAGGGAGCCGAGATCCGTGTCGCCGATGTAGGAGGATCCCTCGGTGAGCGTGTCGAGGCCGGCCGCGCAGTGCATGAGCGTGGACTTGCCGGAGCCCGAGGGCCCCATGATCGCGGTGAAGCGGCCGACCGGGAAGTCGACGCTCACCCCGTCCAGGGCCCTCACACCGGTGTCACCGCTGCCGTACACCTTCACGGCGTCGACCACGCGGGCGGCCGACGGCGTGCTCGGCGGAACGGTCGTGGTGGCCGTGGCGGTCATGCCGCACCGCCCTTGCCCGACGTGCGCCCGAACTGCTCGTCCAGGACGGACAGCCGGCGCCAGTACTCGTCCTCGTCGATCTCGCCGGAGGCGAAGCGGCGGCCGAGCACGGCGATCGGCGAGTCACCGGAGGGACCGGTGTCGGCCATGGCGCGCCACGGTCCGCGGCGGCCGCGCCAGGCGGTGCGGCGCAGGACGGTGACGACGCCGAGCACGACGGCCGCCCAGATCAGCGGGAAGAAGAGGATCCACGGGCCCGGGCCGCCGTCCCAGTTCGCGAGAGTCTGCATGTCGGTTCATCTCCCAGAGTTCCTGAAGCTGTCGTTCGGTGATGCTTCGAGACTGGCTCCGGGGAGGGGGTCGGGTCGTCGTACGGCCAGCGGCAGTCCGTGTACATCGCGGGGAGTACGCGGGCCTGTTCCGGCTGCTCCTCGCGGGTCTCGACTTCTGTAACTACTAGTATGTACAGTGCGGGTATGAGCACCTCGGACCGCTTGATCGAGTCCACGCGTGAGCTGCTGTGGGAGCGCGGCTACGTCGGGACCAGCCCCAAGGCCATCCTGGAGCGCGCCGGCGCCGGACAGGGCAGCATGTACCACCACTTCAAGGGCAAGCCCGACCTCGCCCTGGCCGCAATCCGAAGGACCGCCGAAGAGCTGCGCGCCACCGCGGAGGAGGCACTCGGCGGCCCCGGCACACCGTACGAGCGCATCGAGGCGTATCTGCGGCGCGAGCGGGACGTGCTGCGCGGGTGTCCGATCGGCCGGCTCACCATGGACCCGGACGTCGTCGCCAGCGACGAACTGCGCGCGCCGGTCGACGAGACGATCGACCGGATCCGGGAGCGCATCGCCGGGATCGTCGAAGAGGGCAAGGAACAGGGCCAGTTCGCGGCCTCGCTGGACGGCGAGGAGATCGCGGCGACCGTGCTCGCGACGGTCCAGGGCGGCTATGTCCTCGCCCGCGCCTCAGGCTCGCCCGCCGCGTTCGACACGGGCGTGCGCGGTCTGCTGTCACTGCTCACGCCCCCGTCGAAGTAAGGGAGTTCATCCACGTGCAGATCACCCGGCAACGCCCCGAGACCCGCCGGGGAGCGGCGGAGAACTTCACCGGGGCGGTGTGGTTCGACGAGGTCGCCGCGCCGCCCGCCCCGTCCCGGCTGCGGATGTTCAACGTCCACTTCGCGCCCGGCGCGCACACCGCGTGGCACCGGCATCCGCACGGCCAGGTGCTGCATGTCCTGGAGGGCAAGGGGCTGGTGCAGCGCAGGGGCGGTGCCGTCGAGCCGATCCGCGCGGGCGACACGGTGTGGATCGAGCCGGGCGAGTGGCACTGGCACGGGGCCGGGCCACGCACCTTCATGACCCATCTCGCGGTCGTCGAGGCCGCCGAGGACGGCACGACGACCGACTGGGGCACGCATGTCGCCCCCGAGGACCACCCCGCCTGAGGAGGCGCCGGATGCACGCGATGCAGTACGAGCTCACCCTGCCGTCCGACTACGACATGGACGTCGTCCGCGCCCGCGTGGCCCGGATCGGGCATCTGCTGGACGACTGGGACGGGCTCGGCTTCAAGACGTACCTGATGCGCGAGCGCGGGGTGAACGGCTCGCCCGTCAACCAGTACGCCCCCTTCTACCTCTGGAACACCATGGAGGGCATGAACACCTTCCTGTGGGGAGGCGCTTTCCAGGGGCTCAGCGACGACTTCGGGCGGCCGTCGGTGCGCCAGTGGACGGGGCTGTCGTACGAGGAGGGCGGCGCCGCGGGTTCTCCCGCCCGGTTGGCCGTGCGACGGCGTCAACCGGTGGCCGAGGGCGTGGAGTTGGCCGAGGTGATGGCGGAGGCGGTGGGCGAGACGGAGCGGCTGGCCGGGAAGGACGGCGCGGTGTCGGCGGCGGCGGCCGTGGACACCGCCCGCTGGGAGCTCGTCCACTTCTCGCTGTGGACGCAGGAGTCACCCGAGGCGGACGGCGAGGTGTTCGAGGTGCTGCACGTGTCGGAGCCGGAGCGGGGGCTGCTGCCGCGGGGACGGCAGTGGTGAGGGCGGCCGCGGTCCGCACGGTGGCCGGCGATGTCCCCGCCGAGCGGCTCGGGGTGTGCGACGCTCACGACCATCTGTTCTTCGCCAGTCCCCGACTGCCCGGGCAGGAACTGCGGAGCCTGTCCGCGGCGCGGGCCGAGCTGACGGCGTTCGCCGCGCAGGGCGGTGCCGCCGTGGTGCAGTGGACGCCGTACGGGCTGGGGCGGCGGGCCGCGGATCTGCCGCCGCTGTCGCGGGAGACCGGGGTGCGGATCGTCGCCGCGACCGGGCTGCACCAGGCCGTCCACTACGACGACGCCACGCTCGCCGGGTTGCGCGGCAGGCTGGCCGAGGTGTTCGTCGCCGAACTGACCGAGGGCATCGGGGTGTCGGGGGTCCGCGCGGGGCTGATCAAGGTGGCGGGCGGTTTCCACGCCCTGGACGCGCACGCCCGCTGGACCATGTCCGCGGCGGCCGAGGCCCACCACGCTACGGGGGCGCCGATCGCCGTCCACCTGGAGCTGGGGACCGGTGCGCTGGACGTACTCGACCTGCTGTGCGGGGAGTTGGGGGTGCCGCCGCAACGGGTGATCCTCGGGCACCTCAACCGCTCCCCCGACTTCACCGTGCACCGCCAGGCCGCGGCCTCGGGCTGCTACCTCGCCTTCGACGGGCCGTCGCGTGCCAACCACGCCACGGACTGGCGGATGCCGGACGCCGTACGGCACCTCGCCGAGGCGGGCCACGGAGACCGTCTGCTCCTCGGCGGCGACACCACCACCGCGGCCGCGCGGTCCGTCGACGGGGGCCCCGGGATGCCGTATCTGCTGCGCCGGGTGCGTCCGCGGCTTGCGGTCGAGCTGGGCGAGGAAATGGTGCGACGCATCCTCACCGACAACCCCGGTCGAGCCCTGGCCGTGGAGTGGAACGGGCCTTGACGCCGCTCACCCGTGGCTACGGCACGGGCGTGGTCCCCCGGCGCGAACGTCTTCCGGTGCCGTCGGATACTCCTACCTGACACTGACCTGCCTGGCACTGCCTGCCTGAGACTGATGGGAACAGCATGCGAGTCGTCGTCATCGGCGGAAGCGGCCACATCGGCACCTTCCTCGTCCCCCGTCTGGTGCGGGCCGGCCACGAAGTGATCAACATCAGCCGTGGCACACGCACCGCCTACGCCGAGGCTCCCGAATGGCAACACGTGCGTCAGGTGGTCGCCGACCGGGAGCAGGAGGACGGCGAGGGGACCTTCGGGGGCCGGGTGGCCGGGCTGGGCCCGGATGTCGTCGTCGACCTGGTCTGCTTCACCCTGGACTCGGCCGCCGCGCTGGTCGAGGGGCTGCGCGGCGAGGTCGGGCACCTGTTGCACTGCGGCAGCGTGTGGCGCCACGGTCCCGCCGACAAGCTGCCGATCTCCGAGACGACCGGCACGCCGCCCGTCGGGGAGTACGGCGTCCAGAAGGACCGGATCGCCCGGATGCTGAAGGAGGAGACCGCTTCCGGGGGCCTGGTGACCACGTCCTTGCACCCCGGGCACATCGTCGGTCCCGGCTGGCACCCGATCGGCCCGCTGGGGAGCCTCGACCCCGCTGTCTGGTACACGCTCTCGGCGGGACAGCCGCTGCGGATCCCCGGCAGCGGTGTGGAGCTGATGCACCATGTGCACGCGGACGACGTGGCGCAGGCCTTCGAGCGAGCGATCGAGCAGCGGGACGCGGCGGCGGGCGAGGACTTCACCATCGTGGCCCCCACCGCGCTGAACGTCCGCGGGTACGCCCGTATCGCCGCCGGCTGGTTCGGTCGGACCGCGACGCTGGAGCCGGTGACCTGGGAAGAGTTCCGCAGGACCACGGCCCCGGAACACGCCGAGGCGAGCTGGGAGCATCTTCACCGCAGCCAGTGCTTCACCATCGAGAAGGCCAGGACCCTCCTCGGCTACGCCCCGCGCTACGAACCGGAGACCGCCGTACTGGAGTCGGTGCGCCGGCTGATCGACGACGAGCAGCTGAAGGTGGCGGGCGCGCTCAGCGCCTGACCTGGCGCGCGCTGCTAGGCCCGGCCGGCGTCCAGGCGTACCACCCGGGCCACGTTCTCCCGGTCCTCGGCGTCCTCGCTCACCACCGCGGTGAACCAGGCGTCGAGGATCTCCTTGAGGAGCGGCTCGGAGGTGAGGCGGAGGCTGAGCGCGAGAACGTTGGCGTCGTTCCAGCGGCGGGCGCCGTCCGCGGTGTAGGCGTCCGTGCACAGGGCGGCCCGTACGCCCGGGACCTTGTTCGCGGCGATGGAGGCTCCGGTGCCGGTCCAGCAGCACACGATGGCCTGGTCGGCCGTCCCCGCGGTCACCTCACGGGCCGCGGCCTCGGAGCAGACGGCCCACTGCGGGTCGGCTCCGGGGTTCAGGGCGCCGTACGCGACGACTTCGTGGCCCCGCGCGCGAAGTTCGTCGAGGAGGGTGCGCGCGACTGGTTCGTCCATGTCCGAGGAGACGGAGATCCGCATGTCATGAGCCTACTGGGCGGTTCGCCCATCGGACGACGGGTTCGAGGTAGGTGACGTGCGGACCGGTGAGGTCCGGCAGTTCGGCCGGTGAACCGACCAGCGCGATCCGGTCGAGCTCCGGGGCGCGCCCGCGGGCCGTCTCCGCGGCGACCAGAGCCATGAAGCGTTCCTCGAGAAGGGCGGCGGGCACCGGCGGTGCCAGGTAATGGACACCGACCTGTCCGTCCTCGCAGTGGGTGACCAGACAGCGGGTGAGGTCACCGGCCGGGACGTCGAGGCCCGTTTCCTCGGCCAGCTCCACGGCCGCGTGGCGGCGCAGCGCGTACTCGTCCAGCGGCTCGTCGCCGGTGGGTGGTTCCACCGATCCGCCGGGGAACTGCCAGCGGCCGGGCGCGGCGGTGGCCGAGGACATACGGCCCACGAGCAGGCGTCCGTCCTCGGTCGGCTGCACCACGCTCACGAAGAGGGACCGCACGGCCGTGGCGCCCGGGACACGGCGCAGGACGAAGTAGCGATAGGTGACGCGGGACCAGGAGATGAGCAGATCGTCCGGGGCCTGCCGCGAGAGCCCCGCGCAGACCGCCACCGGACCGTCGAAGAGAGCGGGGTTGGCCAGGACCGCCTCGTCCCACACGCGGTCCATGGCCGTCCGGGCCTCGGCCGGGACCACCGGGGGTGCCACCTCGACCAGGCGCAGCCCCTCGGCCTCCAGCAGTTCAACCACGGGTCAGTGCCCCCAGCGGATCGTCCAGCACCGGCTGCCACGCCAACTCGGCCGCTCCGACAAGGCTGTTGTGGTCCAGGGTGCAGGCCAGGATGGGGACGCCGCCGCTCTGGCCCCACAGGCTGCGGTCGGCCACGACGGCCCGCAGGCGCCCCGGGTCGGCGTCCAGGAGGGTGCGGTGGAGGCCGCCGAGGATGATCCGGTCCGGGTTGAGGATGTTGACCAGACCGGCGAGGCCCAGGCCAAGGCGGTCGATCAGCGACTCGGCCGCCCCGCGGACGGCGGGGTCGTCGTAGTGGTCGCGGACGAGGTCGTCGGCCTGCCGGAGCAGGGACTGTTCGGGGCCGGGGTCGAGTCCGGCGGCCGTGAGCAGGGCCAGCGGGTCGGCCTCGACGTCCAGACAGCCCCGGCTGCCGCAGTAACAGGGGCGGCCCTCTGGGTTCACGGTGAGATGGCCGACTTCCAGGGCCAGGCCCGAACTCCCGGTGTGCAGACGCCCGTCGAGCACCAGCGCCCCGCCCACGCCCCGGTGGCCGGTCGCCACGCACAGCAGGTCCCGGGCGCCGCGGCCCGCGCCGTGCCGGTGCTCGGCGAGCGCGGCCAGGTTGACGTCGTTGCCCGCGAAGGCCGGTCCGGTGATGCCGGCGGCGCGCACGCACTCGCCGAAGATGCGGCGGACGGGGGCGCCCGCGGGCCAGGCCAGGTGCAGCGGGTTGAGGGCGAGGCCGTCGGGTTCGGCGACCGCGGACGGCACGGCGAGTCCGGCGCCCACGCAGCGCCTGCCGGTCGTGCGCAACAGGTCGGCGCCCGCCTCCACGACGGACCCGAGGACCTTCGCCGGGTCCGCGTCGACGGTCTCGCAGCCGGGAGCGGTGGCGACGATACGGCCGCCCAGACCGACCAGCGCGGCCCGGAAGCCGTCCGCGTGCACCTGGGCGGCCAGCACGACCGGACCGTCCTCGGCGACCGCGAGCCGGTGCGAGGGCCTGCCCTGCGAACCGGCGGCCGCGGTGGGCCGGGCGTCGACCCGGATCAGCCCGAGCGCCTCCAGCTCCGCGGCGACCGCACCGGCCGTCGCCCGCGTCACCCCGAGTTCGGCGGTGAGCACGGCCCGGGTGGGCGCACGCCCGGTGTGTACGAGCTCCAGCGCGGGCCCGAGCGCACCGCGCCCCCGGTCCAGCCGCGCCCTCGAGGTGGTCCCTTCCCCCGCCGGCCGGGGGTCCGCCTTGCCGCTCATGAGGGCGAGTCTCCCATGATCCGTACGCCGGCCCGGCCTAGAGGCCGCTGACCCGCAGCGTGATGTTCAGCCGCCCCGTCAGCCCCAACTCGGGCGGCGCGGTGCCCGGATGCACACGGGGCACCCCGTGGTACGCGAGCCGCGACGGGCCGCCGAACACGAACAGGTCGCCGCTGCGCAGCTCGACGTCCGTGTACGGCCTGGTCCGGGTCTCGGGGTTGCCGAACCGGAAGACGCAGGTGTCGCCGAGGCTCAGGGAGACCACGGGCGCGTCCGACTTCTCGTCGCTGTCGCGGTGCATGCCCATGCGGGCGTCACCGTCGTAGAAGTTGATCAGCGCGATGTCGTATCCGGAGGCGTCGGTGTCCAGGGCGTCGCGCACGGCTTCCCGGCCCAGCTCGCCCAGCCAGGGCGGGAAGGGCTTCACCGGTGCCCCGTCGCCGTCGACGACCGTGCGGGCGTAGGCGTACGGATACCAGTGCCGGCCCAGGCAGACCTGGCGTGCGGTCATCGTGCCGCCGCCCGGGGTGCGTACCGTGCGCAGTCCGGCCGGTGGCCGCGCCCACTCCCGGCAGGCCGCCAGCAGCTCCCGCTGCCGCGCCGGGGCCAGCCAGTCCGGCACGTGCACCGCACCCGGCGCGACCTCCGTACGGGCTCGGGGGAACAGCTCGGCTTCCATGGGTTCCATCCTGCCCGAGGGGCCTGAGCTGCGGCTCCGATAGCCTGGACGCACGATGGACGACCGAATGACGACGCCCTGGGGCGAGCTCGCCCTCACCCGTTTCCCCGAGGACCCGCGCGACCAGCTGCGCGCCTGGGACGCCTCCGACGAGTATCTGCTGAGGCATCTCGCGGACGAGGGGGTGGCGCTGTCCGGGACCGTAGTCGTGGTCGGGGACCGCTGGGGTGCCCTGGTCACCGCGCTGGCGGCGCACCGGCCGGTGCAGATCACCGACTCCTTCCTCAGCCAGGAGGCGACCCGGGCGAACCTCGGACGCGCAGGCGTCGAGCCGGGCAGCGTGCGGCTGCTCACCACGCAGGACCCGCCGCCCGGACGCGTCGACGTCCTGCTCGTGCGCGTGCCGAAGAGCCTGGCCCTGCTGGAGGACCAGCTGCTGCGGCTGGCGCCCGCGGTGCACGAGGGCACGGTCGTGGTCGGCACCGGCATGGTGAAGGAGATCCACACCTCTACGCTCCGGCTCTTCGAGCGGATCCTCGGGCCGACCCGCACCTCGCTCGCCGAGAAGAAGGCCCGGCTGATCTTCTGCACTCCGAAGCCCTCGCTGGTACGGCCGCCCGCAAACCCGTGGCCGTACGGCTATGCCCTCCCGGACGGCATCGGTGCCGCCTCCGGACGGACCGTCGTCAACCACGCGGGCGTCTTCTGCGCGGACCGGCTCGACATCGGCACCCGGTTCTTCCTCCAGCACCTCCCGGACAGCCGCGGCTCCCAGCGGATCGTGGACCTGGGCTGCGGCAACGGAATCGTCGGTACGGCCGTGGCCCTGGCCAACCCCGAGGCCGAGGTGCTGTTCGTCGACGAGTCCTTCCAGGCCGTGGCCTCGGCGGAGGGGACGTACAAGGCGAACGGCGTGCCGGCGCATGCGGAGTTCCGCGTCGGAGACGGTCTGTCGGGGGTCCCGGCGGGCAGCGTCGACCTCGTCCTGAACAACCCGCCCTTCCACTCCCACCAGGCGACGACCGACGCGACGGCCTGGCGGATGTTCACCGATGCACACAGGACACTGCGGGCCGGTGGCGAGCTGTGGGTCGTCGGGAACCGGCATCTCGGGTACCACGTGAAGCTGCGCAAGCTGTTCGGGAACAGCCAACTGGTCGCCAGTGACCCGAAGTTCGTGGTGCTCAAGGCGGTAAAAAGGTCGAGTGACTGATTCCTCGACGCGGGACTTCTACGACTCGCTGGCTCCGGACTACCACCGGATCTTCGCGGACTGGGACGCGAGCATGGCCCGTCAGGCGGCGGCGCTGGGTGCTCTCCTCGGCCCGGGGGCCCACCGGGTCCTGGACTGCTCGTGCGGGATCGGGACCCAGGCGATCGGGCTGGCGCTGGCCGGGCACCAGGTCGTCGGCAGCGATCTCAGTCCCGTCGCGGCCAGGCGTGCCGCTGCCGAGGCGACGGCGCGCGGCGCCCGGCTGCCGGCGGCCGCCGCGGACATGCGACGGCTGCCGTTCGTGTCGTCCGTGTTCGACGTGGTCGTCTGCGCCGACAACTCGCTGGCGCATCTGCTGACGGCCTCCGATGTGGCGACCGCGCTGGCAGACATGCGGCGGGTACTGCGGGACGGGGGTCTGCTGCTGCTCACCCTCAGGGACTACGACGAGATCCGCCGGACCAGGCCCGGGGCCGCGCCTCCGCAGGTCTCCGAGAGCTCCGGCGGCCGGATGATCACCTTCCAGCTGTGGCACTGGCACGAGGACGGCGAGCGCTACGACCAGGAGTACTTCCAGCTGAGCTCCGGCGGCGGGGACGACTGGGCCGTCCGGGTCCGTCGTACGACCTCCTGGGCGCTGACCCGCGCACAGCTGACGGAGTTCGTGACGGCGGCCGGTTTCGTCGGCGTGCGCTGGCACGATCCGGCCGCCGGCGGCTTCTACCAGCCCGTCCTCACCGCCCGAGCAGCTGGATGATCCGCCGGGCCGCCTCGGCCATGGCGTCCCGCCCGACACTCAGATAGGTGCGGGAGTCCACCGCCTCGGGGTGAGCCGCCAGGAACTCCCGGATCGCGCCGGTCATGGCGATGTTCAGCGCGGTGCCGACGTTGACCTTCGCGATGCCGCCCGCGACGGCGGCGGTGAGTTCCTCGTCGCGGACTCCGGAGGAGCCGTGCAGGACGAGGGGGACGTCCAGGGTGGTGGAGAGGCGTTTGAGGAGGTCGTGGTCGAGGGTGGCGGTGCGCTCGGTCATCGCGTGGGCGCTGCCGATGGCCACGGCGAGGGCGTCCACACCGGAGTCGGTGACGAAGGCGCGGGCCTCGTCGGGGTCGGTGCGGGCGCCAGGGGCGTGGGCGTCCAGCGGGGGCCGGCCGGGCTTGCCGCCCACCTCCCCCAACTCCGCCTCGATCCACAGCCCTTGGGAGTGCGCCCAGTCTGCGGCGGCCCGGGTCGCGGCGAGGTTCTCGGCGTAGGGCAGGTGGGCCGCGTCGTACATCACGGAGCCGAAGCCGGCGTCGGGCGCCTGGCGGAGGAGGTCGTCGCTCTGGACGTGGTCGAGGTGCAACGCGACGGGTACGGCGGCGCGTTCGGCGGCGGTGACGGCGGCGCGGGCGAGCGGGAGGAGGCGGCCGTAGCGGAACTTGACGGCGTTCTCGCTGACTTGGAGGACGACGGGGGCGTCCAGGGACTCGGCGCCGGTGATGACGGCCTCGACGTGTTCCAGGGTGATGATGTTGAAGGCGGCGACGGCGGAGCGGGCGGTGGCGGCGCGGGCGACGAGCTCGCCGGTGGTGACCAGGGGCACGACGTCTCCTAGGGGCGGGCGAGGATCACGGAGCGGGTCAGGTGACGGGGCCGGTCCGGGTCGAGGCCGCGGGCCGCGGCGACGGCCACCGCGAGGCGCTGCACGCGGACCAGTTCGGCGAGGGGGTCGAGGGTGCCCGGCACCCACAGTCCGCCGGTCTCCCGCACCTGTTCGGCCAGCCCCTCGGGCGCCTCGCCGAGCATCCAGGTGGCGGTGCCATGGGTGGTGATGCTGATGGGGCCGTGCCGGTACTCCATCGCCGGGTAGGCCTCGGTCCAGGCGAGCGAGGCCTCGCGCATCTTCAGTCCGGCCTCGTTGGCCAGTCCCACCGTCCAGCCCCGGCCGAGGAAGGTGAACTGCGCGCAGTCGACGAGGCTTTCGGGCAGGGGCGTCGCGAGTGCGGTGCGGGCGTCGGCGACGACGGTGTCGGTGTGCAGGCCCAGGTGGGCGCGGAGCAGGGTGAGGGCGGTGGTCGCGAACCTCGTCTGGACGACGGAGCGTTCGTCGGCGAAGTCGAGGACGACGACCTCGTCGGCGGCGGCCATGACGGGGGTGTCGGGGTCGGCGGTGAGTGCCGTCGTGCGGGTGCGCCCCTTCAACTGGCTGAGCAGGTCGAGGACTTCGGTCGTCGTACCCGAGCGGGTGAGGGCGAGGACACGGTCGTACGAGCGGCCGCGCGGGAACTCCGACGCGGCGAAGGCGTCCGTCTCACCCTGGCCCGCGTCCTCCCGCAGCGCCGCCACCGCCTGCGCCATGAAGTACGACGTGCCGCATCCGACGATCGCGACCCGCTCCCCGGCTGCCGGCAGCGCGGCGGAGTGGCGTGCGGCCTCGGTCGCGGCCCGGGTCCAGCACTCGGGCTGGCTGGTCAGCTCGTCCTCGACATGGGTCATGCCGTACCCCTCCGTAGCTTTGCTTGTTCTTGCAAGATACCGCGAGTTTTCGAGCATAATCAAGCATTCACATGCAAGGAGATGAGGCTGACCGGCGGTTCGAAGAGGTGGGGTCGCGGGTCCGCGCGGCGTGACGGCCGTTCCCCTGACACCTGTGGCCGAACCTGCCTAGGCTGATCCGCAGGAGGCTGCGATGAGCGGATCAGCCAGGGATCACATGGGCTACCTGCCGATCGCCGAGCACGGTCTGATCGGCGACCTGCGAAGTGTCGCGCTGGTCGGGACCGACGGCACGATCGACTGGTACTGCTGTCCGTCCTTCGACGCGCCGAGCGTCTTCGCGTCGATTTTGGACGCGGAGCGCGGCGGTCGTTTCGAGCTGGCGGCGACCGTGCCTGCCCGGACCAAACAGTTCTACTTCCCCGACACCAACGTCCTGATCACCCGGTTCTACACCGAGGACGGCGTGGGCGAGGTCCAGGACTTCATGCCGGTCGACGGTGACATGGTGGAGACCGAGCGGCACCGGCTGATCCGGCGGGTGGTGTGTGTGCGCGGTTCGATCCCGTTCCGCACGCGCGTGGCGCCGCGCTTCGACTACGGCGCCCAGCCGCACACCCTGCGCATGGTCGGTGACGTCGCGGTCTTCGAGTCCCCCAAACTGTCGCTGGGGCTGACCGCGACCGTGCCGCTGGAGACCGAAGGGGCGGACGTGCGCGCCGACTTCAAGCTCGCCGAGGGCGAGTCGGCGGTCTTCGCGCTGGACCAGGTGGGCGGCGAGGTGACGCCGCGCCGGTGCGCGCACACCGAGGCCGAGGAGCAGTTCAGCAGCACGGTCGCCTATTGGCGGCGCTGGCTGTCGGCCTCCAAGTACCGGGGCCGCTGGCGGGAGATGGTGCACCGCTCCGCCCTCACCCTGAAGCTGCTCACCTACGCGCCCACCGGCGCCATCGTGGCCGCGCCGACCACGAGCCTGCCCGAGCAGCTCGGCGGCGAGCGCAACTGGGACTACCGGTACGTGTGGGTGCGCGATGCCGCCTTCTGTGTGTACGCCCTGCTGCGGCTCGGCTTCACCAGCGAGGCCGAGCAGTTCATGGACTTCCTCATCCGGCACGTCAACCCGGTCGAACACGGCCCCTCGGGACCGCTCCAGATCATGTACGGCATCGACGGCCGCACCGATCTGACGGAGCGTGAAGTGCCGCATCTGGAGGGGCATCGGGGCTCCGCGCCGGTCCGGGTCGGCAACGCGGCCGCCGACCAGCTCCAACTCGACATCTACGGCGCCCTGATCGACTCGATCTACCTCTACGACAAGTGGGCCAAGCCGATCTCCAGCGACCAGTGGGACGACGTGTGCACGCTGGTGGAGTGGGTGTGCGAGTACTGGGACCAGCCCGACGAGGGCATCTGGGAGACCCGCGGCGGCCGCAAGAACTTCCTGTACTCGCGTCTGATGTGCTGGGTGGCGATCGAGCGGGCGATCCGCATGGCCAACCGGCGCGGCCTGCCCGCCGACCTCAACCGCTGGCGGGAGTGCCGCGACACGATCTACCGGCGGATCATGGACCACGGCTGGTCGGAGACCCGGCAGGCGTTCGTCCAGCACGAGGACGGCGACGTCCTCGACGCCGCCGTCCTGATGATGCCGCTGACCAAGTTCATCGCGCCGACCGACCCCAAGTGGCTGTCCACGCTGGACGCACTGACCGAGGAGCTGGTGTCGGACTCCCTCGTCTACCGCTACGACCCGACGGCGAGCCCCGACGGCCTGCGCGGCGACGAGGGCACCTTCTCGATCTGCTCGTTCTGGTACGTCGAGGCCATGGTGCACGCCGGGCGGATCGACGAGGCACGCCTGGCCTTCGAGAAGATGCTCACCTACGCCAACCATCTGGGTCTGTACGCCGAGGAGATCAGCAACACCGGGGAGCAACAGGGCAACTTTCCGCAGGCGTTCACCCACCTCGCCCTGATCAGCGCGGCGTTCAACCTGGACCGGGCGCTCGGCTGAGGACCCGCCACTCGACGTGGCCCGGAATAGCGGACGCGCGGTCTCACGTTGCCGCGACATGACGACGAACGCGCCGCGCCCCGAGGTCCTGCGATACACCGCCTTCTCCAGCAGCCCCGAGGGCGGCAACCCCGCCGGCGTCGTACTGGATGCCTCGACCCTGGACGACGGCGAGATGCTGGCCATCGCCGCAGAACTCGGCTACTCGGAGTCCGCCTTCCTGACCGCGCCCCCCGAGGGACTGGACGGGCCGAAGGGACGGGCGTTCACCATCCGGTACTTCAGCCCCAAGGCCGAGGTGCCGTTCTGCGGGCACGCCACCGTCGCGACCGCCGTCGCGCTGGCGGAGCGGATCGGCCCGGGTGAGCTGGTGTTCGCCACCCCTGCCGGGACCGTGCCGGTGTCGGTGGCCAAGGAAGGCGGGACGGTCAGGGCCACGCTCACCAGCGTCGCACCGCATGTCGAGGAGGTCTCGGACGCCGACCTCGCGGAGTCGCTGGCCGCGCTCGACTGGCCGGCCGGCGATCTCGACCCGGCGTTCCCGCCCCGCATCGCTTTCGCCGGTGCCCGCCACCTCGTCCTGGCGGCGGCGACCCGCGCGCGCCTCGCGGACCTGGCGTACGACTTCGCCCGCCTCGAAGCCCTGATGCACCGACTGGACCTGACCACGGTCCAGTTGGTGTGGCGGGAGTCGGCCACCGTCTTCCATGTCCGTGATCCGTTCCCCGTCGGCGGTGTCGTCGAGGACCCGGCGACCGGTGCCGCGGCCGCGGCGTTCGGTGCGTACGCCCGTGATCTCGGCCTGGTCCCCGAGGACGCCGTCCTCACCCTGCTCCAGGGCGAGGACCTGGGCCGCCCCGGTGAGCTCACGGTGACCCTGCGCGCGGGCGACCCGCGGGTCCGGGTCGGGGGCGCGGGGGCTCGCATCGGCTGAGGGTCAGTGGCCGTGCTCGCCGGACGACTCGTGGGGAGCCTTGTCCGGCGGCCCGGCGACCGCTGCGCCCGCCCGGACCGTGAACGCCGCGGTGTGCACCTCGCCCTCGTGCTTGAAGTCGAGGAAGAGCCGGTAGGTGCCGCTGCTGGGTGCCGTGGCCGTGAAGGAGATGTCCGGGCCGGCTGCGGTGGTGCCGTCACCGGGCTCGCCGTTCGGATGGACGTGGAGGTAGGCGAGGTCGCCGGAGCGCAGGGCGACCAGGTGGCCGTAGGCGCCGAGGTAGGGCTGGAGGTCGGTGACCGGCCGGCCGCCCCGGGACACCGTCAGCTTCAGTTCGCGGGCGGCTCCGGGGCGCAGAGCTCCGCCGAGCTTCACCTCGTAGCCGTCGGTGGCGGCGAGGGTGTCCGGTGCCGGAAGGTCCCGCGGGGCGTAGGTGCCCGACACGGCCAGATCCGCGCCGAGGGTGAGATTCTCGGCCCCCTGCTTCCCGGCACCCTCCTTCTCGGGGGTGAAGTCGGCGAAGACCCGGTAGCCGCCCGCCCTGGGCAGGGACACCGGGATGCTCCAGGTTCCGTCGGCGGCCCGGGTGGGATGCAGATGACGGTAGGTGGTCAGGTCGCGTGAGGCGACGATCAAGTGGAGTTCCTTGTCGTGCTCCCGCCGGAAGGCGGTGACCGCTCGGCCGTCGTCACCCCGGACGACGAAGCGGAGGTCGGCCGTACGGCCCGCTGTGACGCGCGGGGTCCGCAGATCGAGGGTGTAGCCCTGCTCGGAGATCTGGAGCCCGCCGGCCGGCGGCGACTCGTGGCCCGAGTGCCCGGAGTCCCCCGATGGCCCTGAGCCGGTGCCCCCCATGTGCGCGTCATGGCGGGCGGGCGGCTCGTCGTCGATGACGGGACCGATGCCCTGGCCCACGCCGTAGGCGGTACCGAATGTCGCGGCCAGCGCGGCGGCGAACGCGGTGATCTTCAGTCCAGCGTGCATGACCGGCTCCTTCAGCCCTTCGAGGTTCCCGATGCACTTCACCATACCCCTGGGGGGTATCAAGTCAAGTCGGTCCACCGCTTGCCCTCTATACCTACCGGGGGTATACAGGAGACGCGTCACAGAATACCCCTACCCGGTATCGCGAGGAGCGCCGATGACCACCACCGCAGCAGCCGAGACCGAGCTCGCCATCGGCGGCATGACCTGCGCCTCCTGCGCGGCGCGTATCGAGAAGAAGCTCAACCGGATGGACGGCGTCACCGCCACCGTCAACTACGCCACCGAGAAGGCGAGGGTCACCCACCCCGTCGGCGTCTCGGTCCAGGAGCTCATAGCGACCGTGGAGAAGACCGGGTACACGGCCCAGGAACCGGCGCCTCCCGAGCCCGCCGCCCCCGACGAACCGGAGTCCGACGAACTGCGTTCCCTGCGCGCGCGGTTGGTGACCGCCGTGGTGCTGGCGGTGCCGGTCGTCGCGATGGCGATGGTGCCGGCGCTGCAGTTCGAGTACTGGCAGTGGCTGTCGCTGACGCTGGCGGCGCCCGTGGTGACGTACGCCGGATGGCCCTTCCACAAGGCGGCCTTGACCAACGCCCGGCATGGCGCGGCCACTATGGACACGCTGATCTCGGTCGGTACGACGGCCGCCTTCGGCTGGTCACTGTGGGCGCTGTTCCTGGGGACCGCCGGAACGCCGGGCATGAAGCACCCCTTCGAGCTGACGATCGCCCGCGGTGACGGCGCCGGCAACCTGTATCTGGAGGCCGCGGCCGGGGTCACCGCGTTCATCCTGGCCGGGCGGTACTTCGAGGCCCGCTCCAAGCGCAAGGCGGGTGCGGCCCTGAGGGCGCTGCTGGAGCTGGGCGCGAAGGACGTGACGGTGCTGCACCCGGACGGTCGTGAACAGACTGTCCCTGTCACGGAGTTGAAGGCGGGAGACCTCTTCGTCGTCCGTCCCGGCGAAAAAATCGCCACCGACGGGACCGTCGTCGAAGGCTCCTCCGCCGTGGACGCCTCGATGCTCACCGGTGAATCCGTGCCGGTCGAGGTCACACCAGGTGATTCCGTCACCGGCGCCACCCTCAACGCGGGCGGACGGCTGGTCGTCGAGGCGAGCCGGGTCGGCGCCGACACCCAACTGGCCCGGATGGCCAAGCTGGTGGAGGACGCGCAGAACGGCAAGGCGGCGGCGCAGCGGCTGGCGGACGGGATCTCCGGCGTGTTCGTCCCGGTCGTGATCGCCCTGGCCCTGGGCACCCTGGGCTTCTGGCTCGGCAACGGCGGCGGTACGGCCGCCGCGTTCACCGCCGCGGTCGCCGTCCTGATCATCGCCTGCCCGTGCGCCCTGGGCCTCGCCACGCCGACCGCGCTGCTGGTCGGCACCGGGCGGGGCGCTCAACTCGGCATCCTCATCAAGGGACCTGAGGTCCTGGAGTCCACCCGCAGGGTCGACACCGTGGTCCTGGACAAGACCGGCACCGTCACCACCGGGCGGATGACGCTGCTGGCCGTGCACGCGGCCCGCGGCACCGACGAGGCCGAAGTCCTGCGGCTGGCGGGAGCCTTGGAGCACGCGTCGGAGCATCCGGTGGCACGGGCGGTGGCCGACGGGGCGCTGGAGAAGCTGGGGTCGCTGCCCACGCCCGAGGACTTCGCGAACGTTCCGGGACTCGGAGTGCAGGGCATCGTCGACGGCCATGCCGTCGTCGTCGGACGCGAGCGCCTGCTCGCCGACTGGGCGATGGCGCTGCCCGAGGAGCTACGGCTCAAGAAGGCCACCGCGGAGTCGGCCGGCCGTACCGTCATCGCGGTCGCCTGGGACGGCGAGGTACGGGCCCTTCTCGAAGTCGCCGACGCCGTCAAGGACAGCAGCCGTGAGGCCGTCACCCGCCTGCGCGCCCTCGGGCTCACCCCGATCCTGCTGACCGGCGACAACCGGGCCGTGGCCGGGTCCGTGGCCCGCGAGGTCGGCATCGACCCCGCTCAGGTGATCGCCGAAGTACTGCCGCAGGACAAGGTCGACGTCGTCAAGCGGCTGCAGGCGCAGGGCCGTTCGGTCGCGATGGTCGGCGACGGCGTCAACGACGCGGCCGCGCTGGCCCAGGCCGACCTGGGCCTGGCGATGGGTACCGGCACGGACGCCGCGATCGAGGCGGGCGACCTGACCCTCGTCCGGGGCGACCTGCGCTCCGCGGCGGACGCCATCCGGCTCGCCCGCCGCACCCTCGGGACGATCCGGTCCAACCTCTTCTGGGCCTTCGCCTACAACGTGGCCGCGCTGCCGCTCGCGGCGGCCGGACTGCTCAACCCCATGCTCGCGGGAGCCGCGATGGCGTTCTCGTCGGTGTTCGTGGTCGGCAACTCACTGCGGCTGCGGTCGTTCCGAGCCGCCTGACCCGGCGGTCAGGGGTTCCGGACCCAGGAGACCCTGACCGCCCGGTTCGCCGCGAGTGACTCCCCGAACCTCGGCCGAACGTCCTCACACACGGGCGACCGTGAGCCGGACGTCAACGGCGGTCAGCGCCAGCGCCAGCGGCCCCGGAACCAGGAAGGCCAGCGGCACCAGCATCCAGGCGCACAGGGCCGCCGTGGCCACCGCCAGCAGCACCAGGGCGCTCCCGCCGACGTCCCGTACGGTGTCCCGGGCGGCCTCGCGCACGGCGGCCGGCCAGTCGGTGAGCGACCCGGGGCGCGCGCAGGCCCGCAGGCCCACCACCAAGGCCGCCATGCCGATGCCGACGGCCGGCACGGCGAACAGCGGTGCCCCCGGCAGCCCGGCGCCGGCCAGTGCGAGGTCCGCCAGGAACAGCAGCGCACCGGCCGCGGCGACCGCTCCCGCCGCGAGGTCTCCGACCCGCAGCCGTCGCCGCAGGACCGCGAAGTACCGTCCCGCGGTGGCGGGTTTCCCCTCCCCCGCACCCCGCAGCACCGCGCACGCGGTCGACAGCGCGGCCGGGATCGTCACAACCGGCAGGCAGACCGACGCCGTTGCCAGTCCGACGCTCAGCATGTCGGCGAACAGGGTCATCCTGGGGCCGAAGACCTCGCCCGCCTCACGAGCACGCATCCCGCTCACCCCTTGAGTCCCGAACTGGCCATGCCCTCCACCAGGAACCGCTGGAAGGCGAGGAAGAACAGCACGATCGGCAGCAGCGCGATCACCGACATCGCGAACATCGGGCCGAACGCCGACTGGCTGGAGGCGTCCACGAAGGACCGCAGGGCGAGGGTGAGCGTGAACTTGTCCGGGTCGAAGAGGTAGATGAGCTGGGTGAAGAAGTCGTTCCAGGTCCAGATGAAGGTGAAGATCGCCGTGGTGATCAGCGCGGGCCTGGTCAGCGGCAGCACGATCTGGAAGAAGCTGCGGAAGGGTCCGCAGCCGTCGATACGGGCGGCCTCCTCCAGCTCACGCGGCAGACCGCGCATGAACTGCACGATGAGGAAGACGAAGAACGCCTCCGTGGCGAGGAACTTGGGCAGGATCAGCGGCCAGTAGGTGTTCACCAGGCCGAGCTTGTTGAAGATGATGTACTGCGGGATCAGGATCGCGTGGTGCGGCAGCATGATCGTGGCGATCATGAAGGCGAACAGCGGCCCGCGGAAGCGGAAGCGCAGCCTTGCGAAGGCGTAGGCGGCGAGCGAGCAACTGATGACGTTGCCGAGGACCGCGCCGCCCGCGATCAGCAGGGAGTTGGACAGCAGCCGCCAGATGGAGACGTCGTTGACGCCCTCGAAGGCGGTCCGGTAGTTGGACCACTCCAAGTGGCTGGGCAGCAGGTCGAGGCTGGCGATGACCTCGTTCGCGGGCTTGAGTGAGGTGGCCAGCAGCCAGGCCAGCGGGTAGAGCATCACGAGCAGGGCGGCCAGACAGCCCAGGTGCAGCGCGACGCGGCTCCGGCGAACGGGCTTGCGGGCGGCGGCAGTTGACATGGAGGTCATCGGTCCCCCTCGGACGCGTAGAAGACCCAGGAACGCGAGGTGCGGAACAGCACCGCCGTGACGACGCCGATGACCAGCAGCAGCACCCAGGCCATGGCGGAGGCATAGCCCATGTGGGAGGCGACGAAGCCGCGGTCGTAGAGGTACATCGTGTAGACGAGGGTGGAGTCGGCGGGGCCGCCCTTGCCGGCGCTCACCGCGAAGGCGGGCGTGAAGACCTGGAAGGCCTGGATGGTCTGGAGGACCAGGTTGAAGAAGAGCACCGGGGACAGCATGGGCACGGTGACGGACAGGAACTGCCGCCACCGGCCCGCCCCGTCCACGGCCGCCGCCTCGTACAGCTCGGCGGGTATCTGCTGCAGACCCGCCAGGAAGATGACCATCGGCGCGCCGAACTGCCACACCGTCAGCAGTGCCACGGCGAGCAGCGCCCAGCCGGGCTTGTTGACCCAGCCGCCGGTGCCGAGCAGGTTGTCCACGGTGCCGCCGTCGTTGAAGACCGCCCGCCAGACCAGCGCGATCGACATGGAGGCGCCGAGCAGCGAGGGGGCGTAGAACGCGGACCGGTAGAAGGCCTTGCCGCGCTTCAGGGACTGCAGGGCGAGCGCGACGACCAGGGCGAGCGCCAGCTGCAGGGGCACGGCTATGACGACGTACGTCACCGTGGTGAGGACCGAACGCCAGTAGCGCGGGTCCTCGGTGAACATCTGGGTGTAGTTGCGCAGGCCCACCCAGTGGGGCGGGTCGAAGAGGTTGTAGTCGGTGAAGGACAGGTACAGCGACACGGCCATCGGGAGCAGGGTGAGGACGCTCGCGCCGAGTACCCATGGGGAGAGGAACACCCAGGCGGCGCCCTCGCGTTCACGCTTGGGGCGGCGCTTCGGGGTGGTGGCCTCGGCGCTCTTTCGTGCCGTCGGGATCGCGGTGGTGGTCATGACCTCAGCTCCGCCCTCGCCTCGGTGACGTAGTTCTCGGCCGCCTCACGGGGCGTCATGCGCTCGTAGGACACCTGGTCGTAGTCTCGCTGGAAGGTGGTCTGCAGGGCGTTGTCGCCGGAGGGCGGGGCCTGCGGCGGATCCTTCAACTTCCCTTCCAGGGAGGCCTGGTAGTCGGCGACCGTCTTGTCGAAGTCCTTTAGCAGGGGTGCCGTCTCCTTGCGGACGGTCTCGTTGACGGGGATGCCCCGGGTGGCTCCGAGGATCTTCGCCGCCCCCTGGTCGTTGAGGAGGAAGTCGACAAGCTGGGCAGCTTCCTTAGCGTGGCCGGTGTGGGCGGAGACGCCGAGGAACATCGACGGCTTGAAGTACTGGCCGGGTGTGCCGTCGGAGCCGGACGGCATGGGTGCCAGGGCGATCCCCGTCGGAACGATCGCGAGGTAACCGCTCGACGGGGCGTCCCAGTTGGTGTCGGAGACCGCCTTGCCGCGGCCGAGCGGGGTGTTCTCCACGGAGCCGTCGAGCTGGGTGGTCTGTTCGGCCGGGGAGACCGCCCCTTCGCGCCGCAGCTCGTCGGTGAAGGTCCACCACTCGGTGAGGTCGGCGGCGGTGAAGCCCGGTCGGCCGCTCCTGCTGTAGAGGGCCTTGCCCCGGCCGCGCAGCCAGACCTCGAAGGCGTCCTCGCTCTGGCCGGGGTCGGTGGCGCCGGGTTTCCCGGCCATGTCGGCCAACTCCCGGACGGACGCGGCCCATTGGGACCAGGTCCAGCCCGCGCGCGGGAGCGGTACTCCGGAGTCCTTCCAGGCCTTGACGTCGTAGACGACGGTCTCGGTGCCCCGGCCCTGCGGGATCGCGTACTGGGTGTCGTCCACGCGGCCGGTGGCGAGCAGCCCGGAGTCGATCTCGGAGGTGCGCAGGACGGCCTTCTGCTTCGCCAGGTCGAGGAGGACCCCGCCGGAGGCGTACTGGTCGATCTGGCGGTAGTCGAGCTGCATCACGTCGGGTGCGTCGCCGCCCGTGGCCTGGACGGCGAGCTTCTGCTTGTAGGCGTCGTAACCCGAGAACGATGTCTGTACGGATATGTTCGGGTGCTGTTTCTCGAACAGCGCGACGGCCTGTTCGGTGCGCTCCGCGCGGTCGGGGTTGCCCCACCACGTGTAGCGGAGCACAGCCTTGCCGCCGCCGACCGTTTCGCCGGATCCCCCGCAGCCGGCCGCCAGCGCGCAGAGCGCGAGTGCGACGGCCGAAGCGCAGAACCCCTTTGTCCTGTGTCCGGGCATGCCGAGGTCACCTCATCCCTTCCTCGGACTTTCTACGGCCCCCCTCGGAACTCCCCCCAGAACGGCCGGTGTTACTCGCCGCCGTACGGCAGTGTCGTGCCCGGCAGGTTGTACTCGTCGCGTCTGCCGCACATCCCGAAGCCGCCGAGCCGGGTCGGCGCGGCCTCGTGCGCGGTCGCCTCGCCCAGATACGACGGCTCGCCGGACGCCAGCGCGTCCAGTTGGGCGCCGGTGCGCTCGGCGGTGGCCAGGGCCCCGGCCCGCCACAGCTCGCGCCAGTGGGGCACCTTGTCCCGCACCAGCCGGGCGGCGGCCCGCTGGAACTCCAGGTACGGGCCGGTGTCGCCGTCGGTCAGGGCCTCGCGCAGCACGAGGTAGCCCTCGACGGCGAGGTCCCTGCGGCGCCGGGCGGCGGTGGCCGTCTCCGGCCCGGTGCCGGGCGGCAGCTGTGCCGCAGACGCGTACCGCTCGGGGTCGGCGAGCACCTCCGGCGGGAAGGTGAAGACGGCGTCCCCGGCCTCGGGAAGGCCGCTGTTCTGCATCAGCACGGTGATGCGCAGGTCACCGCCCTGAACCATACGGTGCACGGTGCCCGGGGTGAACCAGGCGATCGAGCCGGGCTCCAGGGGGATCTCGCGGTAGCCGTCGGGGCTCAGTGTCTGCACGGCGCCCCGGCCGCCGGTGACGACGTACGCCTCGGTGCACACCAGGTGCAGATGCGGGCTGCCGCCGCAGACGCCGTCGGCGGCCTCCCAGTCGTAGGCGCTCAGGTGGGAGAGCCCGACGGCCCCGGGCAGCGGGTGCGGCAACGCGGGCCTCCCGACAGCGCCCGGCAGCGCGGGCCCCCTGCCAACGCCGGGCAGCGGCCGCGGCAGCGCGGACCCGCCGACGGCACCGGGCTGCTGTTCCCATGGCACGGGCCAGGCCGGGTCCGTCGGGTGCGGTTCGCCCTGGCCCTGGCCGCCGCTCACCACGGCAGCCCCTTCAGGTGCTCACCCACCCGTTCGGAATCCCAGGCGCCGTCGGCGACGACCAGCCGGTAGCGGTACTCGAAGGACTCCCCCGGCGGCAGCTCGAACTCCTCGAAGAACGCCCAGGAGAACGCGACCGTCGGGAAGGGCTCGGAGCGCACGAACCAGTGCGACTCGTGGATCGCGGTCCCCGCGTCGAGGTTCTCGGGGGCGTGCGCGAAGACGAGCGTGGAATGGGCGTCCACGTCGTCGTGTTCGGTGGTGAAGGCGAGCCAGGGGCTCTGGCTGCCCATCAGCTTGTCCGCGTCGCCGTCGATGTCCGGGGCGAAGACGGCCCCGCCGGTGAAGTCACGGGGACCGCGCCACTGGAGCCCGGTGTAACCGGCCATCTCACGGCCCGCGGTGGTGGGGGAACCGAAGGCCAGGGGCTCGGCGCGCAGATTGGTGAGCCGGATCGACCAGTCGAGCGCCCAGGACCCTGCGGTCTCGTCGACCGAGTGGACGGCCAGGCCCCGCTCTTCCCGGGCCCACTCCTCGCCGCCGTTCTCCACCCAGGTCAGCGCCTCGGTGACGTCCAGCCGGGCCTCGGAGACGGCGAACGCGGTGAAGCCGTCGTGCCGCATGGAGCCGACGCGTTCCGGCAGGGGCAGGTAACCCTGGCCGTGGACATAGCAGTTGCCGCCCCAGAAGTTCTGCCCCGACAGATGACTCGCCGTCATCTGCAGGCCCTTGTGCCAGCGGTGGTCGTTGGGACGGTAGCCGGTCACCGTGCGGCCGCCGAGGGTGCGCACCGGGTGGGCGTAGGGCTTCTGGGCCTCGAAGGCCTCGGGGTCGGGGCGGTAGACGTAGCGGAGGATCTCCGTGCCGTTCGCCGCCTCGACGGCGATGTGCTCGCCGTGGACGTGGCTGACGCGGATGCTCATGCGCGCTCCTTGGGGGCCCAGTGGGGGTGGTCGCCGTGCATGGCCGGGTAGAAGGGGTCGCCCGGTGCGATCTCGCCCGCGTGCACGGGCTGCCCGGTGAACGCGGACTTGTAGAGCGCGGCGGCGAACTCGAGGGTGGCACGCGCGTCGGCGCCGCTTCCGGGCGGCCTGACACCGTTGTCGTACGCATCGAGGAGCGTGGCGAGCTGGGCCGTGTGCGAGCTGGGCACGTCCGCGGCGGGGGTGCGCCAGGCGTCGGCCCGGTCAGCGGCCACATGGGGGGCGGGCGTGTAGGTCCAGTCCTCGTTGCGGTGGCCGTAGAGGTGGGTGAGCTCGACGGTCGCGTCGGCGCAGTCGATGCGGATGCGGCTCACCTCGTCGGGGGACAGCACGCTGTTGACGACGGTGGCGAGGGCGCCGCTCTCGAACCGGACGAGGGCGGTGGAGACGTCCTCGCTCTCGGTGTCGTGGACCAGCCGGGCGGCCATGGCGCGGATCTCCGCCCAGGGGCCGAGCAGGTGCAGGAGGAGGTCGTACTGGTGGATGCCGTGGCCCATGGTGGGGCCGCCGCCCTCACTGGCCCAGGTCCCGCGCCACGGTACGGCGTAGTAGGCGGCGTCCCGGTGCCAGGTGGTCTGGCAGTGCGCGACCCGGGGGGCGCCCAGCTCGCCGCCGGCGATGAGCTCGCGCGCGTGGACGGCGCCGGAGCCGTAGCGGTGCTGGAAGACCACGGAGGCGTAGGCGCCGGACGCCTCCTCGGCCGCCGCGATCTCGTCGTACTCGGCGAGCGACAGCGTCAGCGGCTTCTCGCACAGCACCCAGGCGCCCGCCTTGAGCGCGGCCACCGTCTGCTCCCGGTGCAGCGACGGCGGGGTGCCGATGAGGACCAGGTCGGGACGTACGGCGTCCAGCATCGCGGCCATCGAGGTGTACCCGGCGACCTCGCCGCCCGCGAGCTCGCGGAAGGCGTCGAGTCTGCCCTGGTCCACGTCGACGGCGGCGACCAGTTCTGTGCGCTCGGCGTGGGCCCTGAGCGCGGACAGATGGCTGCCGCTGACGATGGCGCCGGTGCCGACCACGGCTACGCGGCGGCGGGCTGGACGGGGCATACGGTCCTCCTGGGACGTCCGGCAAGGGGACGCTGACGTGCGGGGAAAGCGCTTGCTCTCCCGAGGGCGACCCTAGATGCCCGGCGATTGTCCTAACAAGACCCCGGGCGGTGATATCGGTGAACACGCCACGCACACCGTTCGCCCACCTGCCTGACTCAGGAGAGTGCGGCGAACAGGTCGTCGAGCGGGGCGGGCACCCGGTCCGGGGCGAGGGCCTCGACGAGGACACGGCCGTAGTGGATCTTGCGCCCCTTCTTCGTGCCGAGGAAGCGCCGCAACTGCTGCTGAGCGGTGCGGCCCCGCTGTGCGGGCTGGGACAGGAAGGTCTGGAGCTGCCGCAGCTCGCCCTCCTCGCGCACGAGCTCCTGCACCCGTGGCACCCCCAGCGCGCGGATGAGCTCGTCCTCCAGGTCCGCCGCGCAGACGAAGTACCCGTCCGGTGCCGCACCGGCCCGCTCCCAGCCCCGGGCGTAGAAGGGCTGCTCCCGCTCGTCGCACAGTCCCGTCAGACGCAGGCCCAGGCCGGACGGGCCGAGGAGGCCGGCGAAGCGGCCGACGCTCATCGCCCCGCCCATCGCCAGGACGCAGAGTCCCTCGGCGGCCAGGTCCCGGCCCCGGCTCTCGGCCAGCGCGTCGACCGCCGCCACGTCGCTCGGCCCTTCGAGCAGGACGACGGTCCGGACGGACACCCGTGCGGCCAGTTCGCGTGCCTGGTCGCCGGGACCTCCGGCCGCCCACGCCGTGACCGCGTCCCGGAACTCCCCCATGTCAGCCATGGGACGAGTCTGTGCCCTCAGTGGACCCGGCGACACGCAATTTCCGCCGGGGTCACCGGCTCGCCTCGCCGTGCGTCACCCGGATCTTGGACTGGCCGTGCGGGAGTTCCTCCCAGTCGTCCATGAAACGGGCGCGCAGCCCGTGCTTCTCGGCCAGGGCCACGAGCGTCTCCACCCGGTAGTAGAAGTCCTCCCGCAGCACATGGTGTTCCTCGCCCTCGGTGCGGTCGAAGGTGAAGTCGAACCAGCCGCCCGGGGCGAGCACCCGGCCGACATGGGCCAGGCACTCCTCGATCACCGGCAGCGGCGAGTGCGAGAAGACGCTGTGCGCGTGGACGACGTCGAAGTGGGCGTCCGGCAGGAAGCGCAGTGTCAGGTCGCGGACCGGGGTCAGGTTCGGCAGCCGCTTCTGGAGGGACATCTCGACGATCGTGTCCTGTGCGGCGAGGAGGATGTCGGGCGAGATGTCGATCCCGTGGTAGTTGCCCGGCTCCAGGTGGCGGATGAAGCGCCAGCCGCCGCGCAGGTTGCCGCAGCCGATCTCCAGCATGCGGTGCTCGGGGCGCAGACCGTGGCCGAGCAGGTAGTCGAACTGCATCGCCCCCAGCGCCAGCCAGCGCTCCCGGCTGCGGCTGCCGACGGCCGCGTCCGGGTCGGTGCGGGTGTCGGAGCGCATCACGGCGCGGTAGTAGGAGACGTGGTCCGGGTGACGACGGCGCAGCCACAGGTCGCGGGCGGCGCGGACCGCATGGCGGGGCACGCGGTCCGGGTGGCGCAGGGCGTAGCCGACACGGTGGCCGAGGGCGGCACGGTTGGCGGTGAGGTTCCTGGCGGGCATCGGGAGGCCTTTCGGAGGTCTTCGCTCTGCTGCCCAGCCTCGGTGCGGCGGCCGTGGGTCCGGCTCGGTCAACCGGCGCGAGCCCCGGGGAGGTTCGGGCGACCGCCATGTCAGCCGATCGGTTGATGCGGTCCCGTGTCCGGCACGTTAGACACGGAGCATGAACCACACCGATCCGGACGAGCGCTGGTTGGGCGCGATCGTGCACGGCGCGTTCTTCCTGCTGCTCGGCTCGTCGTTCGCCCGCTTCCTGAGCCGCGACCAGGGCGGGGCGCGCACCGGCTCGGTGGTGGCGCTGTTCGCCTTCTTCTGTCTGCTGTACGTCCTCGGGCATCTGCTGGCCCCACCGCCCCGCCCGGGACTTCCGCCCACCCGGCGCCATCTGGTGTGGCTGGGCTCGGTCACCGCCGTCTGGGTCGTCCTGCTCGTGCTCGCGCCGAGCGCCACGTGGTGTGTGATGCCCCTGCTGTTCGCCGGGTTGCACGCGCTGCCGCCGAGGATCGCGGTACCGGCGGCGGCCGTGCTGACAGCGCTGGTCGTGCTCTCCGAGATACGGGTGGCCGACGGGCCGCTCAACCCGAACATGGTCGTGGCCCCACCGGCCGTCGCCGCGGTCGCCACCGCCGTACTCGTACATCTGCAACGGCAGGGCGCCCGGCAGCGCGTGCTGATCGCGGATCTGGTGCGGACCCGGCACGAACTCGCCGCCACCGAGCGGCGGGCCGGTGTCCTGGCCGAGCGGCAGCGGCTGGCCGCGGAGATCCACGACACCCTCGCGCAGGAGCTGTCCAGCCAGCGGATGCTGCTCCAGGCCGCCGAGCGGGTGTGGAGGACGGACCAGAACGCGGCCCGGGGGCACGTCCGGGCGGCGGCGGAGATCACCTCGCGCGGCCTTGCCGAGGCGCGCCGTTTCGTGCACGACCTGGCCCCGGCCGACCTCGCGGAGCGCTCCCTCGCCGAGGCCCTCGGTGAACTCGCCCGGAGGGAGAGCGGACCGGGACTGACCGTGGAGTTCCGGCTCGACGGGGAACAGGGACCGCTGCCGGAGCGGGTCGCGGCGGCGCTGCTGCGGATCGCCCAGGGCGCGCTGGCCAACGTACGCGAGCACGCGGCGGCGACCCGGGCCGCGCTCACCCTGACCTGGCTGGACGACCAGGTCTCACTGGACGTCGCCGACAACGGGCGGGGCTTCGAACAGGCCGGGACCCGGGCGCCCGAGTCGTCGACGCGGGGGCACGGGCTGCCCGCCATGCGGATCCGGGCCCGCCAGGCCGGCGGCACGCTCACCGTGGAGTCCACACCGGGAGAGGGCACCGTGGTGTCGGCCGCCGTCCCGCTCGCCGTCAAGGAGCCCGCCCAGTGAGTACGCCACCGCCCTCCTCCCCCGTCCGGCTCCTGATCTGCGACGACCACGCCGTCGTACGCGCCGGGCTGCGCGCCCTGCTGGCCAGCGCGGACGGCATCGACGTGGTCGGGGAGGCCGCGACCGGGGAGGAGGCGCTCGCCATGGCCGCCCACCTGCACCCCGAGGTCGTACTGATGGATCTGCAACTCGACGGTGGCATGGACGGGGTGACCGCCACCCGGCAGTTGACGGCCGCGGGCGAGCGGGGCCCGCGGGTGCTGGTGCTCACCATGTTCGACACCGACGCCGACATCACGCGCGCGATCGAGGCGGGCGCCGCCGGTTATCTCCTCAAGGCGGAACAGCCCGAGGAGTTGTTCTCGGCCATCCGTGACGCGGCCTCGGGCCGCGGCGCGCTGTCCGCCCCGGTGGCCGACCGGCTGCTGACCCGGCTGCGCAGCCCCCGCCCCGCCCTGTCCACCCGCGAGCACGAGATCCTCGCGCAACTCGCCCGTGGCCTCGGCAACCGGGAGATCGCCCGGGCCCTGTTCATCAGCGAGGCGACGGTCAAGACCCATCTGGGGCGGATCTACGGCAAGTTGGGCGTCGAGACGCGGGCGGGAGCGGTGGCCGTCGCCAAGGAACGGCGGCTGTTGCCGTGACCGCCCGCGGGAACCATATGTATGCGTTCCGCGTTGTTCCGTTACGGCAGACACCCTTGACAGCGTGCGTACTGTTTCGCGACGTTTGATCCTTGCCGACAGTTCGATCGGCAATGGGGGAATTGGGGGGTGCGATCGCCCATGCGATCGATGAGCAGTGACACGGACATCACCATCCACAGACCCGGGGAACTCGGTGCCTCGCTTCGGGGGGCCTGGCACCGGGCGATGGACGAGACGCCCGACTACGCCAACCCGTTCCTGGCACCGGAGTTCGCGGCCGGGATCGGCAGACACCGCGGCGGCGCCCGGGTGGCGGTCCTGCACCAGCGCGGCGAGGCCGTGGGCTTCCTCCCGTACGAACGCGGCTCCTTCGGCGTCGGCCGGGCCATCGGGCTCGGCCTGTCCGACTGCCAGGGCCTGGTGCACCTCCCCGGGGTCACCTGGGACACCCAGGCGCTGCTGAAGGCGTGCCGGCTCTCGGTGTTCGAGTTCGACCACCTCGTCGAGGAACAGCGACCCTTCGCCCCCTACGTCACGGGCACCTTCGCCTCCCCGGTGATCGATCTCAAGGTCGGCAGCGACAGCTACCCGGAGTGGCTGCGTGGCGCGTATCCCGGGCTCGCCAAGACAACCCTCAAGAAGGAGCGCCGGCTCACCCGCGACCTGGGCGAGATGCGGTTCGTGTTCGACGAGCGAGACCCGAGCGCGCTGCGCACGCTGATGCGATGGAAGTCGGCCCAGTACCGCAGGACGGGCCGGATGGACCGCTTCGCGCGGCCCTGGATCGTGAATCTGGTGGAGGACCTCTTCCAGGTCCGCGAGGAGCACTTCACCGGTCTGCTCTCGGTGGTGTACGCCGGTGACCGCCCCGTGGCCGCCCACTTCGGGCCGACCTCGCGCACGGTGTTCGCCCCTTGGTTCACCGCGTACGACCCCGAGCTGCGCTACTACTCCCCCGGCCTGATCATGCACCTGCGGATGGCCGAGGCGGCGGGCCGGCGCGGAGCCCGGCTGATGGACATGGGGCGCGGCGACAAGGAGTGGAAGGACTGGCTCAAGACCCGTGAGCTGCGCGTGGCGGAAGGATTCGCCACCCGTCCCCATCCGGTCGCGACGACACACCGTCTGTGGCGCCGGCCGGTGCGGGGACTGCGCAACACGGTCAACGCCCACCCGGCCCTGCGTGAGCCCGCCGACCGCCTCCTGAAGACGGTCGGCACCCTGCGCACGTCCCGGCACCGCCCGGAATCCGACAGCGCGGGACCGCTGGCGAGCTGACGCGAGCCCGTTCCCCCGCCTCCCGTGGGGGACGCCGACGCGTGTCCTCCTCCATGGCCCTTCCCTGGCCCGTCGACACAAGGGGTGCCGATGCCGTACGGCTCGCGGCTGGCCGCGACGATGACCCGACGACTGGGACGCGAGTGCGTCTACACGCCCTCGGCCCGGCTGGCCCTGTACCTGGCGCTCCGGCGCTGGTGCCGGCCGGGCGCGCGGGTGCTGATGTCACCGGTGAACGACGACGTGATCCTGTTCGTGGTCCTCGCGGCCGGGCTGCGCCCCGTGATGGCCCCCGTGTCCGTGTGGGACGGCAACATCGACCCGGCCGCCGTGCCGGAGTCCACCTGGCGCGACGTGGACGCGGTCCTGACCACCAACCTCTACGGCGTGCCCGACCGGGTTCTCGAACTGGGGCGCCGCTGCGCGCAGTTGGGGATTCCGTTGTTCGAGGACGCGGCGCACGCGATCGGCAGCCATATGGGCGGGCAGCCGGTCGGGACCTTCGGGAAGGCGGCGGCGTTCAGCCTGTCCAAGCACGTGGCGGGGATGGCGGGCGGCTTTCTCGCCGTCGAGGACGCGCGCACGCGCCGGGAGCTGGAGCTGCTGCGGGACGACCTCCTGACGCCCGGCCGGCTGCGTGAGGACCTGACCACCACCCTGCGCCCGCTGGCCCGGTCCGCCGTCCGGTCGCTCCACCTGGTGCGCCCGGTGTGGCGGACCATGGAGCGCCTCGGGCTGATGGAGCGCGACGCGTTCCGGATGGCCCTGCACGCGCCGCGGCTCGCCGCCTCCGCCCGGGAGGCCCCGAGCCTGACCGCCTACGAGCGGTGGATCCGTGTCGACCTGCACGGCTACCGCTCCCGGCACGGCGCGCTGGTCCGCGGTCAGTTGGGACTGCGGATGGCCCGGCTCGACGAGGACCTGGCCCGGCGCAGGGCCGGGGTCGCGCTGCTGGCGGGCACCCCGTGGGCCTCGCCGGCGCTGCGCGACCGTACGGCGCACGACGGCCCCCTCCCGCTGTTCCGGGTGCCGCTCCTGGTCCACGACCGCGACGCACTCGTACAGCGGCTGGTGCGGCACGACGTGGTGTGCGGATACCTCTACGACCCGCCGCTGGACGACTACGCGGGCGCGGAGTTCGTCGAGCCCTCCCCCGACCCGGCGCCCGCCCGCTGGTTCGCCGCGCACGCGCTCCCGGCCGATCCCCTGCTGGCCCGCAGGATCATGGCCGCGTTCACGAAGGAGCGGGTGGCCGACGCGCACCCCGCGCTGCTGCGGCCGGTACCGGACGCCACACCGCCCCGGCTGCTGGGGCAGTGAACTGTGACACCCCGGCGATCGATCAAAACATCAGGGGGTTAGCATATGAGCGCCGCCTAGCTCGAAAGAGAATTCTGTGACTGTCAAGGACGACTCGTTCACCGACTGGAAGAACCGCGAGGAGATCGCGGAATCGATGATCCCGATGATCGGGAGGCTGCACCGGGAGCGTGATGTAACGGTTCTCCTGCACAGCCGTTCCCTGGTGAACAAGTCGGTGGTCAGCATCCTCAAGACCCATCGGTTCGCCCGGCAGATCGCCGGCGAGGAGCTCTCCGTCACCGACACCCTGCCCTTCGTCCAGGCCCTCACCGCGCTGGACCTCGGCCCCTCGCAGATCGACATCGGCCGGCTGGCCGAGATCTACCAGGCCGACGACCGCGGTCTTTCGGTCGCCGAGTTCACCGCCGAGGCGGTGGCCGGCGCGACGGGCGGCAACAAGATCGACCGCCGGGAGCCGCGGGACGTCGTCCTCTACGGCTTCGGCCGCATCGGCCGCCTGGTGGCCCGGCTGCTGATCGAGAAGGCGGGCTCCGGCAACGGACTCAGGCTGCGCGCGATCGTCGTCCGGGGCGGTGGCGGGCGGGCCGCCGAGGATCTCGTCAAGCGGGCCTCGCTGCTTCGCCGGGACTCCATCCACGGCCAGTTCCAGGGCACGATCACCGTCGACGAGGCCGAGAGCGCGATCATCGCGAACGGCAACACCATCAAGGTGATCTACGCGAACGACCCGTCCGAGGTCGACTACACGGCGTACGGCATCAAGAACGCCATCCTCATCGACAACACCGGCAAGTGGCGCGACCGCGAGGGCCTCTCGCAGCATCTGCGTCCCGGCATCGACAAGGTCGTGCTGACCGCGCCGGGCAAGGGCGACGTCCCCAACATCGTGCACGGCGTCAACCACGACACGATCAAGCCGGACGAGCAGATCCTGTCCTGCGCGTCCTGCACCACCAACGCGATCGTGCCGCCGCTGAAGGCGATGGCCGACGAGTACGGCGTGTTGCGCGGCCACGTGGAGACGGTCCACTCGTTCACCAACGACCAGAACCTGCTGGACAACTACCACAAGGCCGACCGCCGGGGCCGCTCCGCGCCGCTCAACATGGTGATCACGGAGACGGGCGCCGCCTCCGCCGTCGCCAAGGCGCTGCCCGACCTGAAGGCCCCGATCACCGGCAGCTCGATCCGGGTGCCGGTGCCGGACGTCTCCATCGCGATCCTCAGCCTGCGCCTGGGCCGTGAGACCACCCGCGAGGAGGTCCTCGACCACCTGCGGGACGTCTCGCTGACCTCCCCGCTCAAGCGCCAGATCGACTTCACCACGGCCCCCGACGCGGTCTCCAGCGACTTCATCGGCTCGCGCCACTCCTCGATCGTCGACGCCGGTGCCACCAAGGTCGACGGCGACAACGCGATCCTCTACCTCTGGTACGACAACGAGTTCGGCTACTCCTGCCAGGTGGTCCGGGTCGTACAGCACGTGACCGGGGTGGAGTACCCGACCTATCCGGCGCCCGCGGTCTGATCCCCGCTGCCCCAAGGGGCCGGGCGGCGGTGCCGCTCCCGGTACAGGTCGCGCAGCAGGGCGATCTCGGCGCCGTGGTGCAGGACTTCCTGGTTGACCCACCACACGATGTCCAGGAAGGGTTCCTCGGCATCGCTGCCGTGCGGATAGGTGCAGCGGCCGACGATGTCGAGGTCGGTGTCGTCGGTGGTGCGCAGCGCGGTGCGCCAGGCGTCGGCGGCCGCGTCGAAGGCGGCGATCGCGTCGGCGGCGGTGCCGCTGACGCGGTGGTCGTCACGGGTGAGGCTGTGGGTGCCCGCCGTGTGGTCGGCGCGCAGGAGGAGCATCTCGCCGAGATGGCTCAGGCGCCACGCGAGGGTCGTGAACGGCGGCGGAACGGGATGCGGATGGGGCGCCGCGTCCCTGCCCCAGTCGCCGGTCCCGGCCAGGAAGGTGGCCCGCGCCCCGGGCCCGTCCGTACGCCGGCGGACGGACCAGCAGTCCGGCACCGGCTCCCAGAGGTACTCGTCGTCGGTCATCGCGCCGACCGGGGTCCGTGAGCCGTCGCCGCTGTCCATGACCGGCCCGGCGAGGCGGCCGGCCAGGCGCTCGCAGGACCAGTCGAACTGGTCCAGCAGCGGGGCGAGTCGAGGTCCTGCGGTCATCGGTGCTCCCCTGGGTCGTCCGGTGCGCCAGGCTGGCACACCGCGGGGCGCCCCGCTCCTGCATTTCCTCGGCCTTCGCCGCCGCCCTAGTGCCCGCGGAACGCCTCCTCCAACCACCATGCCCCGCGGTCCCGGACCACCTTGGCGTCGATCAGCAGGGGCGCGGATCGCGGGCCGGCGACCCAGTCCTGCACCGCCTTCAGATCCGTCCGCGTGTGCACGGTCACCGCCTCGAAGCCGTAGCCGCGGGCCACGGCCGCGATGTCGGTCGGCGGGAACTCGACCGTGTCGAGCGGGTGTCCGTCGGGGCCGAAGTGGTGCACCTCGGCCCCGTAACCGTCGTCGTTGTACACGACGACGACCATCGGGAGCCCGAGCCGCCGTACGGTGTCGAGGTCGGCGGCGCCCATCAGCGCGCCCCCGTCGCCGAGCGCGGCCACCGGCAGCCGGTCCGGACGGGCCAGGGCGGCGCCGATCGCGGTGGCGAGGCCGAGGCCGATCGACTGGTAGGCCTGGGTGAAGCAGAACCCGTCCTGGTCGGGCACCGACAGGAACATGCTCGGATGGCCCATGAAGTTGCCGGAGTCGACGCCGATCACCCGCTCCGCGGGGAGGATGTCGTCGAGCGCGATGCTGAGGGTGCGGGGGTCGATCCGGTCGCGGGTGCCCGTGTCCTCGTAGGGCACGTCCCGCCAGCGCAGGCGTGTGGCGAGGGCCTGGGCGATGTCGGGGGTCCGCAGGCCCTGACGTTTCCCGCCCGAGGCCGCCAGGACGTGTCGCGCGGTGAGTTCGACGTCGCCGGTGACGCCGAGATGCAGCTCCCGGTGCGCGCCGAGCGCCGAAGGGTCGTCGTCGACCTGCACCACGGTCGTGCCGACGCCGATGAGGGCGCCGTGCCGCATGGTCCACATGTTCAGTGCGCAGCCCCAGCCGACGATCGCGTCGGCGCCGCCGATGAGTTCGGCCGCCAGAGGGGACGCGAAGCCGCCGGACACGTCGAGCGACCAGCGGTTGTCGTGGAACAGGCCGCGTGCCACGGCCGAGGTCGCCAACAGCGCGCCGCAGCGCTCGGCGAGGGCTTCGAGGGCGTCCCGGGCGGCGGGTGAGCGTGCGCCGCGGCCGGCCACGAAGACCGGGCGCCGGGACTGTTCCAACACCCGGGTCAGAGCCGCCACTTCGGACGCGGCCGGTTCGACGGCCGGTCGCGGCGGCGGGGGTGCCGCCTGGGCGAGGGCCCCGTCGGGGGCGTCCAACGCCTGTACTTCCAGGGGGAGGTTGAGGAGCACCGTGCGCCGCTCGTGCAGAGCACGCCGCACCGCCGCGCACGCCTGTTCCACGGCGTCCTCGGCCGAGGTGATCCGCAGCGGCACCGCGCCCACCGCCACCGCCAGCGCGTCCTGGTCGACGTAGAAGTTGGAGGTCGGCCGGGTGACCTCGGCCGCGAGCACCACGAGCGGTGTGCGGCTCTTGGCCGCCTCGGCGATCCCGGTCATCGCGTTGGTCAGCCCGGGCCCCTGGTGGACGCTGAGGGCGGCCACCGTGCCGCTCACGCGCGCGTACGCGTCGGCCATCGTCGCCGCACCGCCCTCGTGGCGCGCGGCGACGAAGCGGGCACCCGCCGCGACCAGGGCGTTGGTCAGATGGAAGTTCCCGGATCCGACGACGCCGAAGACCTGCTCGACCCCCGCCGCGTGCAGGGCCCGTCCGACGGCCTCAGCGACCTTCATGACCGCTCCACGAGCGCCAGCACGCGCGCGGGTGAGCCGGAGCCCGCGACGATGGGCAGCGGTCCCGCGATGACGACGCTGCCGGTGGCGGGCAGTGCGGCGAGGTTCTGGAGCTGGGTCAGGCCGTACTTGTCGCTGCCCATCAGGAAGGAGTGGCAGGGGAAGGGGGGCTCGAAGGAGTGCCCGCGCCCGGCGTCCGTACCGACCGTCTCCACACCGAGGCCGATCACGGGGGACTCCTCGGCCACCCAGCGGGCGCACTCCGGCGACAGACCCGGCGTGTGCGGGCCGTTCTCGTCGGCGTTCAGGAAGGCCTCCTGGGAGTGCGAGCGGGTCTCCCAGCCGGTGCGCAGGAACAGCCAACCCCCGTCCGGCAGCGGTTCGTTGCGCTCCTCCCATGCCTTGATGTGGTCCACCTCCACAAGGAAGTCGGGGTCCTTGGCCGCCTCGGCGGTGAAGTCCAGTACGGCGGCGGGGGCGATCAGCCGCTGCGGCGGGACGGACGCCACGTCGGCGAGGTCCTTTCCGGTGACCCAGTGGTTCGGGGCGTCGAAGTGGGTGCCGGTGTGCTCGCCGCTGCGGAAGTTGTTCCAGTACCAGGCCGGTCCACGGTCGTCGTACCGGCTGATCTCCTCCAGCTCGAAGATCGCCGTCTGGCCGAACTGCGGCGGGAGCTGGATCACCGGTGTGGACGAGGACAGCGGCGAGGTGAGATCGACGACCTCGATCGAACCGGCCCGCAGTGCGGACACCAGCGCGGCGAGAAGGGACGGCTGCTCGTGCATGAGGGCCTCCTGAAACGCTCCGGGACCGCCAGCATGTCATCTACCGTGCCGTCGAAACCCGGTTCGCCGGTCAGGAGCCGGCCGGTGAGGCGGACAGGTCCTGGACGGTCCCGTTGGCGGCGGGCCGGTCGCCACCATGCTCACCGACGGACTCGTCGTGCGCGTGCCCGTTCCCACCAACGACGCAGCTCATCCAGGTTGCCGCCGGACGCACGGAGGCACGGACGCGTTCTGGTTCCCTCGCCCACTGACGCTGTCGAGGACACACGACGGGCCCCGGATCGTCAGATCCGGGGCCCGTGGCAGGTGTTCGGTCAGTTCACGCCGACGTGGGCGTCGGCGCCGAGCGCGAGACCCGCGGCGGAGACGGAGGCACCGGCGTCGGCGCAGACCTCGAGGTGCGCCACCTGGAGGTGGAGACCGGCGGTGGTCGCGGCGGCGACGCCACCGGAGACGTTGTCCAGGTCGGCGTCGTCGAGCTCGGTGGCCTCGATGTGGGGTGCGACGTTCATGGCGCGCGGTTCCTTTCGCATGAGCAATCCTCAAGGAGGGGAGGGACACCGGATGGAAGCACGCTGTGCATGGACACGGCCAGTCGGCCGGCGGCGCCCCACGGTGCTCCTTCACAGGATGTGCTGCCATGGCGCCTGACCCTTCGTCGCGGTGCGTTTCCGAAGACGGACACTTCACCACCAAAGAGCCCCGCCCCGGTGCGGCCATGACCACCGTTCAGTTTCCGCGTGACCGAGCAGTGAACGCTGTGCAGGTTCGCCGGTTTTTCGATGCGGCTCAGCCGAAGTCGACGTCGGTGAACTTCCAGGACTCCTCTGCCTCCGGTGCGGAAAACGTTTTATCCGCCGCCGGGGTAGACTTGCGTCGCCCGAGGGGATCAGCGCCCGAGGACCAGGTCATGCCTGGTCGTACCGCTGCAACAGCGAGGGGGTGGACGCCATTTCGCTTCGCCCCGCCCGAATCCAGGACGTCGCGGCAGCCGCCGGGGTCTCGGTCTCCACGGTGTCGAACGTCCTGAACCGGCCCGAGCGGGTCAACGCCCGCACGGCCGAGCGGGTCCGCGACGCGGTGGCCGCACTGGACTACGTCCCCCATCCGGGAGCCGCCGGTCTGCGCACCGGGCACTCGTCGTCGATCGGCCTGGTGCTGCCGGACGTCGCCAACTCCTTCTACTCACGCATCGCGCGCGGCGCCGCGGACGCGGCGTACGAACACGGCTACTCCCTCGTCCTGTGCGACAGCGGCGACGCGCCGGAGCGGGAGCAGGGCTACTTCACCATGCTCATCGAACAGCGGGCGGTCGGCGCGGTGGTGGTCCCGCTCAGCGCCGACCCCACCCGGCTGTCGCGGCTGCGCGAGCGCGGCATCCCGCTCGTACTGGCGGACCGTGCGATGCCTGCCCAGGAGGGCTGCTCGGTCTCCGTCGACGACATCGCCGGCGGCCGCATCGCCGTGCAGCACCTCCTGGACCGGGGGGCACGCGACATCCTGGTGGTGAACGGTGAGCGCACGATCCGGCAGTGCGCCGACCGCTACCAGGGCGCCCGCCAGGCCGTGCGCACCCGGCGGGAGGCCCGCCTCGGCCAGGTCGTCGCCGAGGAGATGACGGTGGCGTACGGCAGCGAGATCGCCCACAGCCTCGACGAGTTGCCCGACGGGGTGTTCTGCACCAACGACTTCCTCGCGGCGGGGCTGTGCCGGGCGCTGGGCGAGCGCGGTGTGAAGGTCCCGGAGGACGTGCAGGTGGTCGGGTACGGCGACCTGGACATCGCGAGCTTCGTGGGCACGACGCTGACGACGGTCCGTCAGCCGGTCGAGGAGCTCGGCCGGGCAGCCGTGGAGATGCTGCTGGACGAGGTGGAGGCCCGCGCGGAACACGCCCATGAGGCAAGGGTGTTCGCGCCGGGGCTGGTCCTGCGGGACTCCACCCGGACTTCCTCAGACGCGCCTTTCTAGCCTCACCGGCCCCAGCAGTCCCGATGGAAGCTGGGAGGGGAAGGCCCAGGCGGTCGGCGTGGCCTCGGCGAGATACGGGGCCAGGGTGTTGTGGACGGTCACGTCGAGCCGGACGGTACGTCCGGCGGTGCCGCGCAGTTCGAAGCGGTACGGCGCGCAGAACGCCTCGCCGACCAGCTCGCCGTCGACACACACCTCGACGCTGCCGCGCACCCGTCCCAGATCCAGCACCGGATCAGGCCCGGCCGGCACCTCCAGGGTCCGCGCGTAGGTCACGCCGCCGCTCCAGCCGCCCAGGCCCAGCTCACCCCACTCCCCCAGCGGCAGGGGCGCCGGTACCGTGCGCACCCGTACCGGTCCCCGCCAGGCGGAGCCACCGCGCAGGACGGCAGTGGGGGCGGTGACAACCTCGCACTCAGCCGCCTTGTGGAGTGGTTGGTCCAGTGTCAACTCATGCCCTTCGAGGGCCCGTTCCGGGCCGCCGTCGATCCTCACCCGGGCGGGAAGCTCCAGGGGCAGGTCGAGTGACACGGTCCCCGCCGGCACGGTGAACCGGAAGCGCTGCCCGGCCTCCCGGAGATCGTCGGTGGACCGCAGCGGCAGTACGGGGGAGCCGAACTCCGGGGCGCCGGCCAGCCATTCGGCCCCGGGCAGCGGGTGCGGCCGTACGGCGGCGCCGCAGTGCTGCAACTCCCCCCAGCGGCCCGTGTGTTCGACAGTCGGCCCGTGCCACTCCCCCGTCCGGGCCTCCCAACCCGGACCGCTGACCAGGGCGGTCGTATCCGCCACGAGGTCGACGTAGATCCCGTCCCGCGCGTCGACGCTGTCGGCCACGACGTCGAGGAGGTGATCGCCGCCGTCCAGCGTCAGTTCGTGCCGGAAGAACATCGGTACCGCGCCCCAGTCGGACTCGTAGTACTCGGCCTTCTCCTGCCGTGCGACGACGGCTCCGTCGAGCAGCACGGACACGCCGACCGCGGCGCCCACGACGAGGACCGCCGTCGCTCCCCGGCCCGGGACGCCGATCCGGCCGCGGTAGGTCACGCTGCCGTCCGGTCGTACGCCGTCGGGCAGGCGCATGAACTGCGGGCGCCGGGTGAAGGCGTCCGGGCGGGACAGGCAGAAGTAGCTGCCCAGCGGGGTGCCGGCGGCACCCGAGATGATCTGCGGGCGGTCGAGTGCGTCGGAGAGCTCGTACTCCAGCACGTTGCGGGCCTGCTCGACCTCCACCCTGGCCGACGCCAGATAGCCGCCGCCCGTCTCCAGCAGACTGCCGTTCCACCACACGCGTTTGACCGCAGCCGCGCCGACATGCAGGTCGGCGGGCCCTCGGTGGTCGGTCTCCACGACGGCCCTGACCCGGGCGACCGTCCCGCTCACGGGCACCGCCACTCGTACGAACTCCTCCGGCACCAGGCCCTTGTTGCCGAGCAGACCGTCGGGATCCGGGATGCCACGACTGGACGAGTACAGCGAGACGCCCCAGTCCGTGGGGGCCAACTCCCGCTCACCCGACAGGACTTGTTCGACAGCGGCGCGGTCCAGAGGCGTCGGGACCTGTGCGGAGGGCACGGGCTCAAGGACGCGGACGCGGTTGCCGTAGGTCGCCCGTACCGGCTCCCAGGCGTCCTCGGTCTCGGTCCACCGCATGGTCCAGATCTGCGGTTCGGCGAGAGGGGCTCCGGCGGGCAGGGCGAGGTCGCCCCAGGTGTTGTCCAGGGTCGGCGCGAGGCGTCCTTCCCAGCCGGTCGACAGGTCGATCGACTCGGTCGGCTCCGTGGGTGACGGGGGTACAGCGTCTGCCGGCGGGCCTTCGCGCCATACGACGAGCGCGGCCGGGGCACCCTCCAGGGGCACCTCGACGGTCGAGACGCCGTCGGTGACGGTGACCCGCGCCGGGCGGCGGGTGCCGGTCGCCGGGTTCCAGATCTCGGCCTCGCCGACCTGGGCCCGCACGGTGACGGAGGAGGTGCGGGCGTAGCGCGCGGGGTCGATCTCGTGGTGGCCCCTGGGCGGATGCGTACGGGCGTCGGGGAATGCCCCCGTGACCAGTGCGACCGCCTCGTCGCCCTTCCTCCTGACGAGCAGCGGTACCTCACCCGTCGCGTATCCGGCGGCGTCGGCCACCGCCGCCGCACCGGCCTCGGCATCGGTCACCCGCTCCAGTCGGGGATGGTCCAGCAGTGCGGCTACGACGGCGTCGTCACCGGCGAGCCCGGCCGCCTGTGTCGGCGGCCGGCCGACGACCACGACCCGTCCTCCGGCGTCGAGGAGTTCGGCCAGTCGGCGGGCCGTCTCGTGTTCCAGAACGCTCGCCGAGGGCAGCAGGACCGCGGAGTACGCCAGGTCCCTGATGCGCAGGGCCCCGTCGCCGGCCTTGGCTCCCTGCACGGAGGCGTCGTCGATGACGTCGAAGGAGACACGGTGGCGGTCGAGGGCGCCGACAGCGGGCCGGAGCCAGTTGTTGGTGCCGCACAGCTCCAGGTAGTGGCGCTGAGTCTCGTCGACGTCGGCGTGGGCCTCGCCGAGGCCGCCGTCGCCGAAGTGCTGGACGGGTACGTCCAGGGGGATGAGGGACTGCATGGTGGCGGTGGGGTGCAGGACCGCGACGTCGGCGCTGTAGGTGCCCCAGGACAGGATCGAGCAGATCCGGGCGACGGCCCGGGAGAAGGCGGCGTACTGCCGCCAGTAGGGCTGGCGCCAGTCGGTGGACGGCGGCGCCCACTCGAACCAGCCGCCCGCGGTGCCGAAGTAACTGGCGTGCGGGTTGTAGAGGTTGGCGCCGCTGCGCAGGAACGGCAGCAGCCAGTCGTAGGTCTCCTCCAGGGTGCCGCCCCAGCCGGAGGAGTGGAACGACTCGATCCACACGCGCTCGTGGCCGTAGAGGTGGGCCATCGAGGAATGGACCTTGGCGTCGCCGTGGTGGTCGCTGCCGGCGGCGCTGTACCAGCGGTGGGTGCGGAAGTAGTCCGTGTAGAGCTGCGTCGACTGGGCCGGGAAGCCGGAGCGGGCGGGGTGGCTCTGGTCGCAGCCGAGCAGCAGACCGCGCTCCTCGTGCCAGGCGGCGAGGGGGCGGAACAGGGCTTCTTCGGTGAGTTCGGCACGGACGGCGTAGTAGTCGGCTCGGATCTTCCGGGCCCGGGTGGTGTCGCGCCCGCTCTCGCGGAACAGGGCGGGGAGGTGGTCGAGGAGGTCGTAGCCGCGCCGGGTCCGGAACTCCTCGGGGAAGCGGCCGGTCCAGGAGTTGGTGGCGGGCAGCTCGTCCTGGAAGCTGCCCGCGATGACATTGCCCAGGTACTCGGGTACGCGTCTGTCGTACTCGCGGTGGATGGCGTCGAACAGGAGGCCGACGGCCGCGGGGTTCAGATAGTCGAAGGCCGTGGGGACGGCGAAAACCAGGCGCACCTCGGTGCCGTCGGGGGCCTCGATCCGCGCCGGGCCGGTGACCGGCAGGCGTGCGCCCGAGCTGTCGTAGGCCGCCAGCAGTGTCTCCATGCCCTGTAGCCCGACCGTGCCGCCCGAGACCACCGCCCGGCGCGAGCGCAGGCCACGGCCCGCCGCCTCGGGGTGCCGTCGGGTGATGCTCCCCTGGACGTTGGCGCCGGAGAAGCCGATCTGGTCGTAGAACCACAGGCGCATGCCCAGGTCCCCGGCGAGCTCACAGGTGTCCGTGAAGCGGGCCCACCACTCCTCGCCGAACCACACCGGGTCGTCGGTGCGGGCGCCGAAGGTCGGACCGGCCGGTGCCAGGTTGATCACCACGAGGTTGTGGACGCCGCCCTCCGCGAACCGGCGCAGCTGCCAGGCCAGCCGGTCCCGGGTGACCTTCGCGCCGGACCACCACCACAGCGGGGTGGGACCGAAGTCCCGGGGCGGATCGTCGAACATCTGTCGCAGGGCTGGAGAGATCACGGATGGGTCCTTCCGACTACGGCCCGGACACTCTCACGGATCAAAAACGTTTTACGTCCACCTCACCGTAGGACACCTCAACGACACCCACCAGAGCTGCGGGGCCGTCAGGCCGTCTCCACGGATGGCCGCATGACGTCTTGTTGGAACGTTTTTACGCTCCTATAGTCGCTGGACATCGGCCGAGAACAGCGACGTCCCCCTCCGCTCGGACCCCCTCTCCCCAGACGGAGCCGCATCATGGCCCGAACCTCGCCTGCCTCCGACCAGCCGGAACCGCCCATCGAGAAGCGCCTGTGGAAGGTCGCGGCCCTCTCCGGCATGGCGTCCTATCTCGATGCCGCCCTGATAGTCAGCATCGGCGTCAACCTGGCCATCTACCGGGACGCCTTTGACATGGGCGTCTGGATGGCGGGGGCGATCAGCGCGATCGTCACCATCTGCATCGCCGTCGGCTCCCTGGTCGGCGGACGGCTCGCCGACGTCTTCGGCCGACGCCGCCTCTACAACCTGGACATCCTCTGCTACGCCCTCGGGGCGATCGTCATCACCCTGGCGCCCGACGACATCACCCTTCTGGTCGGTGTCCTGCTCGCCGGTCTCGCGGCCGGTGCCGACCTGCCGACGTCCCTGGCCGTGGTCTCGGACGCGGCTCCCGATCACGCCCGAGGGCGGCTCATCGCGTTCACGCAGGTCATGTGGATGATGGGCATCATCGTCGTGGTCTTCGTCGGCTTCGCCCTCTCGGACACCGGCATGCTCGGGGCCCGCCTCATCACCGGCCATCTGGCGGTCGCCGCCCTGGTCACCTGGCATCTGCGCTCCAAACTGGAACTGGCCACCGGCCCGGACCCGGAGCAGGACCAGGTCGCGGTCGAGAAGCCGGCCGCGGAGCAGGGTGTCGCGCTGAGGAACGTCTGGAGCCGGGCCGCCCTGGTGCCCATGCTCGCGACCTTCGCCTTCTACGTCACCTGGGGTCTGGGCGCCAACACGATGGGCCAGTTCACGACGTATCTGCTGGTCACCGTCAGTGGTGCCTCACAGAGCGTGGCGACCGGCATCAACCTCGCCTGTCTGCCGATCGGCCTGCTGCTGACCTTCGCCTTCGTCCGGATCGCCGACGGCCCGCGGCGCGACCGGATGTTCTACGTCACCACGGTGCTGCAGATCGCTGCCTTCGCCATCGCCGCGCTCACCGTGGGCTCCATCGTGGGCTTCCTCGTCTTCTACCTCCTCTACCAGCTGTGCTATCCCTTCGCGGGTGAGGCCAACTACAAGGTGTGGTCGCAGCTGACGCTGCCCGCGGACACCCGGGGCACCACGCAGGGGATCACCTACGCCATCTCGCGAGGGGTCTTCGCGGGCGTCGCGTTCGTCACGCCCGCGCTGCTCGACCGGAGTCCCAGCCTGTTGCTCTGGGTGATCACCGGCTGCATGGCACTGTCGGCGGTCGCGGGCGTCTACATCGTGCGTGTCCTCGTTCCCCGCGCGTCCCCGGCCGCCACCGCTCCGGCGGACCTCAAGGTCGCGCAGACCTGAACCGAATCCCGAAGGAGCGCCGACCATGGCGACGACCGAATCCACCCCGACGTACGCCGGTGAACGGGAAGCAGGACTGGGCGAGTTGCTCCCGCCCGTGACCCGGCGCCGCCCGCGGATCGGGCTGGTCTCCGGCGGCCTCGGCACCTACTGGCCGCAGTTCCCCGGTCTGCTGCCGCAGTTGAAGGAGTCGGCGGCCTATGTCGCCGACCGGCTGGGGCAGTTGGACGCGGAGGTGACCGACGCCGGGTTCGTCTCCGACGCGCAGGAGGGCGCGGCGGCCGCCGAGCGACTGCGGCGGGTGGACTGCGATCTGATCGTGCTGTTCCTGACGACCTATCTGACCTCGTCGATGGTGCTGCCGATCGCGCAGCGCACGAACACCCCGGTGCTGGTCGTCGACCTCCAGCCGTCCGAGCGGATGGACCACGCCTCCTTCGACACGGGCGACTGGCTGGCGTACTGCTCGCAGTGCTCGGTGCCGGAGGTCGGCAATGTCTTCCGCCGGGCCGGCATCCCCTTCCGGTCGGTGTCGGGGTGGCTGCGGCAGGAGTCGGCGTGGCGGCGCATCGAGCGGTGGGTGCGGGCGGCGCACGTCCGGGCCGCGCTCCGGCACGCCCGGCACGGGCTCATGGGGCACGTGTATCCCGGGATGCTCGATGTGCAGACCGATCCGACGCTGCTGTCGGCGACGTTCGGCTCGCACGTCGAGGTGCTGGAGTTCGACGATCTGCGGCACCGGGTGGAGAAGGTGACGGAGGCGGAGACCCGGGAGCGGGTGGAGCTCGCCCGGCGGATCTTCACCGTCGACGAAAGCGTGGTCGACGAGGACTTCGCCTGGGGGGCGACCGTGTCGGTGGCGCTCGACCGGCTGGTGGACGACTTCGGTCTCGACACCCTCGCCTACTACCACCGCGGGCTCGACGGCGAGCAGCACGAGCGGCTGGGCGCCGGCATGATCCTGGGCGCCTCCCTGCTCACCGCCAGGGGGGTGCCCGCGGCCGGTGAGTTCGAACTGCGCACCAGCCTCGCCCAATTGGCCTCGCAGAGTGTCGGTGCCGGGGGTTCCTTCACCGAGATCCAGGCGCTGAACTTCGAGGACGGCGTGGTGGAGATGGGGCACGACGGGCCCGCCCATCTCGCGCTCAGCGCCCGCGATCCGTTGCTGCGCGGCCTCGGTGTCTACCACGGCAAGCGCGGCTGGGGTGTCAGCGTGGAGTTCGACGTGCGGCACGGGCCCGTGACCCTGCTCGGGCTGGGCCAGGACGCCGACGGCAGCCTGTCGTTCATCACGTCGGAGGGCACGGTCGTGCCGGGTCCGCTGCTGGAGATCGGCAACACCACGAGCAGGGTCGACTTCGGCCGGGATCCCGGCGAGTGGGTGGACGCGTGGAGCGCGACGGGGGTCGGGCACCACTGGTCGCTGGCGGTGGGTCGCCACGGCGCCGACTTCGGGGCCGCGGCGAGTCTGCTGGGGATCGAGCACCGGGAGGTGTAGCCCAGGTCAGGGGGCCTCGGCCGCCCGTACCCGGGCCAGGACGCCCCGGATCATCTCGGCGCTGATCATGAAGTGTTCCCGGGCGATCCCCTCCGCGCGCTCCGGCTCGCCCGCCGCGACGGCCTCGTAGAGCGACCTGTGCCCGTGACCGGCCTGTTCATGGTGGGAGCGCTCGCCCTTCCCCCACGGCTCGATCGGGAAGCCCAGACTGATCCGGGTCAGCAGGTCCCGGCTGAGCTGGGCGATCTGCGGATTGTGGGTGGCCGCGCAGATCGCCCGGTGGAACGCGCTGTCGGCGGCCTGCTCCTCGCGGGGTGTGCTCGCGCAGAGGTGTGCCTCCAGCGCCTCACGCATCGGCTCCAGGTCCTCGGGGCGCCGGCGCCGGGCAGCCGTCGCGGCAACCATGCCCTCCACCAGCCCGCGCAGATCGAAGAGTTGCTCGAACTCCTCCCAGCGGGGCAACAGCGTGCGGCGGACCGCGGCGCCGGAGGACTCGGTCCAGCTGTCGCGGACGAACGCTCCGCCGTTGCGGCCCCGGCGGATCTCGATGACCCCCAGCGCCAGGAGGCGTGCGACCGCCTCGCGCACGGTGGGCCGGCTGACGTGCAGAAGCGCGGTGAGCTCGCGTTCGGCAGGCAGCCGCTCGCCCGGCAGGAAGTCTCCGACGGCGATCGCCGTGAGCAGCCGGTCGGCGACCTCGTCGACCGCCGAGTTCACCCGGACCGGACGCAGCGAGGACGACGGACCGTCGCCGAGCAGGACCCGATCGAGAACGCGCGAGAACTCGTCACCGGGTTCAGGTGCGGATGTCAGTTGTCCTCCTGTGAGTCGCCGTTTCTGTAAACGCGCACGGGCCACGTGAACCCGCTGTTACGTCTTTCCCTCACCCCGCTAAAAGGTCTTGTGGACTGACCTTTTGCCCCCTCACTATCGCATGCATCCGTCACATCCCAACGATTTTCAGACAGCGGTCGGCTGGTACCGACCGGTCTGGGAGGCTTCCCCGTGGCGATCCCCGAACCGAACCACACCGGAACCGTCGACTTCAACGGCCATTCCACCTGGTACCGGATCACGGGCGAACCGGGCAGGACACCTCTGGTGGTCCTGCACGGCGGCCCCGGTGCCGGCCACCACTACACGCTCAGCATCGCGGGCATCTCCGAGCAGGGCCGCCCCGTGATCCACTACGACCAGCTCGGCACCGGGTTCTCCACCCATCTGCCCGACAAGGGCGCCGATTTCTGGACCGTCCAGCTCTTTCTCGACGAACTGGACAACCTGCTCAAGGAATTGGGCATCGCCGACGGCTACCACATCCTCGGTCAGTCCTGGGGCGGCATGCTCGCCGCCGAGCACGCGGTCCGCCGCCCGCCCGGACTGCGCGGACTGGTCATCGCCAACTCCCCCGCGTCCATGCGGCTGTGGCTCGAGGCCGCGGCCGAACTGCGCGCCGGACTCCCCGAGGAGATCCAGCGCACCCTGCACGCCCATGAGGTGGCCGGGACCACGGACCACCCCGACTACCGGGCGGCCGAACAGGTCTTCAACGACCGCCATGTGTGCCGTCTGACGCCCAACCCGCCCGAGGTACAGGCCACTTGGGACAACATCGCGGCCGATCCGACCGTGTACCACACGATGAACGGCCCCAATGAGTTCCATGTGGTCGGCACCCTCAAGGACTGGTCGGTCATCGACCGGCTGCATCTGATCGACGTGCCGACGCTGCTGGTGTCCGGGCGCTTCGACGAGGCGACCCCCGAGACCGTCCGCCCCTTCGCCGACCGCATCCCCGATGTGCGCTGGCACATGTTCGAGCATTCGAGCCACATGCCGCACGTCGAGGAGGAGCAGCTGTACCTCCGGGTCGTCGGCGAGTTCCTCGACTCCACCGACTGACCCCGGGAGTTCCCAGCCATGTCCCGCAATACCAGACGGGGCGCGTTCGCCGCCGCCACCGTCGCCCTCACGCTCACCGCGGCCGCCTGTTCGTCCTCCTCCGACTCGGGCTCCTCCTCCGGCCCCGACGCCTCCTCCTCCAGCTCCTCCGCCTTCCAGTCCCAGCACAAGGGCGGCACCCTGAAGCTCGTCGCCCACGCCGCCGCGGGCAGCTTCGACCCGCAGGTCAACTACACGCTCCAGTACTGGCAGTTGTTCCAGTCGATGTACGACGGGCTGCTCGCCTTCAAGAAGGTGGGCGGGCAGGAGTCCTTCACCGTCGTCCCCGACCTGGCCACGGCCATGCCGAAGGTGACCAACGGCGGCAAGACCTACACCTTCACGCTCCGCAAGGGCGTCAGCTTCTCCAACGGCAAGGCCCTGACCACCGACGACGTGGTGGCGTCCTTCCAGCGGATCTTCAAGGTGTCCAGCCCCACCGCGGGGACCTTCTACAACGGCATCGTCGGCGCCGACGCCTGTCTGAAGACGCCGGCCTCCTGCACCCTGTCCAAGGGTGTGATCGGTGACGCCAAGGCCGGCACGATCACCATCAACCTGACGGCCGCGGATCCGGAGTTCGAGTACAAGCTGGCCGTCCCGCACGCCGTCGTCGTACCGAAGGACTCACCGACGAAGGATGCCGGGACCAAGCCGCTGCCCTCGACCGGGCCGTACATGGCGGCGTCGTACGACCCCAACCGGGCGCTCAAGCTGGTCCGCAACCCGCACTTCAAGGAGTGGTCGCGCGAGGCCGAGCCGCAGGGCTATCCGGACGCCGTCGACTACACCTTCGGCCAGACCGTGGAGTCCGAGGTGACCGCCGTCGAGAACGGCCAGGCCGACTGGATGTACGATCCGCCGCCCGCCGACCGCCTCAACGAGATCGGCACCAAGTACGCCTCGCAGGCGCATGTGAACCCGCTGACGGCGTTCTGGTACGCGACGCTCAACGTCAACATGGCTCCCTTCAACAACAAGCTGGCGCGTCAGGCGATCAACTGGGCCGTGGACCGGTCCGCCGTGGTGCGGCTGTACGGAGGCACCAACCTCGCCTCTCCCGCGTGCACGGTCCTGCCCCCCGGCTTCCCCGGGCACGTCGAGTCGTGCGACTACACCAAGGGCGGCGGTACGACCTGGAAGGCCGCGGACCTCGCCAAGGCCAAGGAGCTCGTGAAGCAGTCCGGTACGGCGGGGCAGGAGGTCGGCATCGTCGTCCAGGACGACGACGTCAACAAGTCAATCGGCCAGTACCTGCAGAGCCTGCTCACCCAGCTCGGCTACAAGGCGACGCTCAAGCCGCTGTCGGGGAACATCCAGTTCACCTACATCCAGAACACCAAGAACAAGGTGCAACTCGCCCTGACGTCCTGGTACCAGGACTATCCCGCGGCCTCCGACTTCCTCAACGTGCTGCTGTCCTGTGCGAGTTACCACCCCGGCAGCGACTCCAGCATCAACATCTCCGGGTTCTGCGACAAGGGTGTCGACGCGAAGATGCAGGCGGCGCTGAAGACCTCGGGGACCGACAAGGCGAGCGCCGACAAGCAGTGGGGTGCCGTGGACCAGGCGGTGATGGCCCAGTCGCCGGTGGTACCGCTGATCAACCCGAAGATGATCGACTTCACGTCGACGCGGGTCGGCAACTACCGGTTCAGCAAGCAGTTCTACATGCTGGTCGGGCAGTTGTGGGTGAAGTGACCCTGTCCCCGTCGGCAGGGGCCCGGCGCTCGCCGGGCCCCTGGCGGACCGCCGCCGGCGACCTGCTGCGCAACAGGACGGCGCTGGCCGCCGCCGCGGTCCTGCTCCTCGTCGTGCTGGCGACCCTGTGCGCCCCGCTCTACGCGGACCACATCGCCCACACCGACCCTTTCCAGTCCCATGTCTCCGGTACCACTGTCGTGGACGGCAAGACCGTGCCGGTGCTCACCCCGAGCAGCACCGGCCTCGGCCTCGGCGTCACCCCGATCGGCCCGACCTGGGACCCCGCGCACTACTTCCTCGGCGCGGACAACCAGGGCCGGGACGTGCTGGCCCGCCTGCTGTACGGCGGCCGTACGAGCCTGTTCATCGGGTTCACGGCGGCGCTGCTCACCTGCGTCGTCGGTACGGCCGTCGGGGTCGTCGCCGGGTACGCGGGCGGGGTCGTGGACGCCGTCATCTCGCGGGTCCTGGACGTCGTGTGGGCGTTCCCGGTCTATCTGCTGGCCATCTGTCTGTCGGTGGTACTGCTCACCAACGGTCTGAAGCTGGGCCCTGTCACGGTCGACGCGGGAAGTCTCTGGCTGCCCGTCACGATCATCGCGGCGATCTATGTGCCGTACATCGCCCGGCCGTTGCGCGGTCAGGTGCTGGTGCTGCGCAACAAGGAGTACATCCAGGCGGCCATCGGCTCCGGCGCCCCCACCCCACGCATCCTGCGCCGGGAGGTGCTGCCGAACGTGGTGCCGACGGCGATCGTGTTCGTCCCGCTGATGACCGCGCTGGCCATGCTCACGGAGTCCGCGCTGTCCTTCCTGTCCGTCGGGGTCCAGCCACCCGACGCCAGCTGGGGAACGATCATCGAGGACGGTCTGGGGCTCCTGTACACCCGGCCCGCCGTGACGATCGCGCCCGGTCTCCTGATCGCCCTGACCACGGCCGCGCTCAACGTCCTCGGCGACGGGGTGCGCGACGCGCTCGACCCGGGCGCCCGGCTGCGCGGAGGGGTGTGAGCATGCTCGTCTTCGCCCTCAAGCGCTTCGCCTCGGCCCTGCTGGTGATGTTCGCGATCAGCGTGCTGGTGTTCCTGATCTTCTTCGCCACCCCGGGAGTCGACCCGGCGGCACGCATCGCGGGCCGCAACGCCGACCCGGCCACCCTCGCCCAGGTGCGGCACTCCTTCGGCCTGGACCGGCCGATGCCGATCCGCTATCTGCTGATGATGCGTCACCTGCTGGTCGACCGGGATCTGGAGTCGTTCGTCAACCGCGGCTCCCGGGTCATCCCGCAGATCATCCAGGCCACCCCCGTGACGCTGTCCCTGGTCATCGGCGCTGCCCTGATCTGGATGACGGCCGGCATTCTCATGGGCACGGCCGCGGCGACCCTGCGCGGCCGGGCCGCCGACCCGCTGATCATGCTGGTAGGCGTGGTCGGCGTCTCGCTCCCGGCCTACTGGCTCGGCGAGGTCGTCAACCTCCTCACCCAGAAGCAGCTGCACGACTCGCTCTTCTCCTGGGTGCCCCCGCCCGGCTACGTCGGTCTCGGCCGGGACCCCGGCCAGTGGGCGCTGCACATGCTCTTCCCCTGGCTGACCCTCGCCCTGCTGTACGCCGGGATCTACGCCCGGCTGCTGCGCGGCGAGGTCGTCACCGCACTGAACGAGGACTACGTCCGTACGGCCCGCGCCAAGGGGCTGTCGGAGCGGCGGATCCTGCTCCGGCACGCCCTGCGCTGCTCGCTGATCCCGATCGTGTCGCTGTTCGGCCTGGACTTCGGCGCGCTCGTCGGCGGGGCCGCGCTCCTCACCGAGGTGGTCTTCGGCCTGCCCGGCATCGGCAAGCTCACCTTCGACGCCCTGCAGAACCTGGATCTGCCCGTGATCATGGGCACGGTTCTGTACGCGGCGTTCTTCGTGGTCCTCGCCAACGCCCTGGTGGACATCCTGTACGCGCGACTCGATCCGAGGGCCCGCCATGCCTGAACCGCTGCTGGACGTACGTGACCTGCGCGTGCGCTTCCGCACCCGCCAGGGGCTCGTCACCGCCGTCGACGGTCTCTCCTTCTCCGTCGCTCCCGGCGAAGTCCTGGGCGTGGTGGGCGAGTCGGGCTCCGGCAAAAGTGTGTCCATGCTCGCTGTGCTGCGCCTGCTGACCAACCCGAACGTGACCGTGACGGGTGAAGTCCTCTTCCGCGGACGCGACTTGCTCACCCTGCCCGACAAGGAGATGCGTGCGGTGCGCGGCCGGGAGATCGCGATGGTCTTCCAGGACCCGATGACCGCCCTGACCCCGGTCTACACCGTGGGCTGGCAGATCGCCGAGGCGATCCGGGCGCACGAACAGGTCTCCCGCAAGGAAGCACACGCGCGTGCCGTCCGGCTGCTCTCCGACGTCGGCATCCCCGACGCGGCCACGCGGGTGAACGCCTATCCGCACGAGTTCTCCGGCGGGATGCGTCAACGCGCGGTCATCGCGATGGCGCTCTCCTGCAGCCCCTCGCTGCTGATCGCCGACGAGCCGACGACGGCACTGGACGTCACGGTCCAGGCGCAGATCCTCGATCTGATGCGGGAACTCAACGCAGGGGGCTCCGCGATGGTGCTCATCACCCACGACATGGGCGTGGTCTCCCAGATCGCCGACCGGGTCCTGGTCATGTACGGCGGCAGGGCGGTCGAGGAGGGCCCGCGGCGGGCGGTGTTCCACGGCCCGCGACACCCGTACACCTGGGGTCTGCTCGACTCGGTGCCCCGGGTGGGCGGTCCCCGGCTGCGGCGACTGCCCACCATCGCGGGTGTGCCGGTCGCACCGGGTGACGTTTCGGACGGGTGCGCGTTCGCCCCGCGTTGCCGGCTGCGCCACGACCTCTGCGAGGAGCGGCCCGCACTGTCGGCGGGTGGTGGTGACGCCGCCCATCTGGACGCGTGCTGGCTGCCGCCCGACGACCGTGCGGGACTGCGGCTGACGGCCGACGAAGACGTGAACACGGAGGCGGCGTCGTGACAGCACAGGAGATCGTGACAGTGGACGCGGCGGCACCCCCCGGCGAGGTCCTGTTGCGTGCCACGGACGTCGCCAAGCACTACCCCGTGCGCGGAAGACGCCAGGTGCTGCGCGCCGTCGACGGGGTCTCCCTGGAGGTGCGCGGCGGCGAGACCCTCGGCGTCGTCGGGGAGTCCGGCTGCGGCAAGTCCACCCTCGGCCGGTGTCTGGTCCGGCTCACCGAACTCACGGGCGGACGCGTGGAGTTCGACGGTCAGGACATCTCCACGCTGTCCGCGCGACGGCTGCGTCCGGTACGGCCGGGCATGCAACTGGTCTTCCAGGACCCGCATGCCTCGCTCAACCCCCGTCGTCGCGCCGGGGACATCGTGGCCGAGCCGCTGCTCGTGCACCGGTACGGCAACGCGTCCGCGGTCCGCCGCAGGGTCCGGGAACTCTTCGACGTCGTGGGACTGGCGGCGGCCCATCTGGACCGCTATCCGCACGAGTTCTCCGGCGGTCAGCGCCAACGCATCGGTATCGCACGCGCCTTGGCGACGAATCCGAAGCTGATCGTGGCCGACGAACCGGTGTCCGCGCTGGATGTGTCGATCCAGGCGCAGGTGCTGAACCTCTTCGCCGATCTTCAGGAGGAATTCGGTCTCACGTACGTCTTCATCGCGCACGATCTCGGTGTGGTCCGTCATGTGTCGGACCGGATCGCCGTCATGTATCTCGGTGAGATCGTCGAGCTCGCCGGCACGGAGGCGTTGTACTCGGACCCGGCCCATCCGTACACGCAGGCCCTGCTGTCGGCGGTACCGGACATCGACGACGGGACGTTCGCGGAGGACGGCCCGCCCCGGGAGCGCATCGTGCTGACGGGAGAGGTGCCCAGTCCGGCGGACAAGCCGACGGGGTGCCCCTTCCGCACCCGCTGCCCGTACGCCCGGGACCTGTGTGCGGTGGAACGCGCGCGGCTCACACCGCAGGCCTCCGGCCGTCAGGTGGCCTGCCACTACCCGCTGGCCGGCTGAGGCTGCGCGGTCGGGCCCGGGGTCTGCAGCCCCCGGGTCCGGCCGGCCGGTCCGTCAGGCTCAGCCGAACTGACCGACCACGTAGTCGCCGGCCGGCTGCTGGGTCATGACGTTCAGCCGGTTGAAGGCGTTGATGACGGCGATCAGGGAGACCAGGGCGAGGAGCTGCTCCTCGTCGTAGTGCTTGGCCGCGTTCTCCCAGACCTCGTCCGAGACGCCGGTCCCGTCCGCGATGCGGGTGCCCTGCTCCGCCAGCTCCAGCGCGGCCCGCTCGGCCTCGGTGAAGACCTTGGCCTCACGCCACGCGGCGACCATGTGGAGGCGCTGCGCGGTCTCGCCCGCCGCGGCGGCCTCCTTGGTGTGCATGTCGAGGCAGAACCCGCAGCCGTTGATCTGGCTGGCGCGGATCTTCACCAGTTCCTGGGTGGTCATCGGCAGTCCCGAGTCCGTGACCACCTTGCCCGCGGAGGCGAAGTGCTTCAGCAGCTTGCCGGCCAGCGGGCTGGTGAAGACGTTGAGTCGGGCTTCCATGGTGTGCTCCTTCGGCTGTTGTCGTTGGCTACACACCTATGACTGTTGGGCCCGGCGGTTTGTGACACGTCAGAATGTGACCTGGGTCTCCCTCAACCGGTGTCTCAGCCGCCGTACGCCTGCTTCCAGCGGGTCCGGTGCCGGGCGTCGCCCTGGCCGCGGCCGTTGACCCCGGTCAGCGACATGAGGGAGGCCCCGTTGTTCCACAGGCCGAGCAGGTCGCGGTGCACGGCGAGGATGTCGTGCTCCACCGCGAACCTCTCGGAGGGGCCGGTGAAGCGTGAGGTCGTCACGAACACGGCCACGTCGGCGCGGAAGTGCACCCGGGCGCCCAGCAGATCGCGCAGTTCGCGGTTCGGGATCGCCCGGCTCGGTGCGTACCGCTTGCACTGGACGACCATGGTCCGCCCGTCCGGCAGCCGCCCGAGGACGTCGGCGCCGTTGTCGCCCGCGCCGCCCACCCGCCGGACCTCCGAGCACCCGTCACGCCGGCACAGCCCCGCGACCAGTTCCTCGAACTCGGTGCCCGTCATGACGTCCACCTCGGCGAGGGTCCGTCGGCCGGCCTGGACCGCGTCCTCCTCGCGCCAACGACGGTCCCGGCCGCGCAGCAGCCGGTCCGTGCGCCACAGCCGCCATCCGATCGCCCCCGCGCCACCGACCAGCAGGAAACCCAACAGATACGGCCACACGCTCGTCCAGAACACCACCAGAAGGGCAAGCGCCACCGCGCCCGCTCCTGCACCCCACCTGATCCTCGACGCCCGCCTTCTGCGAGCGGCCGTACCCCGTCGACGCCTGGCCATGGCGACCTCCCCCGGTGCCTGTCCGTGTCCCTGTCCATGTACCTGTCCTGGAGTCTGGGCAGTTCAGGGAGGCGTGGGTAGGGCGTGAGTCGGCCATGTCCGAACGGTTGCCGTGGACAGCGGTCGGCCGCGGTACCGGAAGGCACCGCGGCCGAACAGAGTGGGCGGGATCAGCCCTGGACGGGCTTGCCGCGTCCCCAGGCCCAGGCGAGGCGGTCGGCGCCGGTCTGGTTGGTGGTCTCCAGCCACGGACGGCTCGCCGGACCGACGAGCTTCTGCACCGAGTAGATGTCGTCGGTGCGCAGGCCCGGCCAGTACACCGAGCCCATCTTCAGCTCGCGGAAGGTGTCGGTGACGGCCTGGATGAAGTTGACGTAGTTGTCGTCCGGGGTCTTCACGTTGTAGTTCAGACCGGTCGTCATCGGCGCGCCGAACTCGTCCGCCACGGTCCGGTTGGCGCAGTCGCCGATGCGGACCTTCAGGTCGGCCACCCACTCGTCGTAGGTGGCGTACGACTTCCAGAAGCCGTAGTGGTGCAGCGACAGGTAGGTGCCCTTCAGGCGCGGGTCGGCGCACACCGTGGTGACGTGGTCGTTGTAGCCGGCGCCGCTGACGAAGACGCGGTTGCGGGGCACGGACTTGTAGGTGTCCAGCCACTTCGCGGCGATGTCGGCCCACTGCGTGTCGGTGTAGCCGTGCGGCTCGTTCATCGGCTCGAAGTAGACCCGGGAGTTGCCCTTGTAGGCCTTGACGACGGTGTTCCACATCGGCCAGTAGGTGGCCTCGTCGTCGATGTAGCCGTCCTTGCGGTCGCCTGTGCCCTCCCAGTACGACACGATGACCTTGAAGCCGTGGGCCGTCGCGGCGTCTATGACGCCCTTGTACGACTTCCAGTAGGAGCCGTTGACGGTGTACGGGTTGATCGGCAGCCGGACGGTGTTGGCGCCGAGGTTGGCGCGGAACGCCGAGATGATGCGGCTCGCCTTGGTGTACGTCTGGGCGTAGGTGTCGGAGGTCGACAGGCCCGACAGCTGGAGCTCGTCGTCGGCGAAGTTGTCGCGCGGGTCGGCCCAGTTGACGCCCTTGAACTGGGTCGTGTCGGTGGTCGGCGCGGCGGCGGAGGCGGGGCTGCCGGTGAGGGTGGCGCCGCTGATCGCGGCGATCGCGACGGCGACGAGCGAGGCACGCAGCCTCGGGGCGCGACGGGTGCTGACGGGGGTCTTGCGCATCGACCAAACCCTTTCGGAATGACAGCATGTTTACGTAAACATGGCGGCGCCGGAATCGTGGCATCCGCCTCGGCGACCGTCAAGGTTTCCCACACGTAACATCCGGTGCGACACGCAACACGGTCGTGTGTGGACGGAGGAGGCAGCAGTGGTGGAGCGGGGAGGATCCGGTGTCCCCGGAGGCAGACGCAAGCAGCGCGTGTCCATGGCCGACGTGGCCAGGCTCGCGGGCGTCTCCTCGCAGACCGTCTCGCGGGTCTCCAACGGTCACCCGGGGGTGATCAGTTCGACGCGCGAGCAGGTCCTGGCGGCGATGCGGGAACTGGGTTACCGGCCCAACAGTGCCGCGCGGGCGCTGCGGTACGGCCAGTTCAACACCATCGGCGTGATCCTGTTCAGCCTGTCCTCCACGGGCAACAGCCGCACGGTGGAGGCGATCGCCACGCACGCGGCGGCCGAGGGGTACGCGATCACCCTGATCCCCATCGACGTCCCCACGCAGGACAACGTCCTGGGCGCCTTCACGCGCATGGGCGAGCTGGCCGTCGACGCCGTCATCGTCATCATGGAGATCCATCTCCTCGACGCCGGGACGGTGCAGCTGCCGCCCGGGGTGCATGTCGTCGTGGTCGACTCCGACGCGGGCGACCGCTACAGCGTGGTCGACACCGATCAGGCGGACGGCGCGCGGAAGGCCGTACAGCATCTGCTCGACCTGGGCCATCGGACCGTCTGGCACGTGACCGGTCCGCAGGCGTCCTTCGCGGGGCAGCGCCGGGCCCAGGCCTGGCGTGCGGTGCTCCGGGAGGCGGGACGGCCGGTGCCGCCCGCGCTGTACGGGGACTGGTCGGCCGAGTCCGGCTACGCGGCCGGACTCGTGCTCGCCGACCCACCTGACTGCACGGCCGTGTTCGCCGCCAACGACCAGATGGCGCTGGGGCTGCTGCGGGCGTTCCACGAGCGGGGGCTGTCCGTGCCGTACGACGTCAGCGTGGTCGGTTTCGACGACTTCCCCGACGCGGCGTACTTCGTGCCGCCGCTCACCACCGTCCACCAGGACTTCGCGGAGGTGGGGCACCGCTGCGTCCAGAAGGTGCTTCAGCAGATCCGCGCCGGCGGGGGCGGACAGCCCGGTACCGATCTGGTGCCGACCAGCCTGGTCGTGAGAGGGAGCACGGCCCCACCCCATCACGCCACGCACGCCGAACGTGGAGGACGACTGTGATCGTCTGGGTCAACGGGGCTTTCGGCAGCGGCAAGACGACGCTCGTGGAGGAACTGCGACCGCGGTGGCCCCAGGCGCTGGTCCTCGACCCGGAGATGGTCGGCTACGTGCTGCGGGAGATCGTGGACGTGCCGACCGGCGACTTCCAGGACCTGCCGCTGTGGCGGCGGCAGGTCGCGAACCTGGCCGTCGGCCTGGTCGCGGAGTACCAGCGTCCGCTTCTGGTCCCCATGACGCTGGTGAACCCGGGCTATCTGGAGGAGATCTTCGGCGCCCTGAAGGACGCGGACATCGTCGTCCATCACTTCTTCCTCAAGGTCGCGCCCGAGGTCCTGGTACGCCGGATCGACGATCGGAGCTTCTTCCCCGACGACCCGGCCCGCGAGGAACGGGTGCGGGCCTGGTGCAAGGCCCGCATCGAGGCGTGCACGGCTGCGGTCGACACCCTGCCCGGTGACACCGTGTTCCTCGACGGCGGGTCGACCCCGCGGGAACTGGCCGACCAGGTGCTCGCCCACATCGGTTGACCATGCCCCGAGGGGGGGAGCCCGCAGCATCGCTTCCTGGAGCGAGGGAAACGGGCGCTGGTCGACGTCGGGCCGCTGCGCGTGCGCGACGGTCGGTGAGGTGGCGTCAGAAACTGCCGGCGGTCCATCTCTGCGAGTTGCCGCCCTGTCCCTCGGTCCGCCCACGGCACTCTGCCCGCAGCGGGGGCAACCCTACCCCTCCCTATAACGACTGTCATACCAGCGAGGGTCAGACGTTGCGGCGGTACTGGCCGCCGACCTCGAAGAAGGCCTCGGTGATCTGCTGGAGGGAGCAGACACGGGTGGCGTCCATGAGGACGGCGAACACGTTGTCGCCGCGTACGGCCGCGTCCTTGAGGGTGTCCAGGGCGGCCCGGGCCTGGTCGTGGTGGCGGGCGTGGAAGGTGCGGACGCGTTCCAGCTGGGACTGCTTCTCCTCCTCGGTGGCGCGGGCGAGTTCGACGAGGCCGGGCTCGGCGGTGTCGGCGTGCGGGTTGCGGAAGGTGTTGACGCCGATCAGGGGCAGGGTGCCGTCGTGCTTGCGCTGTTCGTAGAGCATCGACTCGTCCTGGATACGGCCGCGCTGGTAGCCGGTCTCCATCGCGCCGAGCACACCGCCGCGTTCACTGATCCGCTCGAACTCCTGGAGGACGGCCTCCTCTACCAGGTCGGTGAGTTCGTCGATGATGAACGACCCCTGGAGGGGGTTCTCGTTCATCGCGAGGCCCCACTCCCGGTTGATGATCAGCTGGATGGCCAGGGCCCGGCGCACCGACTCCTCGGTGGGGGTGGTCACCGCCTCGTCGTAGGCGTTGGTGTGCAGGCTGTTGCAGTTGTCGTAGATGGCGATCAGTGCCTGGAGCGTGGTGCGGATGTCGTTGAAGTCCATCTCCTGGGCGTGCAGGGAGCGTCCGGAGGTCTGGACGTGGTACTTCAGCTTCTGGCTGCGCTCCCCGGCCCCGTACTTCTCCTTCATCGCGACGGCCCAGATACGGCGGGCGACCCGGCCGAGCACGGAGTATTCGGGGTCCATGCCGTTGGAGAAGAAGAACGACAGGTTCGGGGCGAAGTCGTCGACGCGCATGCCGCGGGCGAGGTAGGCCTCGACATAGGTGAAGCCGTTGGCCAGGGTGAAGGCGAGCTGGCTGATGGGGTTCGCGCCGGCTTCGGCGATGTGGTAGCCGGAGATGGACACCGAGTAGAAGTTGCGGACCTGGTGCGCGATGAACCACTCCTGGATGTCGGCCATCATCCGCAGGGAGAACTCGGTGGAGAACAGGCAGGTGTTCTGGCCCTGGTCCTCCTTGAGGATGTCCGCCTGCACGGTGCCGCGCACGTTCGCCAGCGCGTGGGCGCGCAGGTGGGCCGCCTCCTCGGGCGAGGGGTCACGGCCCTCCTGGTCGCGGAACCGCTCGGTCTGCTGGTCGATCGCGGTGTTGAGGAAGAACGCCAGGACTGCCGGCGCCGGTCCGTTGATCGTCATGGAGACGGAGGTGGTGGGCGCCACCAGGTCGAAGCCGTCGTAGAGCGCCTTCATGTCCTCCAGGGTGGCCACCGAGACGCCGGAGGTGCCGACCTTGCCGTAGATGTCGGGGCGCTCGTCGGGGTCCCGGCCGTACAAGGTCACCGAGTCGAACGCCGTGGACAGGCGCGTCGCCGGCTGGCCCTCGGAGAGGAGCTTGAAGCGGCGGTTGGTGCGGAACGGGTCGCCCTCGCCGGCGAACATCCGCGCCGGGTCCTCGCCGTCGCGCTTGAACGGGAACACCCCGGCCGTGAAGGGGAAGTGGCCGGGCAGGTTCTCGTTCCGCCAGAACCGTACGAGTTCGCCGTGGTCGGTGAAGCGGGGCAGGGCGACGCGGGGGATCTTGTTGCCCGACAGGGACTCACGGGTCAGCTTGGTGCGGATCTCGCGGTCGCGGACCTTCACGACCTGCTCGTCACCGGAGTAGGAGGCGATGACGGAGGGCCACGTCTCGATCTGGCGCACGATGCCTTGCGGGAGGCGCGTGCGGGCGTCCTCCAGCAGTGCGTGGACGTTCGCGGCGTTGGAGCCGGCTTCCGCGAGCTCGGCCCCGACCAGCTCCAGCCGCTGCACCCGCCGCGCTGCTTCGGTCAGCCGCTCGGTGTCCGCGTGATAACCGCGGACGGTGTCGGTGATCTCGGCGAGGTAACGCACCCGCTCGGGTGGGACCACCTGCCGGATACCGGAGGAATGACGCACGTCGACCCGCGCCAGCGCGCCCTCGGGCAGCGGCAGCCCCTTGTCGGCGAGCAGGGAGGTGAGGTGCTGGTGCAGCGCGGTGACGCCGTCGTCGTTGAAGGTGGCCGCGGAGGTGCCGTACACCGGCATGTCCTCGGGCCGCTGCCCGAACGCCTCGCGGTTGCGGACCAGTTGGCGGCCCACGTCCCGCAGGGCGTCCTTGGCGCCGCGCCGCTCGAACTTGTTGATCGCCACGACGTCCGCGAAGTCGAGCATGTCGATCTTCTCCAACTGCGAGGCCGCGCCGAACTCCGGCGTCATCACGTACAGCGAGGCGTCGACGAACGGCACGATCGCCGCGTCCCCCTGGCCGATGCCCGGCGTCTCCACGATCACCAGGTCGAAGCCGGCGGCCTTCACGACGTCGATCACGTCGGAGAGGTGCTCGGGCAGTTCGCGGCTGCCGCGGGTGGCGAGGCTGCGGAAGAACACCCGCTCGCCGTCCAGGGAGTTCATCCGGATCCGGTCACCCAGCAGCGCACCGCCACCGCGACGACGCGTCGGATCGACCGCGATCACCGCGATGCGCAGGGCGTCCCGCTGGTCGACCCGGAACCGGCGCACCAGCTCGTCGGTCAGCGACGACTTCCCGGAGCCGCCGGTACCGGTGATGCCGAGCACCGGTACGCGCCGCGCCGCCGCCGTGGCCCGCAGCTCCTGCCGGAACTCCGGGGACAGCTTGCCGAGTTCGGCCCCCGTCAGGGCGCGGGCGATCGCGAACCGGTCTCCGGCCAGGACCGCGGCGAGGTCGGCCGGCTTGCCGTCCCACAGGTCGAAGTCGCAGTCCTTGACGACCGTGTTCACCATGCCCGCGAGACCCAGTCGCTGGCCGTCCTCGGGCGAGAAGATCGTCACCCCGCTCTCCCGGAGCCGGGCGATCTCCTCCGGCACGATCACCCCGCCACCACCGCCCACCACCCGAATGTGCTCCGCGCCCTGCTTGCGGAGCGAGGCCACCAGGTACTCGAAGTACTCCACGTGCCCGCCCTGATAGGACGAGACCGCCACGCCGTGCGCGTCCTCTTCGAGAGCCGCGTCCACGACCTCCCGCACGGACCGGTTGTGGCCCAGGTGGATGACCTCGGCGCCCTGCGACTGGAAGATCCGCCGCATGATGTTGATCGAGGCGTCATGCCCGTCGAACAGCGCCGAAGCGGTGACCAGGCGGACGGGGTGGACGGGGCGATACAGATCGCTCATGGCGGAGCCTTCCCGGGACACGTCGAAGAACGCGAGCTGAGAAAATAGTAGGACGTCCTAGTAAAATTGTGGGGGCGGGGTGAGAAGAAGCACGAAGAAGCACAGGGGGATGCCCGGACAACCGTCCTCGGACCCCTCCTCTCACCGGCTCTCCACGGCGAACTCCCTCGCCGTCGTGCACCGCGCCGCGAAGGTGCCGGCCGCCGCCCGGAGTGGAGGGTGCGGCACTCGCGATGTCGGCCTGATCGCAGCCAGGGGCCCGGTGGACCAGTAGCCGCCGGAGCGAAGACCCTGGTCGGCCGAGAGCCAGCGGACCCTCGGCTCCCACAGCCGAAGGCCGGTGGGTCCACGGCTCGCAGCCGAAAGCCAGTGGGTCCACGGCCCGCAGCCGGGAAGCCGGTGAGTCCACGGCCCCGCAAAGGCCCCGCCCCGCGCCCCGGCAGCCGAGCCGACCCGCCGACCCGCCGACCCGCCGACCCGCCGACCCGCCAAACTGACTCCCGGTCAAGCGATCTTGATCCGTGATCTCTACGATGAGAGCTCAAGACAACCATTCCGGCCGGTCCGACGGGGGGACCCTGAGGGACCGCCGGGGGTCGCCGATGCCAGGGACCGCTCCCCGGGCTGCGGTGATCTTCCTTCCCAGGAGGACCTTCCGCATGTTCCGAAGTATTGGCAACGCTGTCGTCAGACATCCCGTCTGGACCATCGTTGCGTGGTTGATCGCTGCCGTGGCGATCGTCGCCACCGCTCCGAGCCTGCCCTCGAACAGTGACGAGAGCAGTTTTCTCCCCAAGAGTTACGAGTCCATCAAAGCGGCGGAACTCCAGGAGAAGGCGTTCCCCAGCGCCTTCACCCCCTCCGCGATCGCGCTGTACCAGCGCACCGACGGCGGCAAGCTCACCGCCGCCGACCAGAAGGACGTCGCCCGGATCACCTCCGAGCTGGGCAAGAAGAAGATCGACCAGGTGCAGAAGGTCGTCCCCGGCCAGCCGTCCTCGGACGGCAGGTACACCCTGACCCTGGTCCAGATGGACAGCAAGAACGCCGGCCAGCCCGAACAGGCCGACGCGGCCAAGGTGTTGCGCGACGACGTCAAACAACTCGCCAAGGGCACGAACCTCGACGTCAAGCTCGGCGGCTCCGCCGCTCAGGCCCTCGACCAACAGGACTCGTCCAAGCGCGGCGAGGCTCTGATCGGCATCGGCACCTTCCTCATCATCCTGGTGACCCTGCTGATCATCTTCCGGGCTCCGATCCTGGCGTTCCTGCCCCTGATCACCATCGGGTTGGTGTCCGCGATCGCCAACGGACTGATCGCGTACGCCACCAAGCTCTTCGGCCTCCAGGCCAACAGCTCGATCTCGTCGATCCTGATCGTCGTGCTGTTCGGCGTGGGCACCGACTACTTCCTGTTCCTGATGTTCCGCTACCGCGAACGTCTGCGCCTCGGCGACGAACCCAAGCAGGCCATGATCAACGCGGTCGACCGGGTGGGCGAGGCCATCGCCTCCGCCGCCGGCGCGGTCATCATCGCCTTCCTCGCGCTGGTCCTGTCGACGCTGGGCTTCCTCAAGCAGATGGGTCCGGCACTGGCGATCGCGGTGACCGTCACCCTGATCGCGGGCCTGACGCTGATCCCGGCCGTCGTCTCGCTCATCGGCCCGAAGGTGTTCTGGCCGTCCAAGTCCTGGCAACGCGAGCCGGAGAACGCCCGGTTCGCCGCCCTGGGCCGCGGGGTGCGCAACCGTCCGGCGCTCACCGCCGGGCTCTCCGGTCTGATCCTGGTGGCGCTGTCGCTCGGCACGTTCGGCTACAACGCCACGTTCGACCTGGCGTCCGGCTCCATGCCCAAGACCAAGGAGTCGATGGTCGTCCAGGACGAGATGCAGAAGGCGTATTCGGCGGGTGCCGCCGCACCTACCGACGTCTACCTGTCCAGCACCGACGGCAAGCCGATCGACACCACGGTCTTCGACGCGTACGCGAAGAAGCTCGGGGCCGTGGACGGCGTGGCGAACGCCCGTCTGTCGCAGTCGAGCAAGGACGGCAGCACCGCCGACTTCACCGTCACCCTCAAGTACGAGGCGTCGACGGACAAGGCCATCGAGACGGTGGGCCGGGTCCGCGACGTGGCGCACTCCGACGCCCCGGACGGCACCGAGGCCCTGGTCGGCGGCATGTCCTCGATCTTCAAGGACATCGACACGGCGGTCAACCACGACTACCGGACGGTCTTCCCCGTCGCCGCCGCGCTGATCATGCTCATCCTGGGGCTGCTGCTGCGCAGTGTGGTCGCCCCCTGGTACCTGATGGCGTCGGTGGGTCTGGGCTTCGGTGCGACGCTCGGCGCCACGGTCTGGATCTTCCAGGAGGGCCAGGGACACTCGGGCCTGATGTTCATGCTTCCGGTGATCATGTATCTCTTCGTGGTCGCCATCGGCACCGACTACAACATCCTCATGATCGCCCGGCTGAGGGAGGAGGCCCGCGAGGGCCGGGAACCGCGCGAGGCAGCCGGTATGGCAGTTCGGCACGCAGGTCCCACGGTGGCCGCGGCCGGCTTCATCCTGGCGGCGACCTTCGCCACGATGATGCTGGCCGGAAACGCGCTGCTCACGGAGATGGGCTTCGCGGTCTCCTTCGGCATCGCGGTCGCCGCCTTCGTCATGGCGATGTTCTTCACTCCCAGCCTCACCGCCCTGATCGGCCACGCCGCCTGGTGGCCCGGGCACGCGGACCGGGCCAAGGAGACACCGTCCGTCCCCGCACCGGTCTCCGGTGGTGACCGGGACACCGCGGTGCAGGATCCGGCGGGTCGCCGCAACTGACACCGACGGAACAGGACGGCGTCCGCCGGGCCGCACGGCCCGGCGGACGCCGTCTTTCGTCCCCCGGCACACCACCGCCGCGCCGGACACACCCGGCCTCTGCCACCCTGGACCTTGTGCCGAACCCCACTCCCGTCACCCCGGACGCACCATCCCGTGTACGCCTCCCGCTGCTCACCCAGCAGTGGCTCGACCTCACCTTCATCCACTGGGCCGTGGAACCGGCGGTCGTGGCGGGACTGTTGCCGCGCGGCACGGTCCCGGACACACACGGCGGACTCACGTACGTCGGACTGGTCGCGTTCCGGATGCACCGGGTCGGCTGGCTGGGGCTGCCGGGGGTGCCGTATCTCGGAACCTTCCCGGAGACCAATGTGCGCCTGTACTCGGTGGACGCGCACGGACGGCGTGGCGTGGTGTTCCGCTCCATGGACGCCTCCCGGCTGATTCCCGTGGTGATGGGACGCGTCGGCTTCCGGCTGCCGTACCTCTGGTCCCGGATGAGCGTCCGCACGGCCGGTGACACCGTCACCTACGCCGGCTCCCGCCGATGGCCCGGCCCGCGCGGCGCCCGCAGCCTGATCACGGTACGGACCGGCGAACGCATCGAGGAACCGACCGGCCTGGAACACTTCCTGACCGCCCGCTGGGGTATGCACAACGCCTTCCTCGGCGGCGCCGAGCCACTGGCCTACCTGCCCAACGACCATCCGCGCTGGCCCCTGCACCGCGCCGAGCTGCTCACCTGCGAACAGGACCTGCTCACCGCGGCCGGTCTGCCCGCCCCGACCGGCCCCCCGGTCAGCGTCCTCTACTCCCCCGGTGTCCCGGTCCGCCTCGGCCGCCCGGCCCGCCCGGCCGGCATCCCCACGCCCTGACGGCCGACAGGGACGGCGTTCCCCGGACATTCACGGTGGGATCACGTCCGAGGGGTTGAACCGGTCGGCGACCTCGCTAGCGTCTGTGGGCGTCCCGACTCCACACGAGTGAGGTGCCGATGTCCTCAAGACATGTCCTCGTCGGCCTGGCGCTGGTGCCGGTGCTCGCACTGTCGGCCGCCACGCCCGCGACGGCGTACGACGGCCCCCGACCGGCCGGGCACAAGCCGCACTTCGACCTCCAGGCCCACCGTGGCGGCATCGGCATGACCACCGAGGAGTCCCTGGAGGGCTTCGGCAAGGCGATGCGCCTCGGAGTGTCCACGCTGGAGCTGGACACCCATGTCACCAAGGACCGGAAGGTCGTCGTCAACCACGACCGGCAGATCAGCGCGGTCAAGTGCCGTGACACCGGGCCCGTGACGGCCGGCGACCCGATGTACCCGTATGTCGGCAAGTACATCAAGGATCTGACGCTGGCTCAGATCAAGACCATGGACTGCGGCTACCGGCAACTGCCCGGCTTTCCCGAGCAGGAGGTGGTCAAGGGCTTCCGGATGGTCGAGCTGAAGGACGTGCTGAACCTCGTCCGGAGCTATCGCGCCAAGCGGGTCAAGCTGAACATCGAGACGAAGGTCGAGGCCGGCGCACCCGAACAGACCGCGCCGCGTGGGCTGTTCGTGCGGCGCGTCTACGAGGAGATCCACCGCTCGGGCATCGAGGACCAGGTCACCATCCAGTCCTTCGACTGGGGCGCGCTCAAGGCGATGCACGCACTGGCCCCGAAGTGGCCGCTCGTCGCCCTCACCAACTACGACTTCCTCCAGGTCGGCAAGCCGGGCGCGTCACCGTGGCTCGGCGGGATCGACGCCGACGACTACGGCGGCGACTTCGTCAGGGCCGCCGCCACCGTCCCCGGCGTCAGAGCCCTCTCCCCCAACTACGGCTTCCCGCAGAGCGGCAAGGTCGGTGACCCCGACTTCCGTTTCTACGCCGACCGGACGATGGTCGCGAAGGCCCACGCCCGGGGCCTGAAGGTCATCCCGTGGACCTGCGACGACCCGGCCACCGTGGAGGCGCTCATGGACATGGGCGTCGACGGCGTGATCACCGACTACCCGAACCGCGTACGGCAGATCATGGCCGAGCGGGGCATGCCGTTGCCGAGGGCGTACCGGCCCCGTTGACGGAGTCCGCGCACCGGAAACCGTCGGGTGCGTGAGAACTCGGGGCGGGTGCGCGCGCCCGCACCGTCGGCAGAAAGTTCCTCGAGAGCCTCGCGGCGGCAACGGCACGTCTACGAACGGTAGATGTCCGCCGGGAGGGCCCGCTTCGGGGCGGGACGCCCACGCACCCATCCGTACAGGACCACCGAGCAGACCGCCGCCGACGCGCACCAGGTCGACACGAACTCCAGCCGCCACAGCAGCCAGCACACCAGGGCGCCCGCCCCGGCCAGGACACCGAGCCTGGTGAGCCAACGGTCACCGGAGAGCAGCAGTGCGCCGACCGTGGCGATCAGGTAGCCCGCGACGAGCAGTTCCGCCCGGGGCAGTCCGATGACGTAGGCCATGGTGTGGCCGCGGATCTCGGCGCGGACGGGGCGGGTGGCGAGACCATGGGCGAGAAAGGCGGCGGTCAGCGCTCCCACCGCCACGACCGCCGCCAGTCGGCGTCCGGCTCGGCGTGAGGCTGCGCACCACACGCCCACCGGCACCCACACGGCGAGCACGGGCAGGGCGATGACGGCCCAGGCGACGGCGGCCGCCCCGGTCCCGCCTCCCGTGTGCCAGATCCGTGCCTCGACCAGCTGGTGGGCGCCGAGCAGCAGGGGCAGCGCGGCGAGGGGCAGGTCCCTGGCACGGCGGGTCCGGATCACACAGGCCGCCCCGACGGACGTGATCGCCGCGCCCGCCAAGAGATCCGCTGTCGCACTCCAGCACATGACACCACCATGTCAGGCCAGGCCGTCGACCAGGTACTCCGCCACGACGCGGAGGGAGCCGGGTGCGCGACGGTCACTCGCAGATGTGCTGCGGCGGCCGGAAGGTGCGGTCGGTACCGGAGTCCCTGTTCACCTGGACTCGTACGGTCTCCAACTGCTGGAGCAAAGAGTGGAGTTGACGCTGTGTCGGGTCGCGGAAGAACTCCAGGACCGCCCGGTGGAAGGCGTCCCGGAGTTCGGGCGGCATCACGTCGGAGGCGTCGAAGCACAGGACGCGGGCGCCGGAGGTGAGCAGGGAGTCGATCTTCCGCTCGACCGGTGTCGCGGAGGCCGGCGGCGACAACCCGGCCGTGTCCGGGAACAGCGGCCGTACCGCCGGCTCCGCCTCCGCCCACCAGAGCTTGCGCCCGGCCGGGCTCGACAGCCGCTCCACGAGTTGCTGGGCGTCCGGGTCGTCGCTGAAGACGGCGGCCATGTCGCCCGCGACCTCGAAGGCGTCCTGGTATGCGGGCTGTCCGTCCAGATACCGGGCCGACGGCTCCACCTTCACGTCGTCGCCCGTGTAGACGTACCGGATGAAGGCGCTCTGATGCTCGTGCGAGCAGGCGAATCCGGGTGAGTGCAGCAGGCCGCGCGGCTTGCCGTCGGCTCCCGACGCGCCCTCGAACGACGTGGTCAGGGACCGTTCCACCGACTCCGGGGAGCGCTTGCCGAGCAGCTTCGCCCAGGTGGTCCAGGCGCGTTCGACGGCGGGGTCGCGCCAGTCGAGGCGGCCCCTGGCCCACTCGTCGTAGAGGGTGGGGCCGGCCTGGTGGAGCAGGAGGTCCTCGATCCAGTCGGTGCCGGGCCAGCCGGAGGTGGCCTGGGAGGCGAGCCCCACGCACCATGCGGGCTTGTCGCCGGGCGCGCCCCGTCTGCTCCACACCAGGCTCTTGAGGTCGGCCTTGAGCGGCACCCAGTACGCGCGCAGTTTGTTGTCCACGATCAGAGCCGGCACCCAGGGCGGGTAGGCGCGCTGGGCGGTCTCCGCGGCGAGCGGCTTCAGCTTGTCGCGGCGGGCGTACTCGGTGAGTTCGCCGATGCTGTTGAGGACCGCCACGTCGGGCGGGTCATCGGCCTCCAGCTGTGAGACGAGCGTCTCGCGCAGTGAGCGGGTGCCCTCGTAGGTGTACGTCCGTCCCGTCCCGTCGTCCAGTTTGTCGAGGACGGCTTCGAAGGCCCTGCCCTCCTCACCGGTCCAGGGGCCGAGGACGACCAGCGGGTCGCGGGTGTCGGACCCGCAGCCGGGAACGAGGGCCAGCAGACACGCCACGAGCAGGCCCCGGAGGAGGACACGCGGGACACGGCTCATGCGACGGCTCCCGGGCGTGAGACGACGAGGTACTCGCGGCGGTAGGCGTGCAGGGTGCCGGCGATCACGGCCGCGCAGGCAAGGCCCGTGGGGAACACGAACGGGGCGACGCCGTCGAGGAACGCCAGCCGCCCGTCCGCCAGGCCCGTGTCGATGCCGGCCCCGAGCGTCTCGATGGCTTGCGGCTCCGGTCCGGCGAAAGGCTTCTCCTCGGCGACCGTCTCCGTCCCGGGCGAGGTCCGCTCGGCCAGCGCGTCCGCGACGGGGACGGTCTCGTGCTGGGCGTCCAGGGCGAGCAGGGCGTCGACCGTCAGGAACGGCACGGCGAGCAACGGCAGGGCGGCGGCAGCGAGGGGGATGCTCAGCCGGATCCGGAAGCGGCGGCGCAGGAAGGACACCGTCCGCCACAGTCCGGCGGCGAGCAGGGCGAGGGCGAGCGCGGCGATCACCGCCGCCGTGATCGTGTCCGCGCCCCAGTCGGCCCGGTCGGCGAGGCGTGCGCGCAGCCGCCTCTCCAGGCCGCTCACCCGGTCGACGATCGAGGTCGCGGCCGAGCCGGTCGCGGCGGGGCAGGCCGGGTAGGGGTTCTCGCCGGTCGCAGCGGCGGCCGTCGAGCAGAGCATGCTGCGGGCGTAGGTGAGTTCGGCGTCGCGCAGGACCGGGTCGGTGGCGTGGCCCTGGGCCCGGCCGATCCAGCCGGTGTAGTCGACGACCAGGGCGGACACGACCCGCAGTTCCTGTTCCTCGGCGACGGTGAGAGCTCCGCTGCGGGTGACCTGGTTCAGGCTCTGCGTGGCGCGGGCGATCCGGGTCCGGTACCGCTCGCTGAGCCCGCTGAGCTCGGCCGCCCGCCCCTCGGCGAGGTTCCGCTCGGCCTCGCCCTGCGCGATGAGCAGCGAGGCCCGGGCGTCCGCGAGGTCGACCAGCGCGGGCGCCGCGCTCTCCCGGATGTACGCCGAGTCGCCGCGCACGCCCGCGTAGGCCCAGCCGAGCGCCCCGAAGGCCACCATGGCGAGCAGCGGCAGCGCGACGAGCCGGTCCCGCAGGTAGCCGCGGTTGCGGTGGCCGACGGTGGCGGGCCAGGCGTAGCGGTGGACGCGGCGGGCGAGTTCGGCGGTTACGGCGGTGACTGCCCGCGTGAGGCGGAGGGTGCTCTGTGTGACGGCGCATAAGCGACCGTCCGGAGCCAGTCGGCGACTCTCTTGCCGAGCCATGGGCTGTCCCTGTGGTGTCGGAAGGCGAGCGGGCGGATCTCGTAGGCGCGGTCCAGGAGGATTTCGGCCACGGCCGCGTCCTCGGGGGCGGCGGAGCGGGCGGCCTGGTGGGCGAGGGTGACATAGCGGCGGGACAGGTCCGCACGCAGGCCGTGTTCATCGGGCGGGAGGCCGAGCCGGGGGTCCGCGCCGGCGGACAGGGCCGCGAGGGCCGCCGCGTCGAGGGCACCGCGGGCGAGGGCGCCCTGTACGGCCTCCCAGACCTCGACGGTCATCCGGACCCTGGCCTCCTCGTCGGTCAGGCCGTGCGCGTGGAAGAGCAGAGCGAGACGCTCCAGCAGCTCGCGCAGCCGCTGCGGCACCTCGTCGTCGTGGCCGGCCCTGCGTACGTACTCGATGCCGATCCGCACGGCCGCGGTGCGCGCGGCGGTCCGGTGCCGCGAGTGCTGCGGTACGGCGTCCAGTTCGCGTACGGCGTCCTCGCGGGCCCTTTCGCCGTCCAGCGAGAGGCGGGCCCGTGCGGCGCCGAAGGCCGCGCTGCCCAGGGACGGGTTGCGCAGCCGGACGGCCTCGTAGAAGGTCAGGGCCTGGTGCGGGCGCCCGAGGCGCTCCGCGCAGTGTCCGAGGGCCAGCTTGGGCGCGTATTCGCCCGGGATCGCCGCGTACACCCGGTCGAAGTGCCGCCAGGCCGCGGGGACTTGGTCACGTGCGAGGGCCAGGAGCCCGTGGTGCCAGTCCAGCCGCCAGTCGTAGGGGGCGCGGCGGGGGCCGATCCGTGCCTCGGCCGCCCGCAGTTCCCGTTCGGCGGCTTCCGGTCCGTCGGCCGGGTTCCGCAACCGCAGTCGGCAGCGCAGGAGATGGACCTCCGTGGAGTCGCGCCAGTCACCGATGTGCTGGAGCAGGGCCTCCGGGGCGGCGTCGGCGAGTCTGCTCAGCTCGGCGTGATGTTCGTCGTGGGGGTCGGGCAGCGGGACGGGGAGGCGCTGGGCGACCTCGGCGGGCGACGGCGGGGCGAACGGGGACGGCGCGTCGGGGGCGGCCCAGTGGCCGAGGGGTGGCGCGGAGCCGAGTGCGCCGTCGAGGGCGTAGGGCGACTGGAGGAAGAGCGGCGAGGGTTCGAAGGTCTCGGCACCGGTACGCAGCGACCTCAACTCACGGAACACGCCCCGCAGTTGCTGCTCCATCTCGCGCGCGTCGGCGAACCGCCCCGCGGGCCGGCTCAGCGTGGCGCGGTGCAGGACACGCGCGAGCGAGAGGAGACCGAGCCCGCGGGGGACGGGCGCGGTGGCGTCGCCGGGCACCCAGGGTTCCTTGGCGGGCGCTTCGCCGGCCACCGACAGAACGGGGGGCCTCGGTTCCTCCGGGTCGGCATGGGCCTCTCCGGAGCCGGACACCTGTCCGACGCCCGGCACCTCGCCGAGGTTCAGTGGCCCCTCGCCGGTCGATCCCGGTGCACCATCCGACGTCTCCCCGCCGCCCGGCGTCTCCCCGGCTGACAGAGCCTTCCGGGTGGCCGGAGTCTCGCGCGCGGTCAGGGCCTCCTCGACGATCCGTACCTCTTCGGCGGCGGACAGGGCACCCCGGGCGGCCCGGGCCTCCTCGGCAGCCGACACCGCTTCGGCAGCCGAGACCGCTGCCCCGCCGACCTCCACGGCCGACGGCTGTCCGACGTCCGCCCCCGTCGCCACGCCGCCCCTCTCCCCCCTCGGCCCACCGCCGCCCTCCCCCGTCGGCCCACCCAACGTGCCAAGGTCCCCCAGCCGCCCCAGGTCCTCCGCCGACGTGCCTAGACCGCTCAGGCGGCGCAGCGTCTCGCCCAGGCTGAAGAGGTCGTCCTGGTGCCTGGACTCGCCGTTCGGGCCCACGGTCGGGGCGCTGAAGCCGGCCGTGGTCATCCCGGGGGCTCCGGCCGGGCGTACGCTGCCCACGTCGATGATCTTCGTCGTGGTGCCGTCGTGCATGACGTTGTCCGGCTTCAGGTCGCCGTAGACCTTGCCGGGCCGGTCGGCGTGCAGATACGCGAGGGCGGACAGGATCCGCACACCGTAGGCGAGCACGAACTCGTGGAAGCGGTGGTCGCCGAACTCCCCCGGGTTCAGCTTCGCCCGTGCCCGCACCTCCTCCAGCGTGAGCCCGTCCACGTACTGGAGGACGAGGAAGTCGCCGACCTCGGGGTGATGGCCGTAGTTGAAGACGCGGATGATGTCGTCGTGGCCGAGGTCGACGAGGGCCCGCCGTTCCCGGGCCAGGGCGCCCGCCGCGGCCGCCGCCTGATCGGGGTGCAGCATCTTGATGGCGACCTCGCGGTTGTCGACCTTGGTGTCCAGCGCGAGATACACCTCGCCCATCCCGCCGTAGCCGAGCGGTCGGATCAACCGGTACTGGCCCGCGAGCAACTGCCCGGGAGGCAGGGGCAGTTCCCCGGGGTCGCCGCCGGGGCCCCAGCCGCGGCCCAGCAGTGTGATCGTGGGCAGCACGGTCGGGTCGGGGTTCTCCGCGGGAAGGTCGACATGCGCGGCCCTCAGATACATCGGCGGCCCGGCGACGACAAGCGGACCGAACGATCCCTCGGATTCCGGTACTTCACCGAACGCACTCCCGCCCCGAGCCCCCTTCATGCCTCCTCAGAATAGGGCCAGGTGCCGGAATCGGCCCCTGGGCGTTCCCCCTGAGAACCCTGATGCCGTCGGTTCGGCCGGTCTCCTGACCGTTGACCCGCCGCCACCTGAGCCGGGGGACCGGCGACGCGAGTGCGGGCCCGGCCCGGAGTCGGGAGAGCCGGGCCCACACCGGCGATCAGGCGGTGTGCAGGGTCAGGCCGTACCGGTTGAGGATCTCGTTGACGGGCTGGAACCAGGTCTCGCCGCCGCTGGAGCAGTTGCCCCAGCCGCCGGAGGTGACACCCTGGGCCTGGTCGCCGCTGATGAAGGAGCCGCCGGAGTCCCCGGGTTCGGCGCAGACACTGGTCTTGGTCATCTGGTGCACCGCGCCCTGGCTGTAGTTGACGGTCTCGTTCATGGCGAGGACCGTGCCGCAGTGCCAGTGGGAGGTCGAGCCCGAGCGGCAGATCGAGGAGCCGACCGGCGCTACGTTCGAGCCGCGCACGAGCTGGTCGGAGACGGTGCCCCAGCCGAGCACGACCGGGACGGTCCACCAGCCGCTGCCGACGTTGACCCAGGCGTAGTCGTTGTCGGGGAAGGACGAGCCCTGGAAGTTGCCGACGTAGCTGCGGTCCCAGCCGTAGACGCTGCCGGTGTGCTGGTCGCAGTGGCCGGCGGTGACGAACCCGCCGTAGACCGAGAAGCCGATGGAGCAGCGGACGTTGCCGGTGTAGTAGGGGTCGCCACCGACGGTTCCGGCGGCGAAGGTGGTCGGTGCGGCGGCCACTTCCCGCACCGTGACGGGACCTGCTTCACGGGCGCGGGCGAGGAACCGCTGGACATCGTTGTCACCCTGTCGGCCGCTGACGATGTCCACCACCACCGCGCCGGCCTTCGCGTCGACATGCCAGCTGCTGACGGCGTCCGGTGCGGGCAGTGCGTCGAGCCGGACCTGGGTGGCGGAGAGTTCGCGGGCGCTGTGGGCGACGGTACGGACCGTGGCGCCGGTGGCGCGTATCTCGCGGAGGGCGGTGACCGAGGCGTCGGGGGTGACGGCGACGGTCAGCGTGCCCTTGGCCGCGTCGAACCAGGAGCCGCCGTACGAACTGCCCGCGGCTCGGCGGACCTTGGGCTCCAGAGCCGTGGCCCGCTGCTCGGCGGCGAGCCTCGCCACGGCTTCGGTCTTCGTGAGGTGGAGGTCCCGCTGCATCGCCGTGAGGAGTCCGGCGGAGGCGGGCTGCTTCTCGTCGGCGGTGGCCGGGACCGTGCTCGCGGTCGCGCCGGCGCCGAGCAGGAGCAGCACCGCCAGGCCCGCGCGCATGATTCTGCGTCTCATGGAGATTGCCCTTCGTCGTTCCAACGAGGTGGGGGTGGAACAGCAGAGTTCTCTGAGAGCGCTCTCAGTGGTGTGGCTCGGCAGAGACTAGCCCTTCACTGTTGACAGGTCCATACCAATAGCGAGGTTGTCGGAATCCCGTCCACCGGAAGGTGGATTTCCTCGGGCCCGTCCGGGGGAACTCCCCAGGAGCCCTTTCCTGTCTCACGAAGGAACAAAATGACGCGTAAGAAAGCCCTGGTGGTCCGAGGCGGTTGGGAGGGACATCAGCCGGTCAAGGCCACGGAGCTGTTCCTGCCCTTCCTGGAGAGCAACGGCTACGACGTCCGGATCGAGGAGTCGACCGATGTCTACGCCGACAGCGCCGAGATGGCCGCCACCGACCTCGTGGTGCAGTGCGTGACCATGTCGGAGATCACCGCCGAGCAGGTGTCGGGACTGAGCGCGGCCGTCGTGGCCGGTACCGGCCTCACCGGCTGGCACGGCGGGATCGCCGACTCGTTCCGTGCCTCCTCCGACTATCTCCATCTGGTGGGCGGCCAGTTCGCGACCCACCCGGGCAAGGAACCGTGCGAGCGGCAGGGCGGCGAGGAGGACAACTTCCTGCCGTACACCGTCACCCTCACCGATCTCGGCCGGGAACACCCCGTCACCGCGGGCATCGAGGATTTCGAGCTGCACACCGAGCAGTACTGGGTGCTCCACGACGACCTGATCGACGTCCTCGCCACCACCACCCATCCCGCCCGGCCGTGGCAGCCCTGGCACCGGCCGGTCACCTCACCGGCGGTCTGGACCCGGCAGTGGGGTGCCGGACGGGTCGTGGTGACGACTCCCGGGCACAACCTCGACGTTCTCGAGCACCCCGATGTCCGTACCGTCATCGAGAGGGGCATGCTGTGGGCGACGCGCACCGCATAGGCGTTGTAGGTCTCGGCGTCATCTCCCGCGCCTACCTGGACACGCTCGTCGGCCACTCCGCGGTGCGCGTCACCGCGGTGGCCGACCTGGACGCCTCCAGGTCGGCCACCGTTGCCGCCGGACTGCCCGGCGTACAGGCACTGTCCGTCAGGGAGCTGCTGAGCAGCCCGGACGTCGACACGGTCCTGAACCTCACCGTGCCCGCGGCGCACGCCGAGATCGCCCTCGGTGCCATCGCCCGGGGCAAGCACGTCTACGGCGAGAAGCCGCTGGCCGCCGAACTCCCGGATGCCCGCACCGTCCTGGAGGCCGCGGCGAAGGCGGCGGTCGGCGTGGGATGCGCGCCGGACACCGTCCTGGGCACCGGCGTGCAGACGGCACGAGCGGCGGTGGAGGCGGGAGCCGTCGGCCGCCCGCTGTTCGCGTCGGCCGTCATGGTCACCCCGGGCCACGAACGGTGGCATCCCCAACCGGACTTCTACTACACGGCCGGTGGCGGCCCCCTGCTGGACATGGGGCCGTACTACCTGTCCGCCCTGGTGCATCTGCTGGGCCCGGTGCGTGCCGTGATCGGGGCGTCCAGCCGGCTCCGCACCGAGCGGGTCATCGGGTCCGGCCCGCGCGCCGGCGAGCGGATCCCGGTCGAGGTGGACAGCCATGTCTCCGGGGTCCTCGAACACGAGGGCGGGGCCCTCACGACGCTCACGACGAGCTTCGACGGCGTCTCGACCACGGCCGCGCCGATCGAGGTCCACGGCGACAGGGGAACCCTCACGGTCCCGGACCCGAACAACTTCGACGGCGAGGTACGGCTCCTCGAACTCGGCGAGACCGAGAAGGGATGGCGCACGCTTCCGGCGTCGGCCGGCTATGTGGGGGCAGCCCGGGGCGTCGGTCTGCTCGACTTCGTCGCCGCCGACGGACGGCGGACACCGCGCGCGAGCGGTGAACTCGCCCTGCACGTACTGGAGACGATGACGGCGCTGCTCCGTTCGTCGGCCGAGGGGCGGCGGATCGAGCTGTCGACGTCGGTGGAGCGGCCCGCGCCGGTGCCGCTGACGCCTGAGGAGAAGTGGCGGTGATCAGTCCACGGGCCAGGTGTGCGCGGGCGCGTTGAGGTGCATGTAGTCCATGTACGTCATCGTCATCCGGCGCAGCGCCTCCTGGCGGTCGCAGCCCGCCTTCTCCAGATGGTGGACCGTCTCCGCCTGCCACAGGGCGCCGTTGCGGGCGGTGACGCACCGCTGCTCGATGACACCGAGCAGCGGCTCACGCCATTCCGCGTCCATCCCGGCCAGTTCCAGGCCCCGGTGGGCGAGGGGCAACAGCCGCCGCAACACCAGTTCCGTGACCGGCACTTCGCCCACCCCGGGCCAGTACAGGCGGGCGTCGATGCCGTCACGGGCGGCGGTGTGCAGGTTCTCCTCGGCGACCGAGAAGGACATCCGCGTCCACACCGGCCGGTCCTCGTCGACCAGGGCGCGTGTCAGGCCGTAGTAGAAGGCGCCGTTGGCGATGATGTCGGCCACCGTGGGCCCGGCGGGCAGCACCCGGTTCTCGATGCGCAGGTGGGGGCCACTGTCGGTGACGGCGTAGATCGGGCGGTTCCAGCGGTAGATCGTGCCGTTGTGCAGGGTCAGTTCGCCGAGTTCCGGGACCCCGCCGCCGTCCAGAGCCTCCTGCGGGTCCTCGTCGTCGCAGATCGGCAGGAGCGCGGGGAAATAGCGCACGTTCTCCTCGAACAGGTCGAAGACGCTGGTGATCCACCGCTCCCCGAACCACACCCGGGGCCGGACACCTTGGGCCTTGATCTCCTGGGGCCGGGTGTCGGTGGCCTGCTCGAAGAGGGGGATGCGGGTCTCGCGCCACAGCTCCCTGCCGAAGAGGAAGGGTGAGTTGGCCGCGAGGGCGATCTGTACGCCGGCGACGGCCTGTGCCGCGTTCCAGTAGTCCGCGAACTCCTTGGGCGCGACCTGGAGATGGAACTGCGTGCTGGTGCAGGCGGCCTCGGGGGTGATCGCGTCGGCGTACAGGGCGAGCCGCTCCACACCGTCCACCTTGATGTGCAGGTCCTCGCCGCGCGCCGCGAAGATCTGCTCGTTGAGCAGCCGGTAGCGCGGATCGCCGGACAGGGCGGTCTCGCCGACGTCCGTCTCGCCCAGCGTCGGCAGGATGCCCACCATGATCAGGTGCGCGCCGACCGCCGAGGCACGTTCCTCGGCGTGGTTGAGGGCGTCGCGGATCTCCTGCTCCCAGGAGCCGGGGCCGCCCGACAGCAGGCGGCGGGGCGGGACGTTGATCTCCAGGTTGAAACGGCCCAGCTCGCTCGACCAGGCGGGGTCGGCGATCGCCTGGAGCACCTCGGTGTTCCGCATCACCGGGAGCCCGTCCTCGCCCACCAGGTTGAGCTCGATCTCCAGCCCGACCTGCGGCCGCTCGCTCTCGAAGCCGGACTCGCGCAGCATCTGCGCGAGGACGTCGAGGCAGGTGTGCATCTTGTCCCGGTACCGTCGGCGGTCCTCCCGCGTGAACACCAGGGCCGGCACGTCACGTCCCATCGGGCCCTCCCGAGTCCCCTCGGCGGATACCTCTTCCGTCCCAGAGTCCCACCTCTGAGGCGGCCCAAACAGTCGGCGCCCGGTCCCGGGGCGGTGTGCGACCCGCCGCTCACAGAACGTGCGCCCCGGCCCGCAGCCAGAGGGGGGCGGCGGTGAGGGGGATGCGGACCCGACGCCAGGCGGGGCCGGTGATCGGGCCGCCTGAGCCCGCGTACGGCAGCCATTCCCCGGGTGGGAACCACACCTGCCGCCGCCCTCCCGGTGCGGACAGCGGGGCGACCAGCAGGTCCGGGCCCAGCAGGTACTGGAGGTCGGCCGCGTGGGCGTCCGGGCGGTCGGGGTGGTCCAGGGCCATGGGGCGGGCGAGCGGCTCGCCGGTTCGGACCGCGTCGGCGGCGGCCCGGAGGACGTAGGGCAGCAGGCGCATGCGCAGCCGGGCCGCGTGCAGGACCGCCGCGTACGCCTCCTCGCCGAAGTCCCAGGGCAGCCGGGACGTCATCCCGTGGAACCGGCTGAGGGGCGACAGTAGACCGAACTGCGCCCAGCGGACGAAGAGTTCGGGATCCGGGGTGCCGTGGAAGCCGCCGATGTCGTGGCTCCAGAAGGGATGGCCGGAGAAGGAGAGCGAGAGGCCCGCGCGCAGGGTCGAGGCCAGGTCCTGCCAGCTCGCGTTGGAGTCGCCGGTCCACTTGGCGCCGTGCCGCTGGCCGCCGGTCCAGGTGGAGCGGCCCCAGGTCAGGCCGTGGCCCGCGACCTCCCGGGTGACCTCGGCGACCAGGTCGTTGAAGAGGAGGGGGTAGAGGTTGTGCAGTCGGTCGCCGGTCATGCCGTTGTACGCCACCGCTGCCACGGGGACCGCCTCGCCGAAGTCGGTCTTCAGGACCGACACCCCGGTGGCCAGTACCTGGCGGACCCGGCTCCGGAACCAGTCGACGGCGCCGGGACGGGTCAGGTCGAGGACGGCCGAGTCCGGGTGCGCGCCACCCCAGACCTGCCCGGTCCACGTGCCGCCCGAAGTGGTGTGCAGGAACCAGCCGTTGTCGTCGATCTCGGCGAAGTGCGGGCTGTCGACACTGATGTACGGGTTCATCCACAGGGACACGTGGAAGCCCTGCCCGGCCAGGTCGGTCATCAGCCCGTGGGGGTCCGGGAAGGCCTCGGTGTCCCACTCCAGGTCCGACCAGCAGCCGGGTCGCTGCCAGTAGGTGTCGATGTGCAACACATCGCAGGGGAAGCCGAGTTCGCGGACACGGCGGGCTCGCTCGCGTACCTCGTCCGCGCTGTCCCGGCGGAAGCCGCCCGAGATCCAGGGGCCGAAGGCCCAGTCCGGAGGCAGCAGGGCGGGGCCGGTCAGATCGCGGTAGGTGCGCAGGCACTCGGCGGGGGTGCCGGTGATCAGGTAGTAGTCGAGTTCCTCGTCGGGGACGGTCAGCGACCAGGCGCCGGTGTTGCTGTGGGCGAGATCGAAGGAGGCCGCACAGGTGGTGTCCACGAGGACGGCGTAGCCGCGGCTGGAGAGCAGGAACGGGACCGCCTTGTAGGAGCGGGTGCCGGTCGAGCCCTGGGCGTCCTCGACCCAGCAGTCGACCCGTTGGCCGCGCAGGTCGGGGCCGGTGAAGCGTTCACCGAGGCCGTAGAAGTGCTCGTCGGGTTCGGTGAACCAGCTGTCGTGGTACGCGAGTCGGCCGTCGGCGAGTTCGGTGACGCCGAGGGGCAGGACGGTCCTGCGGTCGCTGGGGTCGCTCACGTCGGTCGCTTGCAGCAGGTGGTGGCTCGTCAACTCCATGGTGAGGGGCGTCAGATGGACTTCGAGACCGAGTGACTCAAGGTGCAGGGTGAGGGCGTCCGGTGACTGCTCGACCGTGCAACGGCTGTCCGTCGTCGCGGTGACGACGGACAGCCGCGGTGTCGTCGCCACGCCGTCCAAGCGCAAGGTGATCCGCAGGCAGTTGCCCGCCGCCGGGCGCAGGCGGAGCGTGCCCGTACGTCCGTACGCCGTGCGTACGTCGAGGGTCACGCCGTCCTTGCCGACCGAGGCGACGGACGCACCGGCCAGCGGATCCAGCAGGGCCGGGACCAGGGGTGGGGGCGGTGCGATCCAGGGGGTGCTGTCGCGCGGATGCATGGCGTTCAGCCCCTCACACTGCCCGCGGTGAGCCCGCCGACGATGAAGCGCTGGAAGACGGCGAAGACGCACACCACCGGGATGCTGATGAGGGTGGCGGTGGCCATCAAAGCGCCCCACGACGTCCCGTGCTGCCCGATGAAGGCGTTCAGCAGGACGGTGACGGGCTGGACGCCGGGCCCCTCGGCAAGCGTGAGCCCGAACAGGAACTCCCCCCACCCGATCAGGAAGGACAGCCCGGCCGCCGCGACCACACCGGGCACCATGAGCGGCAGGACGACCCGCAGCAGCACACCGGGCAGTCCGCAGCCGTCGACCAGGGCCGCTTCCTCCAGTTCGGGCGAAACGCTGCGCATCACGGGACGCAGCACGATCACCGTGAAGGGCAGCGTGAGTGTGGTGTCGGCGGCGATCAGGCCCAGGTAGGTGTCGGTGAGACCGGCCCGGCGTTCGAGGATGAACAGGGGGGCCGCCAGCACGATGGCGGGCGGAAGCTGGGCGACGAGGAGCGCGAGCACCATCGCACCCGAGCCGCGCATCCGGATCCGGGCGAGGGAGTAGGCGAGCGGGACGCCGAGCAGCAGGGTGAGCGCGACCACCCCGCAGGAGATGACGAGACTGTTGAGCAGGGCCCGGGTCAGACCCTCGTAGCCCAGGGCCGTCGAATAGTTCTCGCCGGTGACGGGGCTGGGCGCCCACTGCGGGCCGGGGGTCTGGATATGGTCCGGACGGGTGAGGCTGGTCTTCACCATCCAGTACACCGGCAGCAGGAAGACGGCGGTGACGGCCGTGGCGAGCGCGGTCAGCAGCCAGGGGTGACGTGGTCGTCTCATACCGCACCCCCCGCCGGCGCCTCGTCCTCGCGCCGCAGCCGGCGTACGTACCAGGCACCCGCCAGCAGGGGTACGACGAGCAGCAGCAGGGCCGCCGCAGCGCCCTGGCCGAACCGGAAGAACGTGAAGAACACCTCGTAGACGTAGAGGGACAGCACGCGGGTGGCGTCGACCGGGCCGCCGCCGGTCATCACATAGACGAGGTCGAAGACCTTGAAGGTGTAGAGGAGACCGAGGAGGAGGACGGTCACCGAGACGGGCCGCATCAGCGGCAGGGTGAGGTGGCGGAAGCGCTGCCAGGTGTTCGCTCCGTCGATGGCGGCGGCCTCGTAAAGCTCGGGGTCGATGGTGTGCAGTCCGACCAGGAGCAGCAGCATGTTGAAGGGCACGCCGACCCAGACGTTGGCGAAGACGACCCCCGCCATCGAGGTGGAGGGGTCGGTGAGCCAGTCGTGGGACAGGCCGACGGGTTTCAACAGGGCGTTGTAGGCGCCGGACTCGGCGTCCAGCATCCAGCGGAAGAGGGTGCCGCTGACCACCGGGGGCAACAGCCAGGCGACCAGCAGGAGGGAGCGCAGCAGGCCGTTGAGGGGAAAGGGGCGCGCGAAGAGCAGGGCCAGGGCGAAACCGATCGTGAACTGGAGCAGCAGCGAGCCCCCGGTGAAGACCAGGGAGAGGCGTACCGAGTGCCAGAAGGCCGGGTCGTCGGCCACGGTCCGGTAGTTGTCCAGTCCGGTGAACCGCTCGGCCCCGCCGAGGAGTTGGCCCAGGTCGACGTCGTGGACGGAGGTCCACACGTTGTAGAGGATGGGGTAGGCCAGGAAGAGGGCGAGGAAGGTCAGGCCCGGCAGGCAGAACAGGTAGCCGGTGCGGCTGCGGCGCGCGGAGAGCGAGAGGGGCTGTCTCATTGCTCGCCCAGCGCTTTGTCGATCTTTCCGGCCGCGGTCCTGGCCGCGGCGGACGGGGACGTGGATCCGGCGAGCACGGCCTGCTCCGCCTCCGCGACGGCCTGCGAGGCCTCGGCGTAGTGGGCGCCGTACTGGCGTGGCCGGGCGAGGGGCAGCTGGCTGAGGAAGAGCCGCAGGGCCGGGTCGGAGGCCCAGCTGCCCCGGTCGGCGAGGTCCTTGCGGGCGGGGAGTTCACCGAAGGACACCAGGTACGGAACCAGGACCGAGGGGCGTTGGGTGTACTGCAGGACCTGCCACGCCTTGTCCACGTGCTTGCTGTTCGCCATCACGACCCAGTTCTCGCCGCCCAGGCAGGTGGCCGCCACCTTGTCGCGGGGCAGGGCGACGACTTTCCAGTCGAAGTCGGCCTCCTTCAGCGTGGGGATCTGCCAGGGGCCGTTGATCTGCATCGCGGCACGCTGGTTGAGGAAGCGGGTGTTGACGTCCTGCTGGGTCCAGCCCACGCACTGTTCGGACAGGGAACCCTTGGCGATCAGTTCGTCGAGGAAGGTGAGCGCGGTGGCGCCGTACGTACGGAAGGTGTCCAGGTCGCCGCCCGCCTGCCAGAGGAACGGCAGGAACTGGAAGACACCCTCCTCGGTCTTGATCGCGCTCAGGGCCAGGCCGTAGCGGTCGCCGCTGGTCAGCTTCTGTGCGGCAACGGCCAGTTCGTCCCAGGTGGTGGGGGGCTCGACACCGGCGGACTTGAGCATGCGGGTGTTGCAGTAGAGGGCGAGGCAGTTGCTGTTGTTGGGGATGCCCAGGGTCTTTCCACCCACCTGGCAGCCGGACCACGGGCCCTTGTAGTACTCGTCGGCCTGGCCCCATTTCTCGACCCTGGAGGTGAGGTCGGCCAGCAACCGGCTGCCGCCGAGGGTGTTCATGGAGACGTTGTCGACGATGGCGAGGTCGGGCAGGTCGCCGGAGATCGCGCCCAGGGTGATCTGCCGTTCCAGCTCGGCGAACGGGAAGCTCCGCCGCTCGATCCGCACGTCCGGGACACCGGCCTCGATGTCCTTGATCAGACGGTTCATTCCGGGCTGGAAGTTGTCCAGGGTGAAGTAGTCCCACCAGCTCAGGGTCACCGGGCCCGACTTGTCCGAGCTGCAGGAGGCCAGCCCGAGGGCGGCGGAGGCCGCCGCCACGCCGGAGACACGCAGGAAACCGCGACGGTCGACGGGGTACGACATGGTCTGCTCCCACTGGTTCGATGATCGGGCACAGAAACCGACGTATCAGAAATCCAGGTCGATATCGGGGAAATCGGGGAGTTCGGTCTCGGGTTCCGAACCCGGCACCGACGGGCAGCGTCCCGTGCTCCCGCGCAGGGTGATCAGCGGTTTCAGCAGGACGTGCCGGGGAGGCGAGTCCGGTGAGCGCAGCCGCCGCGTCATCAGGTCGACGGCGACCCGGCTCATCTCCTTGGCGGGTATCTCCGCGGCGGTGAGGGCCGGGTTCACCTGCTCGGCCCAGGGGCTCGCCGCCACACCGACGACGGAGAAGTCGCGCGGCACGCTGCGGCCGTTGCGGGTGAGTGCGCGGTAGACACCCTCCAGGGCCGCCTCGTTCATGGTGACCAGCGATGTCGTCGCCGGGTCGTCGCTCAGGATGCGCTCCACGACCTCCTCTCCTGACGCGAGGTCGTCGCCGCACAGATAGGCGTGCGGGGTGAGCAGCAGTTTCTTCATCGTCTCGGTGTAGCCCTCGTCCCCGAGCCGGGCGAAGCCGTAGCCGCTGTCGAAGAGCTGCTCGGACCGGTTGACGAAGGCGATCCTGCGGTGGCCGAGGTCGGCGAGGTGCTGGACACAGCCGCCGGCCAGACCGGCGAAGTCCAGGTCGACCCAGCCGGCCACGTCGGCCCGGTGGTTGCGGCCGATGGCCACGAAGGGGAAGCCCGCCTCGGCCAGGTACTCGACACGGTCGTCCTCCCGGCGGATCTCCATGACGATGACGCCGTCCACCCGCCGCTCGTCGACCATCCGCGGAAATGACGGGTCGTCGTGGGCGCCCGCGGGTGCGAGCAGCAGGTCGTAGCCCTGCTCGGCAGCGGCCTCGGCCACCCCTCCGACGAAGGCGAGCTGCATGGTGGTGTACTCGCGTCGGCGGCCGGCGGGCGGGTAGAGAAGCCCGAGCGTGTGCGTGCCACCGCCGGGGTCGTCGATTCCGGTTCGCTCTGCCATGGGTCAGCCGTCCGGAAGGGGTTGTTCGGCCCAGATGGTCTTGCCCACGGGGGTCTGGCGGGTGCCCCAACCCTGGGTGAGCTGGGCGACCATGTGCAGCCCGCGACCGCCCTCGTCGTAGGTGCGGGCCCGGCGCAGATGCGGGGCGGTATTGCTGGCGTCGGAGACCTCGCAGATCAAGGTCCGGTCGCGGATGAGCCTGAGGCCGATCGGTACGGCGCCGTAGCGGATGGCGTTGGTGACCAGCTCGCTCACCACCAGCTCGGTGACGAACGCCGCCTCCTCCAGGCCCCACGCGGTGAGCTGGCGGGTGGCCTGGGCCCGTGCGTCGGCCACGATCGAGGGATCGGAGGGCAGCGCCCAGGCGGCGACCTGGTCGGCATGCAGGGCGCGGGTGCGGGCGAGGAGCAGCGCCACGTCGTCGGAGGGGCTCGCGGGCAGCAGGGCCCTCAGGACGGTGTCGCAGGTGGCTTCCAGCGAGGTGACGGGGCCGGCCAGGGCCTCGCAGAGCCGGTCGAGACCGAGGCCGACGTCACGGTCCCGCGCCTCGACCAGGCCGTCCGTGCAGAACGCCAGCAGACTTCCCTCGGGCAGCTCCAGCTCGGTGCACTCGAAGGGCAGCCCGCCGACGCCGAGCAGCGGACCCGGGGTCAGCTCGACCACACGGGCCGTGCCGTCGGGGAGCAGCACGACGGGCGGGACGTGACCGGCGCTGGCGAAGGTGCACACGCGGGACACCGGGTCGTAGACGGCGTACAGACAGGTCGCGCCGATCTCGCCGCTGACGAAGTACGGCTCGTCGGGGTCGATGTCCTCCTTGTCCGTGGCGAGGTGCATGACCAGGTCGTCGAGGTGGGTGAGGAGTTCGTCCGGGGGCAGGTCCACGTCGGCGAGCGTGCGGACGGCGGTGCGCAGCCGGCCCATGGTGGCGGAGGCGTGGATGCCGTGGCCGACGACGTCCCCGACGACCAGGGCCACGCGGGTGCCCGACAGCGGCACGACGTCGAACCAGTCGCCGCCCACGCCCGCGCCGGTTCCGGCGGGCAGATAGCGGTACGCCACCTCGACTGCCGCCTGTCTGGGCAGGTCCCGGGGCAGGAGGCTGCGCTGGAGGGTGAGGGCGTTGGTGCGTTCGCGGGTGTAGCGGCGGGCGTTGTCGACACCGACCGCGGCCCGGCCGGCGAGTTCCTCGGCGAGGATCAGGTCGTCCGGTTCGAAGGGTGGGGAACCCGCGACACGGGTGAAGACCGCGACCCCGAGGGTGATGCCCCGGGCGCGCAGCGGGGTGGCCATGACGGAGTGCATGCCGTACTCCGCCACACGCGCGGTACGTGTCTCGTGCCCAGCGATCCACACGGCGAAGTCGGGGTCGTCCACGCCGCTGAGCACCGGTTTGCCGTCGGCCAGGCAGCGGGCGGGCGGCGAGAACGGCGGGTAGGTGTCCATGCCGCCGAGGTCGATGGCGGCCTCGGGCACGTCCTCCCCTTCGCCGGTGGACTGATGGGCGACTCTGCGCAGCACCACGGCCGCGTCGACCGGCCCCGGTACCGGCTCGTCCCCGCGCAGCACTGAGTCGAGCAGGTCCACGCTGACGAAGTCGGCGAGGCGCGGGACGGCGAGGTCGGCGAGCTCCTGGGCGGTGCGGGTCACGTTCAGGGTGGTGCCGATGCGGGTGCCGGCCTCCTGCAGCAGGGCGAGCCGCTGCCGGGCCGCGTGCTGGTCGCTGCTGTCGAACGCGGCGGTGCCCACACCGACCACCTCACCGGTGGCGGGGTCGCGGACCGGCCAGAGCTCGATCACCCAGGCGCGGTCGTGGGCGGAGCCGCGCGGGACGGCGGCGCCGGGGGCGCAGGACGGCTCCGGGGCCAGGCACTCAAAGCGCATCGGGGCGCGTTCCTCGGCGACGCGGCGCACACACTGGAGGAAGCCTTCGTCGACGGAGGCGGTGGCGGAGGCGGAACCGGAGCCGGAGGCGGAACCGGAGCCGGAGGCGGAACCGGAGGCGGAACCGGAGGCGGAACCGGTGGCGGAACCGGTGGCGGTGGCGGTGGCGGAGCCGGAGGCGGCCGGCTGGTATCCGGCCTCGAGAGGCATCCCTCCCCCGGCTCGTTGAACAGCCGGTCCACCCCCGCCCGCCCATGCCTCCCCGCCCTGCGCCGCCGCGTTCCGGCGCCACGAGCCGGATGCCACGCTGTGGGTGGAGAGCGCGATCGAGGCCTGGTCGAATGCCCACTGCACCATGGACCGGTCGGTGCCCGGAGAGAGGGCCACGACGAAGGCGTGGGCCGTGCCGTCGGCGCCCAGCGACGGCTGGGCGTGCAGGGTCGTCTCGACGCGGTGGCCGTCCCGATGCCGCAGTGCCGCCATGCCCCGCCATTCCTGGGAGCCTGTGAGGGAGAGCCCGCTCGCCTCGGGCGCTCCCTCACCGAGGAGCAGAACGGTCGCGGGGCGCCCTACGACCTCCGGGGCGCGGTGGCCCAACAGTCGTCGAGCGCCCTCGCTCCACCCTGTGACCAGGCCGTCCAGGCCGAGGGTGACCGTCGCGACATCAGATGACCACCCGCTGTGACCGTTCCCTTGATCAAAAGTGGCCATTCTTGCTCTATTCGCGCGGTGAGGTGCCTCACAGACCCAGGGTGCGCGCCACACAGGAATCGGACAAGTCAGATCCAGGGACGGTGGGCGTCCAGGCGTCAGGCCCGTATCTCTCCGCGTCTCTCACAGCGCGGCCCCCGGATCGCAGCACCCCTCCCGCCGCAGTTGCCGGCTCACCTCAAGCCATTCCGCCTCGGACGGAGCATCGGAGGACACGCCGAAGGACGGGCCGAAGGACGCCCCGGAGCGCCGCGCGGAGTCGAAGGCGTCCACGAGGTCCGCCTGCTCGAAGAGCACACCCCCGCGCAGCACCGCCACCGTACGGATGAGGCTGTCGAAGTCGGTGAAGGGATCACCGTCCACGACCGTGAGATCGGCCAGCTTGCCCTCCTCCAGCGTGCCCAGGTCGGTGTCCGCGCCGAACACACGGGCGGGCAGCAGCGTGGCGGTGCGCAGGGTCTCGGCCGGCGAGAGCCCGCCACGGTGCAGCGCCCGCAAGGCGAGATGCAGATGCAGTCCGACCGGCACGAGCGGCTGGTCGGTGCCGAGCGCGACGAGCCCGCCGTCGGCCAGGATCCGTCGGTAGACCGCCAACTCGAGTTCAAGCGTTGTGAGTTGGGCGTCGGTGGGCGGCTGTCCGGCCTGCTGACGGACCAGTGCGGTGTCCCACGGCGGCATCAGCGTGGTGACACGGCGGTCCTCGGCGAGCACGGGGTCGGCGCCCAGCAGGGCGAGCGCGGTGAACGGGGTGGCGATCAGATGGAAGCCCGCCTCGGAGTAGATCTCCTGGACGTCCTGGTAGGCACGGCCCGTCGCGGTGGTCGCGTGCCCGAACTCCAGCCGCTGGGTGGCCTGCAGATGGGTCGTCAGATCCTGCCCGAGCTGCACGCCCGGCGTGAGCAGGTGGCTGCCGCTGCGCACCCCGAGCCGTTCGTGCGCGAAGTCCGCTGCCTCCTTCATCACCCAGCCCGGGGCACGGACGTACGTCTTCACGAAATCCCAGTCCAGCGCCGCCCCGCGCGCCAGCGAGCGCCTCAGCCCCTCGGGGGTGCGGTGCGCGCGACCCATGCTGTAGGCGACCCGGGCGCCGTCGAGCAGTTCACCGGTGGCCAGCAGTCGCGGCCCGGCGAGGGCGCCCGCGGCGACCGCCTCGCGGATCCGGGCCTGCTCGTAGGCGAAGCCGCCCAGGGAGACGGCGGTCGTGATGCCGTAGGCGAGCTGGAGCGCGGTCTGGCGGCCGCCGTAGGTGCTCTGCCAGGGGTGGGTGTGCGCGTCCCAGAGTCCCGGGAGCACGGTGCGCTCGCTCGCGTCGACGCGGCGGGCGGACGGCCGCCCGGCGCGGTGCGGGGAGACCTCCCCGATACGGCCGTCACGGATGAGGAGGTCCACGTCCTCGCGGACGTCCGGCCCGGTGCCGTCCCAGAACCGGCCGGCGTGCACGAGGGTGTCGGCGGGACGGGGACGCCGGTAGTCCAACGGCACCCTGACCGTACGGGCCTTGCCGCTGCGGACGTCGATCAGGCGCAGGGCGCCCGCGGAGAGGTAGAGCAGGGTGCGGGAGTCGGCGGACCAGGAGGGGTGGTCGGCGGGCTCGGTGGTGAGGCGGCGCGGCTCCCCGTCGGGGGTGCCGTCCGGGCGGACCGGGAGCAGCCACAGAGCGGACTCGGCGACGACGGCCATCCAGCGGCCGTCCGGCGACCACACCGGCCCCGAGTCGTAGCGGTCCGACAGGGAGGTGTGCGGCGCGAGGGCGTGCAGGGCGGCGGTGCCGGTCGTGGTGTCGACGACCCGGATGAGGTTGTAGCCCTCACGGAAGCGCTGGTTGAGCCGGTTACGGTCGCACAGGGCGATGTACCGGCCGTCGGGAGACCAGCTGGGGCGGCCGGGCAGACCGCCCGCTCCGAGCGGGGCGACGAGGGTGCGTTCCCCGCCGTCGGGCAGCTCGCGCACGACCAGGTTGCCGGACATGTCCAGGCAGGCCAGCCGGGTCCCGTCGGGCGAGAGCGCGGGGAAGACCCGGCCGCCGTCGGCGAGTACGGTCTCCTCGCCGGAGTCGAGGTCGCGGCGCCGCACGGCGAACAGTCCGTCCCGGTCGTCCGCGTAGAGGAGACCCGTGCCGTCGGGTGTCCAGGTCGGTCCCAGCACATAGCGCGTGTGCGGGACCTGAAGGACCTTGCGGGGCGCGCGCCCGCCCGAAGTCCCGGCTGTCCAGAGGGAGTTGAGCGCGGCGAAGACGACACTGCGGCCGTCGGGCGACAGAGCGGGCAGGTGCAGGGACCGCACGGGCCGGATGCCGGTGCCCTCGAAGTCGTACGCCTTGCCTCGGTAGCGGGGCCGTTCCACGGGCATCGCCGCCGTGAACGGGATCTCCTCCCCCGCCGCGGGCGCCGTGGGGTCGAGCAGGCGGAAGTGGCCGTCCACCGCGAGCAGGAGCCGTTCGCCGTCGGTCCAGCGGGGCGGGGCGGGCAGGACGTCGCCGTCGACCGTGACGGGCGCGCCGTCCACGACGAGGGTGCAGGAGGCGGTGGGCGCCGGCGTGGTGCGCAGATACGCGAGGCGGCCGCGCGGTGAGACAGTCGGGGTCATCAGCTGCGCGCCGGAGTCGTCGGTGTGCTCGACGGTGACCGGTCCCGAGCCGTCGGCGGCGACGGAGGCAACGGTGTCGGCGCGCAGGGTGCCCGCGGCGGCGACGGCCGCGCGCACGAACAGCACGCGCTCACCGTCCGCCGACCAGGTGGGGTCGAAGTCCTCCCAGGCGCCGCCCTGCGCCGGGCCCTGCTGTCCGGAGTGTCCGGTGAGCCGGGTCAGCGCTCCGGAGCGTACGTCGACGACCCAGACGCGGTAGGGGCTGCCGGTCACGGTGTCGCCGCCGCGCTCGGAGGCGAACGCGATCCGGGTACCGTCCGGCGACCAGGCGGGGCCACGGTCGTCCCAGGGCCCGTCGGTGAGCTGTCGTACGTCGCTGCCGTCGGGCCGCAGGGTCCACAGGTGGAACCCGCCGCCGCGGTAGGCGCACACGACGAGACGGCTGCCGTCGGGCGAGAACTGCGGGCGGGTGGGTTCGAGTCCGGGCGAGGTGAGCGCGACGGCGGTGCCACCGGTGCGCGGGATCGACCAGAGCAGGTTCTGCACTTCGGCGATCAGCCGGTCACCGGCCGGGGAGAGCGTCGCGGAACCGCCGGTGGCGGCGGTCAGGGTGAGGGTGGCCGGGTGGGAGGGGGCGGCCGCGGCGGGTGGACCGACGGCCGCGACGGCGGTGGCGGTGACGCCGGCGGCCTGGAGGAATCTGCGGCGGGAGAGCGGACCGGGCCAGGAAGTGTCGGGTGTGCCGTGGACGTCCAAGAGAGCCTCCAGTGCGCGGTGGGGTGCCGGACGACAAGAGCCCTTCCCCTCAGGGGCCTGCCCTGCGCCCGAACACCGTGTCCAGGAGCGGTTTTTCGCCCCCGGACATCAACCCGTCAGCTCACAGACCGTCACGCACCATCGCCTCGACGATCCGCACGTGGCGGTCGGCCGCCGTACTGGAGAACTCGTTCTCGTAGTTGAGGCCGTACGGCCAGAAGTGGCCACCGCCGGTGGACAACTTGGCCGAGGAACCGTCGTACTGCCGCACGAGGGCGGTCGCCTGAGCACCTGTCCAGGTGCCGCTGCCGCCGAGCGAGGACCAGCCCGAGCTCGTGCCCACGCCGATGGTGTGGGCGATCTCGTGCAGAGCGGTGCGCTCAGTCATGTAACTGCGGTTGCTGCCGAAGCGGATGGTCCCGTTGATGTTGCCGTCCGCGGTGGGCACGCTCGTGTCGTAGCGGACGGTGATGGACTTCCCCAGGTCGCTGAGGTTGTTGTAGCGGGCCACCGCGGCGTTCATGGCCGAGGTGATCCGGGTGTACGCCGACTGCTGGTCCGCGGTGGGGTCGGCGGCCCGCTCCAGGGTCCAGGTGATGGTGGCCGCCGCGACCTGCTCGTGGGGTGGGGGCGCGGCGGGCGGGACGGCCTGGGCGACGCCGGGGCCGGCCAGGAGCAGGGCGGCGAGCGCTGCTGCCACGGCGGTCTTTCGCGGGTTCACGTGGGGTCCTCTTGTGGGGGGTGGATCCCGTGGGGGGAAGTCGAGGCATGAATTGGAAAGCGCTTTCCAAGGTGTCCCGGATGCTAGTGAGATGTCTTGACCATGTCAACGACTTCGGCGCGCGCGGCAGTCTTCGCACGCGGAACTCAGCGCACCAGGCACGGACGCCTCGCGTCGAAGGTCCAACCCTTGATCAGGTACTGCATCCCGGCGGCATCGTCACGGCCCGCCGATGCCACCTCCTCGTGCAGTTCCTCGGCGGCCCGGAGCCGGTCGCGGTCCAGCCGGACCCCGAGGCCCGGCGTCTCCGGGACGGCAACCTCGCCGCCGGTGATCCGCGGTGGTTCGACGGTGAGCCGCTCCATGCCCTCCTGCCAGATCCAGTGGGTGTCGAGGGCGTTGTACTCGCCCGGGGCCGCGGCACCGCAGTGCGTCATCATCGCCAGCGAGATGTCGAAATGGTTGTTGGAGTGACAGCCCCAGGTCAGGCCCATCTCGTGGCACAACTGGGCGACTCGGACCGAGCCCTGCATGGTCCAGAAGTGCGGGTCGGCGAGCGGGATGGACACCGACTGCAGGGCGAGGGCGTGGGTGAGCTGCCGCCAGTCGGTGGCGATCATGTTGGTCGCGGTGGGCAGCCCGGTGGCCCGGCGGAACTCCGCGAGGATCTCCCGGCCGGAGTAAGCGCCTTCCGCACCGCAGGGGTCCTCGGCGTAGGCGAGCGTGCCGACGAGCGGACGGCACAGCTCGACCGCCTCGCGCAGGGACCAGGCGCCGTTCGGATCGAGGGTGATCCTGGCCTCGGGGAACCGTTCCTTGAGCGCGTGTACGGCCTTCACCTCCTCACTGCCGGGCAGGACACCGCCCTTGAGCTTGAAGTCGCGGAAGCCGTAGTGGTCGTAGGTGGCCTCCGCCTGGCGGACGATCGCCTCGGGGGTCAGCGCCTCCTCGCGCCTCAGGCGGTACCAGTCGATGTCCGCGCCGGGCTCACGGACGTAGCCGAGCTCGGTGCGATCCGGGTCGCCGACGTAGAAGAGGTAGCCCAGAACCCTTACGGCAGCGCGCTGTTGGCCGTCGCCGAGGAGGGCGGCGACCGGGACGTCGAGATGCTGTCCGAGCAGGTCCAAAAGCGCCGACTCGACGGCGGTGACCGCGTGCACGGTCGTACGGAGATCGAAGGTCTGGGCGCCACGGCCGCCCGAGTCGCGGTCGGCGAAGGTGTCGTGGATCGTGCGCAGGACGCGCTTGTAGTCGCCGACGCGGGCACCGACGACCAGGCTCTCGGCGTCACGGAGGGTCCGGGTGATGCTGTCGCCTCCCGGCACCTCCCCGAGGCCGGTGCGCCCCTCGGAGTCCTCCAGCACGACGACGTTCCGGGTGAAGTAGGGGGCGTGGGCGCCGGAGAGGTTGAGGAGCATGGAGTCCCGTCCGGCCACCGGGTGGACGGAGAACTTCGTGACGACGGGCTGGCTCATTGCGGGGCGGTGTCCTTCCGATGAGGCGGGGGGGGGGAGGTCAGGAGGTCAGACCTTGAGGGCGTCCAGCACCTGTTCGAGGACCAGTACACCGCCGAGTCCCAGGATCGCGAGGACCGTCGTGTACGTGGTGCGGGCTTTGATCGCCTCGATGACGGACAGGTTGAAGTACTCCTTGAACATCCAGAATCCCGGGTCGTTGACGTGCGAGAAGGCGATCGATCCGCAGGAGACCGCGAGCACCATGACTTCGGCATGGACCCCGCCGCCCGCGAGCAACGGCAGTGCCACGCCCGAGGCGGTGACGACGGCGACGGTCGCGGAGCCGAGGGCGATGCGGAGAATGGCCGCGATCAGCCAGGCCAGGATGATCGGGGAAATCGACCAGCCGTCGGTCGCGTCCTTGATGTAGTCGGATATCCCGCCCTCGACGAGTACGTTCTTGAAGGCGCCGCCCGCTCCGATGACCAGCAGGATCATCGCCATGGCCTGAGCGGCCTCCCTGCACGAGGTGCTGACCTCCGCCAGGCTGCGCCCCATCCGCGGCCCGAACACCCACACGGCGACGAGCAGCGTGAGCAGCAGGGCGATGGGCGCCGAGCCGATGAACGCGACGAAGTGCAGTCCGGCACTGTCCCCCGAGGTGGCCAGGTCGGTCACCGCGGCACCCGCGATCAGCACGACGGGCAGCAGGGCGACCGCCAGCGACCAGCCCATGCCGGGCATCTCGTCCTCCTCGAAGACCCGTTCACTGACCAGCCCCTTGGGGATCTCGGGGTTCATCCGCCGGACGAACGGCAGGCGCGGCCACAGCAGCGCGATGAACGCGCCGACCGGCACGGCGATGAACAGGCCGTAGAACAGCGTGAGTCCGACGGAGGCGTGGAAGGTGGCCGCGACGGCCGTGGGGCCCGGGTGGGGCGGCAGGAAGCTGTGCATGGTGGACAGGGCGATCGACATCGGCAGCCCCACCCAGAGCAGGTTGACCCGGGTGACCCTGACGAGGGTGAACGCGACCGGCACGATGATGACGAAGGCGACCTCGTAGAACATGGTGACGCCGATGAGCATCGCGGACAGCACCATGGCGACCTGCACCCAGCGCGGTCCGCACACGTCGAGGAGCTTGCCGGCGATCCGTTGGGCCGCGCCGGAGTCCCCCATCACACGGCCGACCATGGCGCCGAGCCCGATGGTGAGCATCGTGTCGCCGATCTGGTCCCCGATGCCCTCGGAGAGGACGTCGGGTATCTCCTCGAGCGCGATGCCCCGTACCAGGGCGACCCCCACGGCGACCAGCAGGAGGGCGGCGAAGCCGTTCAGTCTCAGCTTCGTCATCAGCAGGAGCAGGACGAGGACGCTGATCCCGACCACAACAAGCGGCATGTGTCAGTTCTCCCTTGAACTGGCAGGGCGATGAGGAGAGGTCGCCGGAGCAGCCTTGAAGTCACCTGAAGTCACTCCGCTGAACCCTGTCCTCATACAAAGACATCGTCTACATATGAGGACGGAGGCTAGATGCATGGATCACCCACGGTCAATGGGTCTGAAGGAATCGCCTCACGATCGGCCCATGCGGCAGCGCCCAGGCGTACCCGAGGTCAAGTCAGCGGTCCGTACCGTCGTGGCGCTCAAACCGCCGGCCGCCCGGGGCGAACGGCCTGCGAGGTCGCGCGGACTCCCCGAGGCGCTGGGCGTCCCCCGGGGCCGCACCGCGGGAGATGCGCTCAGAGATCGGATCGGCGGCACTGCTCACGGCCGAGGGTGAGGGCGGGGCCGCCCTGGGACCGGGCGAGGTGCTCATGCGGTCCCGCACCGGAAGGGGCTCGACGGGACGACCGTGCGCCCGCCCCGCGGCCCGGGCAGCCCTCTCGTCATGGGCCTGTTGCTCCGGAGAGGCAGCGTGGCGCCGAGCGGACGAACTCCTGTGCGGGGACACGCCGTTGACGGCAGATCCGGTCCCCGAGCGAGTGGAGACTCCCGGCCGTGGCCGGCACTCGCTGCGGCCTCGACGGATGTCCGGGCCGGTCGGACGGTCCCCCGCGCCATCCGACCGGCCGTCGGTTGTGCCAGCGGGGACGCTATCGGCCCGCCGTCGTCCCGGTCTTGGAAGAATTCGCACTCCCGGACAGAGCCATCGCCCCCTCCACCCGGCGCGCGGCAACCATCCGTCCCGGCGTGGTTCCGGCGATGGCCCTGAACTCGCGGTTGAGGTGCGCCTGGTCGTAGAAGCCGCAGGTCGTGGAGACCTCGGTCAGACTCGTGGCCCCGCGACCGAGCAGCGCCACGGCGTGGCAAAAGCGCAGCACCCGGGCCGACGCCTTGGGTGCGAGGCCGACCTGCTGGGTGAACCGGCGGGTCAAGTATCCCTGGCTCCAGCCCACTTCGGCGGCGATCCGGGCGATCGGAATCGCCCCCGCGCTCCCGGAGAGCAGCTGCCAGGCCTGCGCCACCTCGGGCGTGGGCCGCGGGCCGTACTCGAGCCGGGTGAGCAGCGCGGCGTCCAGCAGGTCGAACCTGGCGGCCCAGTCCGGTGTGGCCGCCATCCGCTCCACCAGCACGTCGGCCTCGGGCCCCAGAACGTCCCGTACCTCGACGGCCAGGTTCGTCAACTCGCTCATCGGCATGCCGAACAGCCGATACGCGCCCAGCGGCGTGAACTCCACCCGGATCGCCTCCTGGCCGCCGGGATGCGTACAGATCGCGGGCCGGTCCTCCAGCCCCACCACGAGCGACCCGATACGCCCACTGGCCCCGCCTCGCACGCCCAGCCGCCGCACCTGCGAGAACGGCTCCGCGAGACTGATCAACAGGGTCGCACTCCCGGTCGGCACCAGCCGGGCCTCGTACGGCGTGGTCACCGCTTCCCAGTAACCGACGTAGCTGCGTAAGTACGGCCGCAGCCCCGGATGCCAAGGCCTTGTCACCCGCCACAGCCCACCGAGCCGCGCGATCTCGACGGTACCCGCGCCTGTCCCCACCGTGCCATCACGTGCGCCAAGAACCACCTGGAGCGCTCCTCCCACCCAGCAGGAGCCGCCCTGAGCCAACCGCCTGACAGCTCCGTGACATCCAGCATCCAACGCCAGGGCGGCCGACTCACGGGTAAGGGAGTGAAGTTGGCATGCAGACGCGTGCAGATCCGATGGGGGTGGCCACTGATGCGCGCCCGGAGGCGGGGCGCGTTCGTCTCGTCGCACGAACACAGGGCCGGCCTCCCGCTCACCCGAACACCCTTGCCCACAATCGAGCACGCGCCTACGCTGACTTTGTGCCGCCAATAAACAAACTGCGAACACGCATCGCCGTACCGGACAACTCCCTCACCCGGCTCCGTATCGCCCTCACCGTCTTCTTCGCCCTCGACGGCTTCGTCTTCGCCGGGTGGGTCGTCCGCATCCCCGCGATCAAGCAACAGACCGGGGCCTCCGCCAGCGCCCTCGGCCTCGCCCTGCTCGGTGTCTCGGCCGGAGCGGTGATCACCATGGTGCTCACGGGACGGCTGTGCCGCCGTTACGGCACCCACCGGGTCACCGTCGTCTGCGCCGTCCTGCTCTCACTCAGCGTCGCCCTGCCGCCGCTCACCCACTCCGCGCCGGCGCTCGGCGCCGTACTGCTCGTCTTCGGCGCCGCGTACGGCAGCATCAACGTCGCGTTCAACAGCGCCGCGGTCGATCTGGTGGGCGCGCTGCGGCGGCCCATCATGCCCAGCTTCCACGCGGCCTTCAGCCTGGGCGGAATGCTCGGGGCCGGGCTCGGCGGGCTGGTCGCCGGAGCCCTGTCGCCCACGCGGCACCTGTTCGGTCTCACCGTGATCGGTCTGCTCGTCACCGCCGTCGCGGGCCGGACCCTACTGCGCATCCAGCCGCCGAATCCCGCCCACGACACACCGCGGCACCAGTCCGCAGCCCGCCCCCCGGACACCCGCACCCGAACCCGCGGCCTCGTCATCACCTTCGGCCTGATCGCCCTGTGCACGGCCTACGGCGAGGGCGCCCTGGCCGACTGGAGCGCCCTGCACCTGGAGCACGACCTGGACGCCACGCCCGGCGTCGCGGCGGTCGGTTACTCGTGTTTCGCGCTCGCCATGACCATCGGCCGGCTGACCGGCACGAGGCTGCTCGAACGCCTCGGCCAGACCCGCACGCTCGTGGGCGGCGGCACCACCGCCGCGCTCGGCATGCTGCTCGGCGCCCTCGCGCCCTCGGTCTGGGCGGCACTGCTCGGCTTCATGATCACCGGGCTCGGCCTCGCCAACCTGTTCCCGGTCGCCGTCGAGCGCGCGGGCAGGCTGGCCGGGCCCGACGGGGTCGCCATCGCCTCCACCCTCGGCTACGGCGGCATGCTGCTCGGCCCGCCGGCCATAGGTTTCATGGCCGACTGGTTCTCCCTGCCCGCCGCTCTCACCAGCGTCGCGGTACTCGCCGCCACCGCCGCGGTCATCGCGGCGCTGACCCGGCGCGCCGCGGCGGTCTGACCACGCCTCCACCCCGTCCGTCCCTCGGTGGGCGATGCCGCCGCGGGGTACCGGACCCGCCCGGGCGCTCCGATCGCCGCGGGGCGCGAAGTACGGTTCACGCCCTGCGAGTTGAGCCCGGAAACGGCACCGAGGCCGACCCGGAACAACCGCCGGCGCGGCCCATCACCCCGCAGTCCCCGGTTTCCACACACGACGGGGCCCACCCGGATCACTCCGGATGAGCCACCGCCTCCTTCTGCAACTGCACGGCCGCCAGCAGGCTCAGCTGCGGCTCCGCCCTGCGCAGTGCCCGGACCGCCGCGACCGAGGTGATGTCACCCGTGAAGCCGACGGCGGCCAGCCGGGAGCGGACCCAGCGAGCCCGCAGCCCGCTCTCGGTGGCGGCCGCGGTGGACTCGACGAGCGCCACAGCACGTTCCAGACCGGGACGCTCCTCGGGCGAGGCCTCGGCCAACGCCTGGCGCAGGGCCGCTCCGACGACATCCGCGTCCCGGACGAGCAGCACGAAGTTGTGTTTCTTGTTCAGTCCCGCGATTCCCGGCATGCGGATCATCGTGACGGTCATGTTCCGTCTCCGACAAGCGACTTGAGGAGCCTCAGAGGCTCGGCCCCGCCTCCAGGTCACGCGGTCCGCGCATCGCTCAGCCCAGCTTCTTCAGCAGTTCGGCGGCGAGCGGGGCGGAGGACGCCGGGTTCTGCCCGGTCACCAGGTTGCCGTCGACGATCACATGCGGAGCCCACGGCTCGGCCACCTCGACCTGGACACCGGCCTCGGTGAGCCGGTCCTGGAGCAGCCACTTCGCCTTGTCGGCGAGGCCCGCCTGAGTCTCCTCGGCGTTGGTGAAGGCGGCCACGCGGCGCCCGGCGAACGTGTTGGAGCCGTCGGCGCCGGTGGCGGCGAGCATTGCGGCGGGGGCGTGGCAGACGACTCCGAGGGGCCTGCCGCTCTCCAGGGCGCGGGTGAGCAGTCGGCCGGAGTCCGCGTCGACCGCGAGGTCCTCCATGGGCCCGTGGCCGCCGGGGTAGAAGACGGCCGCGTAGTCGTCGAGGTTCACCTCGTCCAGCCGTACCGGGTTCTGCAGTTCGGTGGCCGCGGCGAGCACTCCGGCGATGCGGTCGGCGTTCTCCTGCCCGCCGTTGGCCTCGGCCGCCAGGCTGCTCTTGTCCACGGTCGGCACGACACCGCCCGGGGTGGCCACGACGATCTCGTGGCCCGCGGCCTTGAAGGCCTCGTACGGGGCGGCGGCCTCCTCGGCCCAGAAGCCCGTCGGGTGCTGGGTGCCGTCGGCCAGGGTCCAGTGGTCGGCACCGGTCATCACAAAGAGGATCTTCGACATGGTGAAACCGTAGCCCTGTCACGCCATAGAAATCCAATAGGCTCACGCATATGAGGGATAGGAACACCAATGGCTCCGAGGATACGGGGCAGACCGTCGGTGCCCCGCTGGACCTGAACCTGCTGCGGACCTTCCTGACCGTGTACCGCACCGGTTCCTTCACCGCCGCGGCCCGTCTCCTCGGTCTGTCCCAGCCCACGGTCACCACCCAGATCCGCACCCTGGAGCGGCAGCTGGACCGCGAGCTGTTCGAGCGCCGGGCGCGGGGCGTGACCCCGGCACCGTACGCGGACGAGCTGGCCGCCCGGATCGTGCAGCCCCTGGACTCGCTCGCCGCGGTGGCGGGGCCCGCCGGGAGCGCGGAGGACGCCCTGGCCGAGCCGGTGCATCTCGCCGGCCCGGCCGAGCTGCTGTCCCGGTGCGTTCTGCCCGGTCTCGCGCCCCTGGTGGACAAGGGGGTACGGCTGCGCATCACACCGGGCCTGACCGAACCGCTCCTGGACGACCTGCGTGCGGGGCGCCACGATCTGGTGATCGCCACGTTCCGGCCGCGCGGCCGCACGCTCACGGCCCTGCCGCTCAACGACGAGGAGTTCGTGCTGGTCGCCTCGCCCGCCTGGGCCGAGCGGCTCGGCGCACCGGAACACCTCGCAGCCGCGCTGCACGGCGTCCCACTCGTCGCCTACGCGGAGGACCTGCCCATCGTGCGCCGCTACTGGCGGCACGTCTTCGGCCGGCGCCTGGTACGGCAGCCCGCTCTCACCGTGCCCGACCTGAACGCGGTCAAGGCCGCGGTCGTCGGGGGCACCGGATTCACCGTGCTCCCCCGCTATCTGTGCGCCGAGGAGCTGGCGTCGGGGGCACTGGTCCTGCTCCAGGACCCCGAGGACCCGCCCATCAACACGGCGTTCCTGGTGCAGCGGCCCGGCACCTCCGGCAATCCGCACGTGGCGCTGGTCCGCGACCACCTCCTGCAGGCTGCCCGCGACTGGTAGTCCGGGGAAAACCAGTGACCGGCGGAGCATGGTCGTCAGGCACACTCCTCCCATGGAGACAGCCGAGTTCATCCGGATCCTGGACCACGAGGGCCAGTTGCTGGCGTCGGCCGCCGAACAGGCCGGACCCGGCGCCAAGGTGCCGACCTGCCCGCAATGGCAGGTGCGGGACCTGCTGCGGCACACGGGCACGGTGCATCGCTGGGCGACGGCTTTCGTGGCCGAGGAGCAGACCGGGTTCGTCCCCTTCGGCGACGAACCCGCCCTCGACGGGGAGGAGTTGCTGGCCTGGTTCCGCGCCGGCCACCGCCGTCTGGTCGACACGCTGGACTCGGCCGCGCCCGACGTCCGTTGCTGGCACTTCCTTCCCGCCCCCTCACCGCTGGCCTTCTGGGCCCGGCGGCAGGCGCACGAGACGGCCGTGCACCGCTTCGACGCGGAGGCCGCGCGCGGGGGCACCCCCGAGGAACCCGGGCGGGACTTCGCTGCCGACGGCATCGACGAGTTGCTGCGCGGCTTCCACGCCCGCGAGAGGAGCCGGGTGCGCAGCGCCGAGCCCCGGGTACTGCGGGTGCGGGCGAGCGACACCGACGGCGCCGTGTGGACCGTACGACTGACCGAGGAGCCGCCCGCGACCGAGTACGGCGAGGCGGGGGACGCCGACTGCGAGGTGTCCGGGCCCGCCGCACGGCTGTATCTGGCGCTGTGGAACCGGCTGCCGTTCCCGCGGGTGACCGGGGACGCGTCGCTCGCCGAGCTGTGGCGGGAGAAGTCCGCCGTCGGCTAGGAGGTGGGCTCCAGCATCCTGGTGAGGACCGCGCGTTGCACCGGCAGGGCGTCGCGGTGCAGCGCGCGCCCCTTGGACGTGAGCGAGACGCGTACGCCCCGCCGGTCCTCCGCGCACATCCCGCGCTCGACGAGCCCGTCCTTCTCCAGCCGGGCGATCAGCCGCGACAGCGCGCTCTGACTCAGGTGGACCCGCTCGGAGATCTCCTGCACACGGTAGGCGCAGCCGCCGTCGGCCAGGACGTCCAGCACCTCGAAGTCGCTTCCGCACAGGCCGTGTTGCTGAAGAACACGGTCGAGTTCGCACTGCGTGCGCGCGTGCAGCGCCAGGATGTCCCGCCACTGCTCCGCCAGCGCCTGCTCGGGCTTCGTCGCCACCATGCGCGGCACCGTAGCAGAGAAAGCGAATTATTGCATCGGAATTAAATGCGTTTGCATTCGATGCATGCGCATGTAGTGTCTCCGGCATGACCTCTCCGCTCACCACCCCCGCGGACCCGTCCTCAGCGGTCCGCTGGACACCCAGGCTCTGGGGCACCCTGCTGGTGCTGTGCGCCGCGATGTTCCTGGACGCGCTGGACGTGTCGATGGTCGGCGTCGCGCTGCCGTCCATCGGCGCCGACCTGGGCCTTTCCACCTCGACGCTGCAATGGATCGTCAGCGGCTACATCCTCGGCTACGGCGGCCTCCTGCTCCTGGGCGGCCGGGCCGCCGACCTGCTGGGCCGGCGCCAGGTCTTCCTGGTGGCCCTCGGCGTCTTCGCGGTCGCCTCACTCCTCGGCGGCCTCGTCGACTCGGGTCCGCTGCTGATCGCCAGCCGTTTCATCAAGGGGCTCAGTGCTGCCTTCACCGCGCCCGCGGGCCTGTCGATCATCACCACGACGTTCCCGGAGGGCCCGCTGCGCAACCGTGCGCTCTCCGTCTACACCACCTGCGCCGCCACCGGCTTCTCCATGGGCCTGGTGCTGTCCGGCCTGCTCACCGAGGCCAGCTGGCGCCTGACCCTGCTGCTGCCCGCGCCCATCGCCCTGATCGCGCTCGTCGCCGGACTCAAGCTGCTGCCGCGCAGTGCCCGCGAGAAGGACCACAACGGCTACGACGTCCCCGGCGCCGTCCTCGGCACCGCCTCGATGCTGCTGCTCGTCTTCACCGTCGTCCAGGCTCCCGAGTCCGGCTGGACCTCGGCCCGCACGCTGCTGTCCTTCCTCGCCGTGGCCGTCCTGCTGACCGTGTTCGTCCTGGTCGAGCGGCGCTCGCCGGGCCCGCTGATCCGGCTCGGCGTGCTGCGCTCCGGCACCCAGATCCGTGCCCAACTGGGCGCCATGGCCTTCTTCGGCTCGTACGTCGGCTTCCAGTTCCTCGTGACCCTGTACATGCAGTCACTGCTCGGCTGGTCGGCGCTGCACACCGCGCTCGCCTTCCTGCCCGCGGGCGCGCTGGTGGCGGTGTCCTCGACGAAGGTCGGCTCGATCGTCGACCGGTTCGGCACCCAGCGATTGATCCCGGCGGGCTTCGCACTGATGGTCGTCGGATACGCACTGTTCCTGGGTGTCGACCTGAACCCCGGGTACGCCGCCGCGATCCTGCCGTCGATGCTGTTCATCGGCGCCGCCTGCGCGCTGGTCTTCCCCTCGCTCAACATCCAGGCCACCAACGGCGTCGAGGACCACGAGCAGGGCATGGTCTCCGGGTTGCTCAACACCTCGGTCCAGGTCGGCGGCGCGATCTTCCTGGCCGTCGTGACCGCCGTGGTGACCGCGGGCGCACCCGAGAACGCCACCCCGCAGGCCGTTCTCGACAGCTACCGCCCCGGACTGATCGTGGTCACGGCGATCGCCGCGGCCGGGCTGCTGATCACCCTCCCGGGAGCGCGCACCGCGCGTCGGCCGCAGCAGTCCGTCGTGGTCGCCAAGTCCACTGTGCGGGAGGCGGAGCGCGTCGCCGTACGCGACTAGGGGGACGCCTCCGACACCGTGTGCCCGGCGGAGCCTGCTTGCTCCGCCGGGCACACGGCTGTGAGACTCGAAGGATGGAGACGTACGGGGGTCGCCGGAACCAGGCGGAGCGGGATGCCATCACCGTGGAGATCGGATACGCGCTGTGCAGTGCGCTGTTCGCGGCGGCGGTGCTGTTCGGGGCGGTGGCGGGACCGGCGCTGCTGTTCCAACTCCCGGTCACGGCGGAGAAGTTGCTGCTGCGCATCGGGCTCACCATCGCACCTGCGGTCTTCGTGGCGCGGGTGATCAGTGTGCTGGTGCGTTTCCGGCGAGAGCGCCCTCAGCCCAGCCAGCCGGGCCGGACCAACCCCGACTCGTAGGCCAGCACGACCAGTTGGGCCCGGTCGCGGGCGCCGAGCTTGACCATCGTGCGGCTGACGTGGGTCTTGGCGGTGAGGGGGCTGACGACCAGGCGGCGGGCGATCTCCTCGTTGGACAGGCCGATGCCGACCAGGGCCATCACCTCCCGTTCCCGCTCAGTGAGCCCGGCGAGGGCGCCTACGGCCGCGGGCTCCTTGGAACGGGCCGCGAACTCGGCGATGAGGCGACGGGTCACGCCCGGCGAGAGGAGCGCGTCACCGTCGACCACCGCCCGTACGGCGCGCAGGAGTTCCTCCGGCTCGGTGTCCTTGACCAGGAAGCCCGAGGCGCCGGAGCGGATCGCCTCGAAGACGTACTCGTCGAGCTCGAAGGTGGTGAGCATGACCACCTTCACATCCTTCAGTGCGGTGTCCTCGGTGATGCGACGGGTCGCGGCGAGGCCGTCGAGCAGCGGCATCCGGATGTCCATCAGGACGATGTCCGGCCGCACTTCACGCACCTTGCGCACCGCCTCCTCACCGTCGGATGCCTCGCCGGCCACCTCGATGTCCGGCTGCGCATCGAGCAGGGCCCGGAAACCGGCCCGCACGAGTGACTGGTCGTCGGCGAGCAGTACGCGGATCACCGGTCGTCCTCCCTGGCCTTCACCGTGAGCGGCAGTACGGCGAGCACCCGGAACCCTCCCTCGGGGCCCGGCCCGGCCTCGATGGTGCCACCGAGTGCGGCGGCCCGCTCCCGCATTCCGGCCAGACCGTTGCCGCTGCCACCCGCGTCGGCGCCGGTCGCGGGTCCGTCGTCGTCGATACGGAGCCGTAGCGCGCCGGCGTCGTGATCGAGCCGCACGCGCGCGTGCCGCGATCCGGAGTGCCGTACGACATTGGTGAGGGCCTCCTGGACGATCCGGAAGGCGGCGAGGTCCGCGCCGGGCGGCAGCCCCGGGGCGGTTCCCTCCACCTCGACCGTGAGGCCCGCACCGGCCGCCTGGGAGACCAGCTCGGGCAGCCGGTCGAGACCCGGCGCGGGAGCGCGCGGCGCGTCACCGGGTGTGCGCAGGGTGTCGAGCACCTGGCGGACCTCGCCGAGCGCCTCCTTGCTGGCCGCCTTGATGGTGGTGAGCGCGGTGCGGGCCTGCTCGGGGTCGGTGTCGAGGAGGGCGAGGCCGACACCGGCCTGGACGTTGATGACGGAGATGCTGTGCGCGAGGACGTCGTGCAGCTCGCGGGCGATCCGCAGCCGCTCCTCGTCGGCGCGGCGCTGTGCGGCCCGGGCACGCTCGGCCCGCTCCCGGGCCCACTGTTCACGGCGGGTCCGCACCAGCTCGGAGACGGCGATGATGGCGACGACCCAGGCCGCGATCACGCCCTCCTGTCCCCAGGGGGCGGCCGAGTCCCCGGACGGCGGCAGCCACTGGTAGAGCCAGTGGGCCACCAGCACGTGTCCGGCCCAGAGCATCCCGAGCGCGGTCCAGGCGGCCTTGCGGTGTCCGGCCACGACGGCGCTGAAGCAGGCGAGGGCCACCGTGAGGAACACCGGCCCGTACGGATACCCGGCCCCGAGGTACAGCATCGCGGCAGCCGCCGTACCGAAGACGACGAGCACCGGCCGGCGGTGCCGCCACAACAGCAGCCCTGAGCCGATCACCAGCAGCGCACGCGCGAACGGATCGAGCGCTGCCCGCTCACCGGCCTGCTGGTGTGCCGCGTAGTTCGATCCCCCGAGCACGAAGAACATGACCAGCAGGGTGGACGCCCACGGCCACCGGGCGCCCTGCCCGACGCCCCGCCACCACGAGGACCCGTGCCTCCACCACCGCGGTGCCCCTCCCCCACGCACGCCCCGCTCACCGTCCATGCAAGCCACGCTAGACGCCCCGCCCCGACCAGGACGTCACCCGAGCGTGGTGATCACGCGTACTCCCGGGGAAGTACGGCGGCGGGGCCCGGCACGGCCTCGCCGCACCCTCCTAGCGGAGCCCCACCCCCCGCCCCAGCTGCCGCACGGCGTGCCGAAAGAACGGCTCCCGTTCCTCCACCACCCGGTTGAACTGGCCGAAGAGTTCGAAGCCGACCAAGCCGAAGAGCTGAGCCCAGGCCACCACCAGGGCCGGGGCCACCCGGGGCGGGAGGTCCGGGGCGAGGTCGGTGGCGATGCGGTCGGCCTCGGCGTGGAGCTCCTCGGGGACCGGGGGCAGCTCCCCCAGGCCCCCGGGGCCGTGGTGGGCGTCGCGGACGACGCCGATCAGGAGGAGGCCGACACGGGCCGCGGGCGGGACGGTGGTCTGCGGTGCGGTGTAGCCGGGGACGGGAGAGCCGTAGATCAGGGCGTACTCGTGCGGATGGCCGAGCGACCAGCGGCGGACCGCCTCGCACACCGCGACCCAGCGCTCCAGCGGGGCCGCCCGGGCGACCGCCTCGTGCGCTCGCTCCGCGCTCTCCCCCAGGGAGTCGTACGCGTCGATGATCAGCGCGGTGAGCAGGTCGTCGCGGCTCGGGAAGTAGCGGTACAGCGCCGAGGAGACCATCCCCAGCTCACGCGCCACGGCCCGTAGCGAGAGCTTCGCCGCGCCCTCCGCGGCGAGCTGCCGGCGCGCCTCGTCCTTGATGGCGGCGGTGACTTCGATCCGGGCGCGGGCCCGGGCGCCTTGTGCTGTGCTCATACGGAGCAGTCTCGCACAGAACAAGAGCAGTGCACACAATCGAGAGCACTGCTCTTGCTTTGGGACGCCGGACCGTGCAGACTGATCCCACCGAAAGCGAGAGCACCGCTCTCTCAACCGATGGGGGTCACCATGTCGTCGCCTTACTACCTCAAGGGCAGCCCGCTCAACGTCCGCCTCAACAGCGTCATCGGCTGGCTCGCCCGGCACGGCTTCAGTTTCGCGGGGACGGCGGAGATGTCGGTGCGCGGCCGCAAGAGCGGGCAGATGCAGCGGATCCCGGTCAACCCGCACACGTACGAGGGCGGGCAGTACCTGGTCTCGGCGCGCGGCCACTCCCAGTGGGTGCGCAACATGCGTGCCGCGGGCGGCGGGGAACTGCGGGTCGGCCGCAAGGTGCGGGAGTTCACCGCGGTGGAGCTTCCCGACGCGGAGAAGCTCCCGATCCTGCGGACCTACCTGGAGAAGTGGGGCTGGGAGGTCAACCAGTACTTCCAGGGCGTGACCGCCAAGTCCTCCGACGAGGAGATCATCGCGGCCGCCACGGACCACCCGGTCTTCCGGATCACGGTCAAGAAGTGACCCGCAAGGAAGGCACAGGTCAGGACGTGGCCTCGCCCTCCGCGGCGCGCTCGGCCGGACGCGGGTCCAGCGCAGCCAGCGCCCGCTGGGCCATCGGCCGGCCGCGGACGAGCTCGCCCAGGGAGGTCGCGCCCTGGGTGATGTCCTTGAACGCGTTCCACGCGGGCCGGAAACCCGTCAGCGCCGCGTGGAACAGGCCGGGCCGGCGCTCGAACGCGGTCAGCATCCGCTTGCCGACGCTCATCTCGACGCCGAGGCCCGCCTTGACGGCAAACGCGTAGTTCAGCGCCTGGCGCCGGGTGTCCACCGCGTCGTGGGCCTCCGCGATCCGGACCGCCCACTCCCCCGCGAGCCGCCCTGAACGCAGCGCGAAGGAGATGCCCTCGCGGGTCCACGGCTCAAGGAGCCCCGCCGCGTCACCGCAGACCAGCACCCGCCCGCGCGAGAGCGGCGAGTCGTCCGCACGGCAGCGGGTCAGGTGGCCGGAGGAGATGCTCGGTTCGAACCCGGCGAGACCGAGCCGCCCGATGAAGTCCTCCAGGTACCGCTTGGTGGCCGCGCCTTCACCACGCGCCGAGATCACCCCGACCGTCAGGGTGTCGCCCTTCGGGAAGACCCAGCCGTAACTGCCGGGCATCGGGCCCCAGTCGATGAGCACCCGCCCTTTCCAGTCCTCGGCGACGGTCTCCGGCACCGGGATCTCCGCCTCCAGGCCGAGGTCCACCTGGTCGAGCTTCACCCCCACATGCGCGCCTATCCGGCTGGCGCTGCCGTCGGCCCCGACGACCGCCCGCGCGAGCACCGTCTCGCCGCCCTGGAGGAGCACGGCGACCGTGCGCCGGTCCGGCACCGCCGAGCCGTGCTGCTCGACCCGCTGCACGGTGACGCCGGTGCGCAGCTCGGCGCCCGCCTTCTGGGCGTGCTCGACGAGCTGCTGGTCGAACTCGGGTCGGTTGATCAGCCCGAACAGCATCTGCTTGGAGCGCCGGGTCCGTGTGAAGCGGCCGTTGTTCGAGAAGGTGACCGCGTGCACCCGGTCCCGGAAGGGCAGCTCGAAGCCGGGCGGCAACGCGTCCCGTGAGGGACCGATGATGCCGCCGCCGCACGTCTTGTACCGCGGCAGCTCGGCCTTCTCCAGCAGCAGCACACGCCGCCCCGCGACCGCCGCCGCGTACGCGGCCGAGGCGCCCGCGGGTCCCGCGCCCACCACGACGACGTCCCACACCCGCTGCGCGTCGTCCTGCCCGCCGTCCGCCGAAGCGTCGTCCGCCGAAGTGCCGTCCGCCGAAGAGTTCTCGCTGCTCACGATGGTCTGCTGCTCCCGATCAAGCCGTTGCCGCACCTGTCTCCCGCATCCTACGGCGGGCCCGCCCACAGACCACTGTGGGAGGATCTACGGCACTCACAGGTACAACGTCGCACCCACAAGGAGCGTGCCCATGTCGTCGAATCCGGTCGCCGAGACCGTCGCCTCGCTGATGCCGAGGGCGCGGGCGGAGCTCACCGAACTGGTGGCGTTCAAGTCGGTGGCGGACTTCGACCAGTTCCCGAAGAGCGAGAGCGAGGCCGCCGCCCACTGGGTCGCGGACGCGCTCACCGCCGAGGGATTCCAGGACGTGGCCCTGCTCGACACCCCGGACGGCACCCAGTCGGTGTACGGCTACCTGCCCGGCCCGGAGGGTGCGAAGACCGTCCTCCTGTACGCCCACTACGACGTGCAGCCTCCGCTGGACGAGGCCGGCTGGACCACCCCGCCCTTCGAGCTCACCGAACGCGACGGCCGCTGGTACGGGCGCGGGGCCGCCGACTGCAAGGGCGGTGTGATCATGCACCTGCTCGCGCTGCGCGCCCTGAAGGCGAACGGCGGGGTTCCGGTCCACGTCAAGTTCATCGCCGAGGGCTCGGAGGAGCAGGGCACGGGCGGCCTGGAGCGGTACGCCGAGGCGCATCCCGCGCTCCTGGAGGCGGACACCATCGTCATCGGCGACGCGGGCAACTTCCGCGTCGGCCTCCCGACGGTCACCGCCACCCTGCGCGGCATGACCCTGATGCGCGTCCAGGTCGACACCCTCGCGGGCAACCTCCACTCGGGCCAGTTCGGCGGCGCCGCCCCCGACGCGCTGGCCGCGCTGATCCGCGTCCTGGACTCGCTGCGCGGGAAGGACGGCACGACCACGATCGACGGGCTCACGCCGGACGCGTCCTGGGACGGCCTCCAGTACGACGAGGAGCTGTTCCGGGCGGACGCCAAGGTCCTGGACGGCGTCGAGCTGATCGGTGACGGCACGGTCGCCGACCGCATCTGGGCCCGCCCGGCCGTGACGGTCCTCGGCATCGACTGCCCGCCGGTCGTCGGCGCCACCCCGTCCGTGCAGGCGAGCGCCCGCGCGCTGATCAGCCTGCGGGTGCCACCGGGCATCGACGCGGCCGAGGCGACCAAGCTGCTCCAGGCGCACCTGGAGAGGCACACGCCGTGGGGCGCGCGGGTGCGCACGGAGCAGATCGGCCAGGGCCAGCCGTTCCGCGCGGACACCACCAGCCCGGCGTACGCGGCGATGGCCGACGCGATGGCGGTGGCCTACCCGGGCCAGGAGATGCAGTACGCCGGCCAGGGCGGTTCCATCCCCCTGTGCAACACCCTCGCGTCGCTCTACCCGCACGCCGAGATCCTCCTCATCGGCCTGAGCGAGCCGGAGGCCCAGATCCACGCGGTGAACGAGAGTGTCTCCCCTCAGGAGCTGGAGCGACTGTCGGTGGCCGAGGCCCTGTTCCTGCGCAACTACGCGGCGAGCTGATCCGACGGCTCTGCTGTCGGCGGAAGGCCCTCGTCCGCGGGACGGGGGCCTTCTGCGCTTCCCGGCGGGCCAGTCCCCTCTCCGGCGCGACGGTGACGAGTCCACACCGACGCCGCCCCGGCCGGATCCGCCGCGTCGATCGCTGCCCAGTCCGCCTCGTCGATCGCCGCCTGGAAGCGCTCCATCTCCCCGAGCACGAAGCGCTGTTCACCGGGACGCCGTCGCCGTCTCGCCTGGCGACGGGAACGTGATGCTCGGCGTGTTCAACGGACCGGGTCCAAGCCGGACCTCGCGTGTTCGGCCACGGAGGACCGATCATGGGGCCATGGTCTCCCCCACCCGTCTCAACGCCCACGCCGACACCGCCACCTCCCTCGCCCTCCTGAGCGACCACGCACTCGCCGACCTCGCGGCATCCGGCACACCGGCAGGTACCGGCATCGGCGGGCGGGCGACCCTGCTGGAAGTGGACGGCGTACGGATCTTCGTGAAGCAGGTGCCACTCACCGCCACCGAGCTCGAGCCGGACCACGTCCGCTCCACCGTGAACCTCTTCGACCTGCCTCCCCACTTCCACTATGGCGTCGGCGCGATCGGCAGCCCCGGCTTCGGCGCCTGGCGTGAGCTGGCCGTGCACGAGATGACGACCGGCTGGGTGCGCTCGGGCAAGTTTCCGGGCTTCCCGCTGCTGCACCACTGGCGGGTCCTGCCCGGCCTCCCACAGCCACTCCCCCGCGAACTCGCCGACGTGGAGCGGTGCGTGGCCTACTGGGGCGGTGGCCGCGAGCGCGTCGAGGCCCTGCGCACGGCGCCCACGAGCCTGACCCTGTTCCTGGAGTACGTGCCGCACACCCTCCACGACTGGTTCTCCGCCCAACTGCGCACGGAGGACGCCGAGTCGGCCTGCGCTCTCGTGGAGCAGGGCCTCGAAGCCGTCACCGGATTTCTCCGGGAGCAGCAACTCGTCCACTTCGACGCCCACTTCGGCAACATCCTCACCGACGGACACCGGCTCTACCTGACCGACTACGGGCTGTCCTTGTCGAGCCGCTTCCAACTCGACCCGCAGGAACGCGACTTCCACGACCGCCACCAGGGCTACGACCGGGCCTATGCCCTCTCCTATCTGGTGCACTGGCTGGTCGTCGACCAGTACGGCCTCGGCCGGGACGAGCGCGAGGAGTTCATCCGCGCATGCGCCGACGGCAGACGCCCCGAGGAGATCCCCGCAGCGGCGGCCGCACTCATCTCGCGGCACGCCCGACTGGCAGTCGTGGTGGGCGACTTCAACCGGCGACTGGAACAGAAGAGCAGGCTCACCCCGTACCCTCACGACGACGTCGAGGCACTGTCCTCCAGCGCGGTCAGGGCCGGATCGAGCACGATGTCCTCCTCGCGGGCCTCGACACTCGGCTCCTCCGGGAAGTGACAGGCTGTCAGGTGACCCTTCGCGTTCCCCGCCACCCGCACCAACGGGGGTTCCTCGGTCGCGCACCTGTCCTGGGCCTTCCAGCAGCGAGTGCGGAAGCGGCAACCGGACGGCGGGTCCACCGGCGAGGGCACGTCCCCGGCGAGCCGGATACGTTCGCGGCGCCGGGTGCCGTCCGGGTCGGCCTCGGGGACCGCGGACAGCAGCGCGTGGGTGTAGGGGTGCCGTGGCCGCGTGTACAGCGTCTGCCGGTCGGCGACCTCGACGATCTTGCCGAGGTACATCACGGCGACCCGCTCGCAGAAGTGCCGTACGACGGCGAGGTCGTGGGCGATGAAGACGAAAGCGATGCCGAACTCCCGCTGGAGGTCCTGGAGCAGGTTGACGATCTGCGCCTGGATGGACACGTCCAGCGCCGACACCGGCTCGTCGGCCACGATGAGTTTGGGCCGCAGCGCGAGGGCGCGGGCGATGCCGATCCGCTGGCGCCGGCCGCCGGAGAACTCGTTCGGGTAGCGGTTGTAGTGCTCGGGGTTGAGGCCGACCGTCTCCAGGAGTTCCTGGGCCCGCTTCTTGTGGCCCTGGGGCGGGTTGATGCCGTTGAGCCGCATCGGTGTCACGACGATCGTTCCGACCGTGACAGGGCCGCCTCGGTGGTGATGTTCTGCGGGACGGCCAGCGCGAAGGAGATCAGGACCGGCGCCCACAGGTTCGGCAGCAGTTGCCGGAAGAGGATGTGCCACCGCCCGGCGCTCATGATCCGCGCGGCGTCGACGAACTCCCGCTCGCGCAGCGACAGGACCTGCCCGCGCACCAGCCGGGCGGTGTAGGCCCAGGCGAACACCGCGATGTTCAGCACGAGGACCAGCAGCCGGAGGTTCTCGTCGGTGCCGCCGTGGCTGTCGGTCTGCATCGCGTTCTGGATGACCGGGGTCAGCGCGATGATGAACAGCAGCTGCGGGAAGGCCAGCATCACGTCCATGATCCGCGACAGCACCGAGTCGACCCAGCCGCCGGAGTACCCCGCCGCGAGGCCGGCCACGACCCCCACGACGGTGGACAGGACGGCCGAGGCGAAGCCGACGAACAGCGAGGTGCGCAGGCCGTGGACGATCCGGGCGCAGAGGTCGTAGCCCGTGCCCGGTTCGACCCCCAGCAGGTGGGTGAGGCTGATGCCGCCCAGCGCCCCGCGCGGGAAGTTGCCGGTGTCCGGGTCGATCGCCTTGCCGTCGGGGGTGATCGGCCCCCAGCCGGTGATCGCCGTCAGGACCGGGGCCAGCAGCGCGATCAGGATGAAGAGCACGGTGATCACGAACGCGGCCATGGTGACCTTGTCCCGTCTGATGCGCCGCCAGGCCATCCGGGCGGGCGAGCGCCCGGTGATGACCGTGCCGTCGCTCCGTGGGTCCGGCGACGGTTCACCGGCTCGCATGGTGCCGGTGTCGGCGGGCATCGGCTGCTGTTGCGTCGTCATCGTGCGGACGTCCTGGGTATGTGCGGGGCCGACGCGGGTTTGTGGCCGTCGCCGGAGGACGGGGTCTCGTCATGGGGCTGTTCCCTGGGGGAAAGGCTTCGGTCGCCGGCCGTTGTCGGCGCCGTGAGACTGAGCGGACTGTCGCAACGGGCCGAGAGGCCGGTCAAGGCGGAAAATGACCGAAAAAGGGATTGTTTGCGCTCCTTGCCAAGAGTTGACGAGGGTGGGAAGTTTCGTTAGTTCTGGCATGGAGGTACCGCGACGATTCCCTTGGCGGCTTCTCGCACTCCGCTTGCCTGACTCGAACATGCCTCGCACAGCCTCGGACACGGCGAAGCCCCGTCGGCCGTGCATGCCGACGGGGCCTTCCCGGTCTCAGGCGGTCGGAATCCCGGCTTCCAGGTACAGCGCCGCCCCTCGCTCCCGGGCCCGCAGCGCCCACCTCAACCGCTCGTAGCGCACCGGCGGCAGCAGCTCCGCGGCCTCCTCCTCGCTGGCGAAACACCAGCCGCGCAGTTCGGGGCCGGGCAGCAGGACCTGGTGCGCCTCGGTGGAGTCGAGGCGGCCGCCGTCGAAGAGGAGGCGCAGTCCGCCGTATCCGGGAGGCGCGGGCGGTTCCCAGTCGACGACCAGGAGCCGGGGTACGTCCTCCAGCCGGATGCCGGTCTCCTCGGCGACCTCGCGCATCCCGGCCTGCGCGGGCGCCTCGCCCTGTTCGACCACACCGCCGGGGAACTCCCAGCCGGCCTTGTAGGTGGGGTCGACGAGCAGCACCCGGTCCTGCTCGTCGAAGAGGAGGACCCCGGCAGCCACCGTCTCGGCGGTGGGCTCAGGGGTCTGCACGATGTCGCATGCGGGCACCGTCCCGGTACCGAGATCCTCGGCGATGCGGGCGGCCGTCTCGTACGGGGTGAGCGCGCTGCTGTCGATCAGATGGGCGTCGGCGGTGAGCCAGGAGGCGAGGGCGGCCCGGTAGGGCTCGATGTGGTCGTACGCCCAGTGCCCCTGCCCCGTCGCGCCGAGCGGAAGGGTCGGCGGGGTCTCCCGCCCGGCTATTCGTTCTCGCAGGATCGTTTCCGCCGGAGCGAGGAGAATGTGCCGGACACTGATCCGGCGGGCGGCGAGGCCGCCGAAGATCTCGTCGCGGTACTCCTGGCGCAGCAGGGTCATGGGGACCACGAGGGTCCCGCCCAGTTCGGCGAGCATCGCGGCCGCCGTGTCGATCACCAGGCGTCGCCAGATCGGCAGGTCCTGGAAGTCGCCGACCTCGGTGAGGTGTTTGGGCGGCAGCAGACGCACGACCGCCGCGCCGATGTCCTCGGGGTCGAAGAGCGTGCTGTTCGGGATCAGTTCGATCAGTTCCCGTGCGGTGGTGGTCTTCCCCGCACCGAACGCGCCGTTGATCCAGACGATCACGGACTCCCCCTCTTCTGTTTGGCCCCCTGTGGCTTGCCCGTTCCACCCTGCCACGGAAACCAGCCGCAGATGAGGGCGCACGAACGCGGCACCGGGACCCCTCGCCGGAGGGGCCCCGGTGCCGCCGGTGCCGTGCGGATCCCGGCTCCCTGGCCCGGCACGCCGCCTCGCTGGAGGCGACCGCCGCCGAGTCCCCGCCGCCGAGTCGTGCGGTCCTCGTCAGCCGCCCTGCCCGAGGGCGGTCCCGTCCAGGCCCTCCAGGCTCTCGTCGGCGACGGTGTGATCGACGGTGCTGAGGGTCTTGTCGACGTCGGGGCGCTCGAGGTCCTCAGCCAGGGCGTGCGAGGGAGTGATCGCCGCGACGACGAAGCCGGTGGCGAGGGAGGCGATGGCGAGCATGCTGCGCTTCTTCATGGCCTGATCAACGGCACCGGACGGTTTGGGTCACGCTGCCGTTCGCCGTGCCACTCCCTTCCACCACAGTCCAACACGTCCTAACGTAAACGCCCACATGATGACGCGTACATGCCGTCATCGCACCTTCCGCTGGTTCGGAGGAACGTAACGATGCGTCACCTTCACACCCGCACGACCCGCCGAAGGATGGTCGCCGCACTCACGGTGCTGGCGTTCGCGGTGCCCGGGGCGGCTCCCGCCGTCGCGGGCGAGGAGAGCACGGACTCACCCGCCCTGGCCGACGGTCTGGCCCTCACCCCGCCCATGGGCTTCAACAACTGGAACTCCACCCACTGCCGTGCCGAGTTCAACGAGTCCATGGTCAAGGGGATCGCGGACATCTTCGTCGACAAGGGCCTCAAGGACGCCGGGTACCAGTACGTCAACCTCGACGACTGCTGGGCCCTGCCGAACCGGGACGCCGACGGCAAACTCGTCCCGGACCCGGCCCGCTTCCCCAACGGGATCAAGGCCGTCGCCGACTATGTGCACTCCAAGGGGCTCAAACTCGGCATCTACACCAGCGCGGGCACCAAGACCTGCGACAGCGTCGGTTTCCCGGGCGCCCTGGGCCACGAGTACAGCGACGCCCAGCAGTTCGCCGACTGGGGCGTCGACTACCTCAAGTACGACAACTGCAACAACCAGGGCGTGGACGCCAAGCAGCGCTACACGACCATGCGCGACGCCCTCGCGGCGACCGGCAGACCAATCGTCTACAGCATCTGCGAATGGGGCCAGAACAAGCCCTGGGAGTGGGCCTCGGACGTCGGCCACCTGTGGCGCACCACCGGCGACATCAGCGACAGCTGGGGCTCGATGCTGTCGATCCTCAAGCAGAACCTGCCGCTGGCGCCGCACGCCGGCCCCGGCCACTGGAACGACCCCGACATGCTGGAAGTCGGCAACGGCGGCATGACGGACACCGAGTACCGCTCGCACTTCTCGATGTGGTCGGTCATGGCCGCGCCCCTGCTCATCGGCAGCGACCTGCGCTCGGCCTCCGCGGCGACCTTCGAGATCCTCGCGAACAAGGAGGTCATCGCCGTCGACCAGGACCCGCTGGGCAGGCAGGGCGCCGTGGTCTCCTCCGAGGGCGGGCGCTGGGTCGTCGCCAAGGAGATGGAGGACGGCAGCCGTACGGTCGCCCTGTTCAACGAGTCGAGCAGCCCCCAGCGCATCGCCACCACCGCCGCGGCCGTCGGCCTGCCCGGCGCCGACGCGTACACCCTGCGGGACCTGTGGCAGCACCGTAGCTACAACACCGCGGGCACGATCTCGGCGACCGTCCCCGCGCACGGCACGGTTCTCGTACGGGTCACCGCCGACCGCAGGTGGCGGCAGTACCCGCCCGCTGTCGAACTCGGCCTGGACGGAAGCCCGTTGATCCAGGCGGGCACACCTGCCGCACTGACGACCACGGTCACCGACCTGGGACGTACCCCGGCCAGGCAGGTCTCCGTACGGCTGTCCGGCCCCGAGGGCTGGACCGTGAAGGCGGCCTCGCCGACCTCCGCCGCGGCCCTGCCCACGGGCCGTTCGCTGCACACGAAGTGGTCGCTCACCGCTCCCCCGGGGACGCCGACGGGGTCGTACGACCTGACGCTCAGGGCGAGTTACCGCTCACCGACCGGTGTCCGGGTCGACAGCACCCTGCCCTTCGGCGCGACCGTGGTGGTACCGCCGCCCTCGGGCACCTCCGGCCTCGGTGATCTGCCGTGGCTGTCGGCCGCCAACGGCTACGGCCCCGTCGAACGCAACACCAGCAACGGGGAGAGCGCCGCGGGAGACGGACATCCGATCACGATCGGCGGGGTGGTGTACGCCAAGGGGCTCGGGGTGCACGCGGAGAGCTCCGTCGAGTACTACACGGGCGCGGCCTGCGAGACGGTCACCGCACAGGTCGGCGTGGACGACGAGAAGGGCGCGAACGGCACCGTCGCCTTCGAGGTGTGGGCGGACGGCACGAAGGTGGCATCCACCGGCGTCCTGACCAACGCCATGCCGGCCCAGCCGCTCACCGCGGACGTCACCGGCGCCCGGCTGGTCCGGCTGGTCGTCACCGACGGCGGTGACGGCATCGACTCGGACCACGCCGACTGGGGCGACGCGCAGCTGAGCTGCTGAGAGCCGCCGTACACACGCGGCGGCCGGACCCGGCTCCGCCGGCCGCCGCGTGAACGTTTCTCTCGCACCTGTCGGCGGGGTCGTCAGGCCACCGCGGCCGTGTCGGTCCGCTTCGCCAGGGCCGCCGCGGCCGCCCCGACCAGCCCGGCGTCCGTGCCCATCTGCGCGGGCACGATCGTCAGGCGCTGGACGAAGGACAGGGTCGCGTAGTCGGCCAGCGCCTTGCGCAGGGGTTCGAACAGGACGTCACCCGCTTTGCCGACCCCGCCGCCGATGACCGCGATGTCGATCTCCACGAGGGTCGCCGTGGCCGCGATGCCGGCGGCCAGTGCCTGCGCCGCCCGCGCGAAGGAGGCCACGGCGACCGGGTCGCCGCCCCGGGCCGCGTCGGCCACCGCGGCGGCGGACGTGTCGCCGTCGGGACCGGGCCGCCAGCCGTTCTCCAGCGCGCGCCGGGCGATGTTCGGACCGCTGGCTATGCGCTCCACGCAGCCGCGCCCGCCGCACGGGCACAGGTCACCGTCGAGCTCTACGCTGATGTGCCCGATGTGACCGGCGTTGCCGGTGGGCCCGGCGTGCAGTTGACCGTTCAGCACCAGGCCGCCGCCGACCCCGGTCGACACGACCATGCACAGCGCGTTGTCGTGCCCGCGGGCGGCCCCCTGCCAGTGTTCCGCCGCCGTGATGGCCACCCCGTCGCCGATCAGCTCCACGGGGAGTCCACCGGCCGCCTCCCGGACCCTGCGGACCAGCGGGAAGTCGCGCCAGCCCGGTACGTTCACCGGGCTCACGGTGCCGGTGGAGGCGTCCACCGGGCCCGCGCTGCCGATGCCGAGGGCGCCCGCGCGCCCCCACAGCGGCGAGGCCGTGAGCTCGCCGAGGGTCTCCTCGACGGCACGCATCACGCTCTCGCCGTCCTCCTGCGCCGGCGTGGCGCGCTGGGCGCGGAGCAGGATCCGGCCGTGGCCGTCCACCAGCGCTCCGGCGATCTTGGTGCCGCCGATGTCGAGCGCAGCCACGAGGTCGGTGTGCATCAGTGTCAGTTCTCCCCGGTCAACCTTGAGGAATGGACAGGCCGGTCTCGCGGTGGGGCGCCGGCCGACAGATTGCGGTGGACAGTGTCTCCCGCATCTGACAACGTTGTCCAGGCTCTATGCTCGACGCCACATCCTCATACAAAATCATGGCCCGCCGCATCCCCGTCGACCACAGGACAGGAAGCCGTATCGTGCCCGACATCCACAGCCGAGCAGACCGCCTCGCCACGACCCGGTACGGCAACCGCCCGACCATGAAGGACGTGGCCGCGCGAGCCGGCGTCGGACTCAAGACGGTCTCCCGCGTGGTCAACGGCGAACCGGGGGTCACACCCGAGACGGAACACCGGGTCCGGGAGGCCATCGAGGCCCTCGGCTTCCGCCGCAACGACAGCGCGCGTGTGCTGCGCAAGGGCCGTACCGCCAGCATCGGCCTGGTCCTGGAGGACCTCGCCGACCCGTTCTACGGCCCGCTCAGCCGCGCGGTGGAAGAGGTGGCCCGGGCCAACGGCGCGCTGCTCATCAACGGCTCCAGCGCCGAGGACCCGGACCGCGAGCAGGAACTGGTACTGGCACTGTGCGCCCGGCGGGTGGACGGCCTGGTGGTCATCCCGGCCGGTGACGACCACCGTTATCTGGAGCCCGAGCTGAAGGCGGGCGTCGCCACGGTGTTCGTGGACCGTCCGGCGGGCCGGATCGACGCCGACGTGGTCCTCTCCGACAACTTCGGCGGTGCCCGCGACGCCGTGGCCCACCTCATCGCGCACGGCCACCGGCGGATCGGCTTCATCGGTGACATGCCCCGCATCCACACGGCCGCGGAGCGACTGCGCGGATACCGGGCCGCCATGGAGGACGCCGGCATCGAGGTGACGGACGCCTGGACGTCGCTGGGCGTGACCGACCCCCAGCGGGTGCGCCGGGCGGCCGAGGACATGCTCTCGGGCCCCTCCCCCGTCACCGCGATCTTCACCGGAAACAACCGGGTGACAGTGACCGTGATCCGGGTCCTCGCCGAACACACCCGCCGCGTCGCCCTCGTCGGCTTCGACGACATCGAACTCGCCGATCTGCTCCAGCCGGGCGTCACGGTCGTCGCCCAGGACGCGGCGACGCTGGGGCGTACGGCTGCTGAGCGGCTGTTCCGCCAACTGGACGGCACGCTGCTGACGCCGGAGCGGATCGAACTTCCGACGCGACTGATCACCCGGGGCTCGGGCGAGCTGCCGCCGGCGGACTGAGCGACCGATGGACGGCTTCACTCTGAAGGCACTCGGCCTGGCCGAGGCCCCTCGCGATCACCCGCTGCGGTATCCCGGTGCCTGGCCGGCGGACTCCGCGCTGCTCGACGGTGACCGGTTGGTACCCCTCGACCGGCCGTTGCCCCTGGACCGGTGGCGGCGCGAGGACCGCGCTCCCGTCCTCGCGGTCGGCTCCAACGCCAGTCCGGGGCAACTGCGGCACAAGATGGCCGAGTTCGCGATCACCTCACCGGTCCCGATGGTGAAGGCACGGGTAACCGGCGTCGACGTGGGCGTGTCCGCGCACGTGAGCCGCATGGGATACGTGTCGGCGTCTCCCTTCCACGCCCCGGACGCCGTACGGGAGTTGTTCGTCATCTGGCTGGACACCGAGCAGCTCGCGGTGATCGACGCGAGCGAGGGCGTGCCACTGCCGCACGGCAACTACGGGCGCGCCTGGCTGCCCGCCCCCGAGGTGCGGGTCGAGCTGCCCGGCGGCGTCACGCTGCCGGGCGTCCACTCGTACGTCAACCGCCACGGCGTCCTGCACGACGGCACCGGCGCCCCGCGCACCCATCCCGGCCAGCGGGAGCTGCTGACCGAACTCCTCGTGGGATCGGCCCGGTTGCGGGAGCTGTTCGGCGTCACGCCGAAGGAGTTCGTGGCCCGGGCCCGCGCCGACCGGCACCTGTGCGAGGCGGGGACCCGGCTGTTCGCCGACGAGAAGCGGGTCACGGAGTCCGGCCTGGAGCGGTACGTGAGGGTTCAGCAGACCGGGAGTCCCGGCACCGGCTCGTCGTTGTTGCCGCCCTTGAGGTAGACGTCGCTGACGTACACGCCGGTGTTGCCGCTGTCGTCGTCCGTCTTCGCCCACCAGACGTTGGTCCACCCGCCGGACGTCTCGCGGCGGCCCAGATTCGACTGGCAGTAGAAGTAGTTGGTGCCCGCGTTGAGGACACCGGCCTCGGCGCCGGAGGCGGTGTAGGACTTGGCGGTCTTCCAGACGGTGCAGTTGTACTTGCCGCCGCCGATGGCGGTGCAGGCCGGGGCCGGAGCCGGGGTGCCGGAGTCTCCGTCCCCGGTCGTACCGCCGTCCCCGGAACCGCTGCCGCCCGCGTCGTCGCCACCCGAGCCGCCACCGGAAGACTTCGCCGTGGAGGATGCGGAGGCACGGCTCGTGGGTTCGGCGCCCCCGTCCTTGCCCGGTGTCTCCTTGGCGCTCGGGGTCTTCTCGGCGTCCCCGTCCGTCAGCGCGGCGCTGCCCGAAGGGTCGGCGTCGGTACGGGCGGACGCGGAGACGGAGGCAGACTCACTCGTGCCGGACGCGATCGGCCGGGCGTCGGCCTCGGCCTTGCCCGAGTTGTTCATCAGCGCGACGGCCGTGCCGGCCACCGCGAGAACGGCCGCGACGGCCGCGGCGGCGAGCAGGGCGCGCCTGTTGCGACGGGGGGTGCGGGAGGGGGCCATGGGGGTGGTGTCACGAGACATCCCGTAGCTGTGCGCCGAAGGTTGCGCAGGGGCGGCGGACGTCCCCGAGCCGTGTGCCGGAGCGCCGCCTTGAGAGGGGGTACCGAAGCCGTGCTCCGGCGGGCCGGACTGTCCCTCGGCACCCTGGGCGGCGGATCTCACCCACCAGGCCGCCGGGGCCTCGACCTGCCCTGTAGCACCCGCGGCAGGCTGCCCCTGACCGTGCTGCTCGACGGCACCGGTGTCCGGGACACCCGGCGTGCCCTGCCCGGAAGTCCCCGGCACTGAGGCCGCCGCGGGTCCCGTCGGCTGTGCGGTCCCGGCCGTTTCGCGTTCACCCCGGCCCTGGACCGGCGCAGCGCCTTGCGCCGCGTCCGGACCGGACGGCTCCGGAACGTCGGGGACGCTCTCGGCCTGCCCCGCCGGTCCGGCCGTATCCCGCAAGGTCGTCGTGGGGCTGTCCGCCCCGGACCCGCCTCCGTCCGCCACCTCCTGCAGCAGCATGCGCGCCTCCTCGGCCCCCGGGCGGCCCTCGGGCCGCTTGTCCAGCAGGCGCTGGAGTACGGGGCCGAGCGGGCCGGCACGGTGGGACTCGGGAAGCGGTTCACCGACGATCGCGGTGAGCGTGGAGAACGTGGAGGTACGGCGGAACGGTGAGGCCCCCTCGACGGCCGCGTACAGCGTGGCGCCGAGAGCCCATACGTCGGAGGCCGGTCCTGGATCGGCGCCCTGGGCGCGCTCGGGGGCCATGTAGTCCAGGGAACCGACGAGATGGCCGGTGCGGGTGAGGCTGGTGGCCGAACCGTCGCCGGGGTCCTCCATGGTGGCGATGCCGAAGTCGGTGAGCAGGACGCGGCCGGAGCGGTCGAGCAGGATGTTGCCGGGCTTGACGTCCCGGTGCAGTACGCCGGCTTCGTGGGCGGCGGCCAGGGCGTCCATGACCTTGGCGCCGATCCCGGCCGCCTCCCGCGGGTCGAGGGGGCCCTGCCTGCGCAGCACCTGGTCCAGGGAGGGGCCCTCGACCAACTCCATGACGATCAGGGGGCGGCCGTCGACCTCGGCCACGTCGTGCACCGCGACGACTCCGGGATGGCGGACCCGGGCCGCCGCGCGGGCCTCGCGCTGCATCCGCAGCCGCAAATCGGCGAGTTCCGGGCCGTCGGCGTCGGTGTACGTGCGTAGTTCCTTGACGGCGACCTCGCGGCCGAGGACCTCGTCGACGGCCCGCCAGACCACACCCATACCGCCGCGCCCGAGCTGGGCCACGACTCGATAACGCCCGGCCAGAAGCCGACCGAGGTCGTCCTGGCCCTTCCCGCTGCTCTCCCCCGAAGACACCGCTGCCCCGTTCCTGTGACACGTCAATGCGTGCGGTACAGACTACGGGGCAGGGGTGACAACTCCAGTCGGCGGTTGCGACTGTGACAGGTCCGCTACGTCTTCCCCGCCTTCGTGGAGACCATTTCGTGGAGACTATTTCGTGGAGACGGTCAGATCACCTCGCCGGGGCGCCGCGTAGCCCTCCAGGTCGGCCCGGGTCAGGCCGGTCAGCCGGGCGACCTCGCCGATGTCGAGGGCGCCGCAGTCGAGACCGCGCAGCAGATAGCCGCTGAGCGCCTTGGCGGTGGCGGGTTCGTCCATGACGTCACCGCCGACCCGGCCCGCGTACCGGGCGAGTCGGCCGGCGGCCTGCTCGAAGCCCTCGCGGTAGAAGGCGAACACGGCCGCGTACCGGGTGGGGATGTGGCCGGGGTGCATGTCCCAGCCCTGGTAGTAGGCGCGGGCGAGCGCCCGGCGGGTCAGCCCGTAGTGCAGCCGCCAGGCGTCGTGGACCTTCGCGGTGGGGCCGACCGGCAGGATGTTGGTGGAGCCGTCCGAGACCCGTACGCCGGTGCCCGCGGCCGCGACCTGCATGATCGCCTTGGCGTGGTCGGCGGCGGGGTGGTCGCTCGCCTGGTAGGCGGCGGAGACGCCGAGACAGGCGCTGTAGTCGAAGGTGCCGTAGTGCAGTCCGGTGGCGCGGCCCTCGGCGGCCTGGATCATACGGGCGACCGTGGCGGTGCCGTCGGTGGCCAGGATGGACTGGCTGGTCTCGATCTGGATCTCGAAGCCGAGCCGTCCGGAGTCCAGGCCGTGCGCCTTCTCGAAGGCCTCCAGGAGCCGGACGAACGCGCTGACCTGCTCGGCGTAGGTCACCTTGGGCAGAGTCAGCACCAGCCCCTCCGGCAGGCCGCCAGCCGCCATCAGGCCGGTGAGGAAGACGTCGAGGGTCCGGATGCCACGGTCGCGGACGGCGGCCTCCATGCACTTCATGCGGATGCCCATGTACGGCGCCGCCGTGCCGTTCTCGTACGCCTCGGCGATCAGCCGGGCCGCGCGAGCCGCCGTCTCGTCCTCCTCGGCGTCCGGGCGCGGGCCGTAGCCGTCCTCGAAGTCGACACGCAGGTCCTCGATCGGCTCGTGCGCCAGCTTGGCCCGCACGCGCGCGTAGACGGGCTCGGCGAGTTCGTCGGACAGCCCGAGGACGGCTGCGAAGGACGCGGCGTCCGGCGCGTGCTGGTCGAGGGCCTTGAGCGCTTTGTCGCCCCAGGAGCGGATCGTGTCGGCGGCGAAGACGTCGCCGGGGACGTAGACGGTGTGCACGGGCTGGCGGGTGCCGGGGTCTCCGGGGTAGCGGCGCTCCAGTTCGGCGTCGACCGCCGCGAGGGAGGCGCTGATCTCCTCGCTGACGGCACCCGCGAGGCTCGTCGCCACCTGCTCCTGCTGGCCCTGACCCATCCCACACCCTCCTGTTTTCCGCTCTACGGAATCAACAATCCGTAGAGCGAAGTTATCCGCGAAGCTTCCCGACGGTCAACACCCCGTCCACGGCTTGAACCACCGCGTTCATACAAGGTGCCGAGAACCCCTACGCCGTCTACCGCACTCCGGTTCGAACATTCATCCTGTCCCGTCGGGAGGGAAACAACATGTCGGACACCCACAGAATGACGCGTCGTATGGGTCTCAGAACCGCCGTGGCCGCCGCCGTCACCGTGCCGCTGATGGGCACGCTGCCGGCCTCCGCCGCCAAGCCGTCCAACCGCCGACTCGATGTCATGACGTTCAATCTGCGCTTCGCCAGCACCTCCGAACCCAACAGCTGGGCCGCCCGCCGCCCGGTGATGCGCCAACTGCTGCGCCAGGAGGCCCCCACCCTGATGGGCACCCAGGAAGGCCTCTACCAGCAGCTGCTCGACATCCACGCCGACCTGGGACCGCACTACGACTGGATCGGCACCGGCCGCGAGGGCGGCAGCCACGACGAGTCCACGGCGGTCTTCTACGACACCCGGCGCCTGGCCCCCGTCGAGCACGACACGCTCTGGCTCTCCGACACTCCCAGGCTGATCGGCTCGAACACCTGGGGCGCCGCACTGCCCCGGATCGTCACCTGGGTCCGCTTTCACGACCGGGCCGTCGGCGGACGGGAGTTCTACGTCCTCAACACCCACTTCGACCACGTCGGCCAGTACGCGCGCGTGCGCTCCGCACAGTTCCTCGCCCAGACGATCGCCGGGTTCGACCGGGCGTTACCGGTCCTCGTCACCGGCGACTTCAACGCCGAGGCCCATGACAACCAGGCGTACGACACCCTGCTCGCCACGGGTCTCGTCGACACCTGGGACGCGGCCGCCGAACGCAGCAGGCTGTACGCCACCTTCCACGGCTACCAACCCCTCGTCCCCGACGGCGACCGCATCGACTGGATCCTCGCCACCCCGGGCACGACCGTCCACCGGGCCGTCATCAACACCTTCGCGATGGACGGGCAGTTCCCGAGCGACCACCTGCCGGTGCAGGCCACGCTGACCCTGGGATGAGCCGAGGCCCCCGCGACCGCGTCGGCGGTCACGGGGGCCTCGTACGCCCGGAGCGGGGATCAGCCCTTGCGGGTGTTGATCTCCTCGGTGAGGGCGGGGACGACGTCGAAGAGGTCGCCGACGACGCCGTAGTCGACGAGGTCGAAGATCGGGGCCTCGGCGTCCTTGTTGACCGCCACGATCGTCTTCGAGGTCTGCATGCCGGCGCGGTGCTGGATCGCGCCAGAGATGCCGTTGGCAATGTACAGCTGCGGCGAGACGGACTTGCCGGTCTGGCCCACCTGGTTGGTGTGCGGGTACCAGCCCGCGTCCACCGCGGCACGCGAGGCGCCGACGGCCGCACCGAGGGAGTCGGCGAGGGCCTCGATGATCGCGAAGTTCTCGGCGCCGTTGACACCGCGGCCGCCGGAGACCACGATCGCGGCCTCGGTCAGCTCCGGACGACCGGTCGACTCACGCGGGGTACGGCCGGTCACCTTGGTGCCGGTCGCCTGCGCGGAGAAGGTCACGCTCAGCTCCGAGACCTCGCCGGCGGCCGGGGCGGCCTCGACGGCGGTGGAGTTGGGCTTGACGGTGATGACCGGGGTGCCCTTGGAGACACGGGACTTGGTGGTGAAGGAGGCGGCGAACACCGACTGGGTGGCCACCGGGCCCTCGTCGCCGGCCTCCAGGTCGACGGCGTCGGTGATGATGCCGGAGCCGATGCGCAGCGCCAGACGGGCGGCGACCTCCTTGCCCTCGGCGGAGGACGGGACCAGCACGGCGGCCGGGGAGACGGCCTCCACGGCGGCCTGGAGGGCGTCGACCTTGGGTACGACCAGGTAGTCGGCGTACTCGGAGGCGTCGTGGGTGAGGACCTTGACGGCGCCGTGCTCGCCCAGGACGGCGGCGGTGTCGGCGGCACCGGCACCGAGCGCGACGGCGACGGGCTCGCCGATGCGGCGGGCCAGGGTCAGCAGCTCCAGGGTGGGCTTGCGGACGGCACCGTCCACGTGGTCGACATAGACGAGAACTTCAGCCATGGGAATGCTCTCCTGCGGATTGCGAAGGCTTGAGGGGCGGTAAGGGGGTTGAGCCTCAGCGGGCCAGAACCCTTAGATGAACTTCTGGCTCGCGAGGAACTCGGCGAGCTGCTTGCCGCCCTCGCCCTCGTCCTTGACGATCGTGCCGGCCGTGCGGGCCGGACGCTCCGCGGCGGAGTCGACCGTGGTGTAGGAGCCCTCCAGGCCGACCTGCTCGGCCTCCAGGTCCAGGTCGGACAGGTCCCAGGACTCCACCGGCTTCTTCTTGGCCGCCATGATGCCCTTGAAGGAGGGGTAACGCGCCTCGCCCGACTGGTCGGTGACCGAGACGACGGCCGGCAGGGAGGCCTCCAGCTGCTCCGAGGCGGCATCGCCGTCACGGCGACCCTTGACGGTGCCGTCCTCGACGGAGACCTCGGAGAGCAGCGTGATCTGCGGGACGCCCAGGCGCTCGGCCAGCAGGGCCGGGACGACGCCCATGGTGCCGTCGGTGGAGGCCAGGCCGGAGATGACCAGGTCGTAACCGGCCTTCTCGATGGCCTTGGCGAGCACCAGGGAGGTGCCGATGACGTCGGTGCCGTGCAGGTCGTCGTCCTCGACGTGGATGGCCTTGTCGGCGCCCATGGACAGGGCCTTGCGGAGCGCGTCCTTGGCGTCCTCGGGGCCGACGGTCAGGACCGTGACCTCGACGTCGTCGTCGGAGTTCTCGGAGATCTGCAGCGCCTGCTCGACCGCGTACTCGTCGAGCTCGGAGAGCAGACCGTCCACGTCGTCCCGGTCGACGGTCAGGTCATCGGCGAAGTGCCGGTCGCCGGTGGCGTCGGGCACGTACTTCACAGTGACAACGATCCTCAAGCTCACGCCGGCTCTCCTACTGCATCGTCATTTTCTCAGCTGCCTCTTGCAGGCAGCATAGGCGCCTCAAGCGGCCGATCCCGATCGGGGCGGCTGCGCTCCGACCGCAATATTACTCACCAGTACATCCAGTTCCTGCCCGCTAAGCAAGCGCTTTGAACTGTGACCTGTGCAACGCAGCGTAATCGGAACTCGACGGCCCCGCACCAGCGGAAGGAGCCGATCAGTCGCGCAGGCCGTTGAACCGGCCCTGGTGGTAGAGGAGCGGCCGGCCGGCGCCCGCGGGGTCGCCGAGCCGCACCTCGGCCAGCACGATCCGGTGATCGCCGGCGGGCACGCGTGCGTGCACCCGGCACACCAGCCAGGCGAGCACGTCGTCGAGGACGGGGACACCCTCGGGCCCCTCGTGCCAGGCGGTGGGCGCGCCGAAGCGGTCGGCGCCACTGCGGGCGAAGGTGGCGGCCAACTCCTCCTGGTGCTCGCCGAGTATGTGCACGCCGACGTGGTCTGCCCGGGAGATCGCGGGCCAACTGGAGGCGCCCGTGCCGATCCCGAAGGACAGCATGGGAGGTTCGGCGGAGACGGAGGCGAGCGAGGTGGCGGTGAAGCCCACCGGGCCGGCGTCACCGCTCGCGGTGATCACGGCGACTCCCGCGGCGTGCCGCCTGAAGACGGAGCGCAGGAGGTCGGGAGAGGCGAGCCGGGGGCTGCCGAGGTCGGACGTGGCCGTCATGCGGTGTTCCTTCTGCGAGGGGTGCCGAGCTGGACCGTGGCTGCTCAACAGGCCGGACAGCGCGCGCTCGCGGTGCGGGCCAGGTCGACGTGGACCCGCCCGAACAGAAGGAGTTCCGTAGCCATACGGTCAGGTTGACGATAGGTGTGGTGCGCAGTCAAGTAGGCACCGACATATGGGAGCTGCCTCACCGTGCGCGCACCCGGCCTCAGACCGCCTCTCCGATCGCCGCTATGACATCCGCCTTGCGCGGCTGACCGGTGGCGCGCCGTACGACCCTGCCGTCGGCGTCGAGGACCAGCACGGTCGGCGTCTTGAGGATGTCGAGTTCGCGGACCAGGTCGAGGTTCTTCTCGGCGTCGATCTCGACGTGGGCCACGCCCGGAACCATCTCCGCGACCTCGCCGAGGACGCGCCGGGTCGCCCGGCACGGCGCGCAGAAGGCGCTGGAGAACTGGACCAGCGTGGCGCGTTCACCGAGGTTCTCGCCCAACTCGGCCGCGCCGAGCCTCTTCCCGTCGTCGCGCCCGCGCACCCTCACCCTCCCGCTCCGCCGCCGTTGCAGCACCCCAAAGGCGCTCGCCGTCGCGAGCACCGCCACGCACACCACAAGTCCGGTCATCACCTGCACCAGCATTCACGAGACTGCAAAGATTCCCGCCCCCCGCAGGTCCATCCGTTGCGGAATGCTTGATTCATGGACATCGACGCAAGAGGGCCGCGTTTCGGCGCGGCCGTGACGACCGTCGTGCTGGCGGCCGTCCTGATCACGGGCAGCGTCTGGCTGCTGGCCTGGCAGACGCTGGCGTTCGCGCTGGGCGCGGCGGGCGGGGTGGGCCGCTCGCCGTACGGCTGGCTGTTCCGGAAGGCCGTACGGCCGCGGATCGGGCCGCCCACCGAGTTCGAGGCACCGGAACCGCCACGGTTCGCGCAGGCGGTGGGCCTCTCCTTCGCGGCCGTCGCACTCGTGGGGTACGGGATCGGGCCGGCGTGGCTCGGGCTCGCCGCCACCGGAGCCGCTCTCGCGGCAGCGTTCCTCAATGCCACGTTCGGTTACTGCCTGGGATGCGAGATGTACTTGCTCGTACGGCGGGTCTCGGTACGCGCGGAGTAAAGGCGGTTGAAAAACAGCAGGACGGATCACAGAGCCGACGTGACGAGAATCTCTCCCTGGGTGGGCACCAGGACTGGCTCGCCGCACGTTCTTCGGGCACGATCTGCGAGATGCCGTAAACCTACGGCTGCGTAACTTAATGCTGGGAGCTTCCCAGGCGAAGCAGGAAGGGCTCACCCCGCCCATGGCAGAGCTTGTCTACCGTCCCGTCGTCGGATTCGCCCAGGCGCTGTTCAAGGCCTGGGACCTCAAGATCGACTGCAAGGGTTCGGAGAACATCCCGCGCTCGGGCGGCGCCGTGCTGGTGAGCAACCACATCAGCTACCTGGACTTCGTCTTCAACGGCCTGGCCGCGCTCCCGCAGAAACGTCTCGTACGTTTCATGGCGAAGGAGTCCGTCTTCCGCCACAAGGTCTCGGGTCCGCTGATGCGCGGGATGAAGCACATCCCGGTCGACCGCACGCAGGGCGAGACGGCGTACGCCCACGCTCTGGAGTCACTGCGGTCGGGCGAGATCGTCGGGGTCTTCCCGGAGGCGACGATCTCGCAGTCCTTCACGCTGAAGAGCTTCAAGTCGGGTGCGGCGCGGATGGCCCAGGAGGCGGGCGTCCCCCTGATCCCGATGGCCCTGTGGGGTACACAGCGGATCTGGACCAAGGGGCACCCCCGCAACTTCAAGCGCAGCCACACCCCGATCACGATCCGGGTCGGGGAGGCGATCGAGGCTTCCCGGGACAAGTACGCCGGTGCCATCACCCGGCAGGTCCGGGAGCGGGTCAACGAACTCCTCGAGGCCGCGCAGCGTGCGTATCCGGTGCGCCCCAAGGGGCCGGACGACACGTGGTGGATGCCGGCGCATCTCGGGGGGACCGCGCCTACGCCGGAAGCGGTACGGGAAGCCGAGGCGCGGTAGCCGTTCGGCCGCGCGTACACGGGGGCTGGTCGCGCAGCCCCCGTCAGCGAGGTGCGTGCAGACCCGGGCATGAGGGCACGCACCTCGTCGGACACGGTGGCAGTGAGGGACACTCGGAGCCTCAGAGTCCGGTGGGGAGCGTCCTCCAGAGGTACGGCCGGTCGGGGGCGGCCTTGAGGACGCCCAGCACAGCGGGGTGCGGTTCCGCGTACAGGACCGGGTGGTCCCTCTCACCGGACTCCGGATCGGGCGTGAAGGCCAGCCGCTCGCCGTCCAGCGAGAACTCGGCGTCCACACCGGGCTTGTTGCCCCGGGGATCCTGGCGGTGCCAGGCGCCGTCGAACCGCACGGCGACCAGACCGTGCACCACGTCGAACTGCTGATAGCAGAGCGCGGTCGGGATGTCCTCGGCGCGCAGCAGCGCGGCCAGCGCGTGGGCCTTGGCGTAGCAGATACCGGTGCCCTGCTCCAGCACGTCGGAGGCCCGCCAGGTGACGCGGAGGTCGCCGGAGTCCTGGGAGTGCGGGATGGTGTCGCGGACGAACTCGAAGGCCAGCCGCGCATAGGCATACGAGTCGACCGATTCCTTGGCGAGACGCGCGGCAGCCTCCCGGACGACCGGATGGCCATGGTCGATGACCTCGTCGGCGGCCAAATACGCGGACAGGTCAGGGGTGTTCTGGATCAGCTCCATGCCCGCAGAGCATAGGAAGACGATCACCTCAGCGTCAATCAATTTACATTGACCAGTATATTTATGCAGAGTAGCAGTGCACGGTCACTACCTGGGACACGCTCCACCGCTGCTCGACCGTGGCGAGCCTGGTCCAGCCCAGTCGTTCGTACAGGGCCGCCGCGGCGGTGTCGGACGCGACGACGTCGAGCACCGGGTGCAGGCCGCGGTGCCGTGCTTCCCGAACCGCCCGGCCCATCAGCAGTGCGCCGATTCCGTGCCCTCTCGCCTGCGGGGCGACGAACAACCGGCCGACCACCGCCGCCTGTTGAGGGCCTGTGCCGTTGCGCTCGCCCCAGAGGACCGGGGCCAGGTCGCCTGCTGTGCTGCGGGAGAGACTGACGTGGCCCGCCACCCGTCCGTCCAGATCGGCGACCCAGCCGCCCAGCCCCGAGGCCTGCGTCAGCCAATCACCGGGCCGGGCAGGCCAGTTCACCGGATAACCGTCACGGCGGTGCACCTGAGCCAGTGCCCGTACGCATGCTTCGACGTCGTCATCGGTCCTCGGCCGGACCCGGGGCTGTGTCCTGTCCACACCGGCATGCAAGCACAGGGAGCCCCGGCCACGCTCAGCGCGCCATCTCCTCCTTCAGCGCCGCGACGAACGCGTCCACGTCGTCCTCGGTGGTGTCGAAGGCGCACATCCAGCGGACGACACCCGCGCCCTCGTCCCAGAAGTAGAAGCGGAAGCGCTTCTGGAGGCGCTCGCTCACGTCGTGCGGGAGCTTGGCGAAGACGCCGTTGGCCTGGACCGGGTAGAGGATCTCGACGCCGTGGACGGCACGGACGCCCTCGGCCAGGCGCTGGGCCATCTCGTTGGCGTGGCGGGCGTTGCGCAGCCACAGGTCCTTGGCGAGCAGGGCCTCCAACTGCACCGACACGAAACGCATCTTGGAGGCCAGCTGCATGGACAGCTTGCGCAGGTGCTTCATGTGGGAGACCGCGTCCTGGTTGATCACCACGACCGCCTCGCCGAACAGGGCGCCGTTCTTCGTCCCGCCCAGGGAGAGGATGTCGACGCCGACCGCGTTGGTGAACGTCCGCATCGGGACGTCGAGGGAGGCGGCCGCGTTGGCTATGCGGGAACCGTCCAGGTGGACCTTCATACCGTGCGCGTGGGCGTGGTCGCAGATCGCGCGGATCTCGTCCGGCGTGTAGAGGGTGCCGAGCTCAGTGGACTGGGTGATCGAGACGACCTGCGGCATGGCGCGGTGCTCGTCGTCCCAGCCCCAGGCCTGCTTGTCGATCAGTTCGGGCGTGAGCTTGCCGTCCGGGGTGGGCACGGTGAGCAGCTTCAGGCCGCCCATCCGCTCCGGGGCGCCGCCCTCGTCCACGTTGATGTGCGCGCTCTCGGCGCAGATCACCGCGCCCCAGCGGTCGGTGACCGCCTGGAGCGCGACGACGTTGGCGCCGGTGCCGTTGAAGACCGGGAACGCCTCCGCCGTGGCCCCGAAGTGGCTGCGGATGACGCCCTGGAGGTTCTCGGTGTAGTCGTCCTCGCCGTACGCGACCTGGTGCCCGCCGTTGGCCAGGGCCAGGGCGGCGAGCACCTCCGGGTGGGCCCCGGCGTAGTTGTCGCTGGCGAAGCCGCGGATCTCCGGGTCGTGATGGCGACGTGCGTCGGTCTTCGGGGGGTTCACGGCTTCTCGGTGAGCCACAGACGGTTTCCGTTCACTTCGGCGGCGGGCTTGTCCCAGACACCGACGATGGCCTCGGCCAGCTCCTTGACATCCGTGAAGCCCGCGAACTTCGCGTTGGGCCGCTCGGCGCGCATGGCCTCGTGCACCAGTGCCTTCACCACCAGGATCGCAGCCGCGGAGGTGGGCCCGTCGGCGCCCCCGGCCTTGTGGAAGGCGTCGGCGAGAGCGAGCGTCCAGGCCTCGGCCGCGGCCTTGGCGGCGGCGTACGAGGCGTTGCCCGCCGAGGGCTTCGTCGCGCCGGCGGCGCTGATCAGGAGGTAGCGGCCGCGGTCGCTGCGCTGCAGGCCCTCGTAGAAGGCGAGGGAGGTGTGCTGCACGGTGCGGATGAGCAGCAGTTCCAGAAAGTCCCAGTCGTCCAGGCTCGACTTGATGAAGGTCTCGCTGCCGCGCCAGCCGCCGACGAGGTGGACCAGGCCGTCGACACGGCCGAAGTCCTTCTCGATGTGCGCGGCCCAGTCACGGGTCGAGTCCAGGTCGAGCAGGTCGACCGGTTCACCGGTCACGGTGGCGCCGCCCGAGGCGTAGCTCGCCGCGTCCACGGCCTCCGCGAGCCGCTCCGGGTCGTTGTCCGCGCCGACGACGGTCGCGCCCGCCTCGGCCAGCCGCAGCAGTGTCGCGCGGCCCGCGGGACCGCCCGCGCCCGCCACCGCGATCACCGCACCGCTGAGAGCTCCGTTCCCCGCCATGTTCCTCGCCTCCTGAGCTGCCGCCGGAGCGGCCTGTGCAGCCGCCTGAACGGCCTGTGCAGTGTTCCCGGTGCCGCGCTCGGTCACGCGGCGACCCGCTCGGCGCTTGTGGCCGTGATGCCCCGGGTCGAGGCGATCACATTCCGAAGCTTCTTGGAGAGGGCCTCATAGAACATGCTCAGCGGAAACTCGTCCGGAAGCACGTCATCGACGAGTTTCCGCGGCGGCAGCGACAGGTCGAGGGCGTCGGGACCCTTGGCCCACTTGGAGCCCGGGTGCGGGGCGAGGTAGGTGGAGACGAGCTCGTAGCCGGCGAACCAGTGGACGAGCTTGGGGCGGTCGATGCCGTCGCGGTAGAGCTGCTCGATGTCGGCGCACAGCTGGTTGGTGACCTCGGGGGCGCGCTGCCAGTCGATGAACAGCTTGTTGTCGGTCCAGCGGACGACGTCGTGCTTGTGCAGGTAGGCGAAGAGGAGCTGGCCGCCGAGGCCGTCGTAGTTGCGCACCCGCTCGCCGGTGACCGGGAAACGGAACATGCGGTCGAAGAGGACCGCGTACTGCACGTCACGGGCCTGCGGGACGCCGTCGGCCTCCAGTTTCACGGCCTCCCTGAAGGCGGTGAGGTCGCAGCGCAGCTCCTCCAGGCCGTACATCCAGAACGGCTGACGCTGCTTGATCATGAACGGGTCGAAGGGCAGGTCGCCATGGCTGTGGGTGCGGTCGTGGACCATGTCCCACAGGACGAAGGCCTCCTCGCAGCGCTTCTGGTCGTGGACCATGGCGGCGATGTCCTCGGGCAGCTCCAGGCCCAGGATGTCGACGGCCGCGTCGGTGACCCGGCGGAAGCGGGCGGCCTCGCGGTCGCAGAAGATGCCACCCCAGGAGAATCGTTCCGGCGCCTCGCGCACGGCGATGGTCTCCGGGAAGAGGACGGCGGAGTTGGTGTCGTAGCCGGCCGTGAAGTCCTCGAACTTGATGCCGCAGAACAGCGGGTTGTCGTAGCGCGTGCGCTCCAGTTCGGCCAGCCACTCGGGCCAGACCATGCGCAGCACGACCGCCTCCAGGTTGCGGTCCGGGTTGCCGTTCTGCGTGTACATCGGGAAGACCACCAGGTGCTGGAGGCCGTCCGCGCGATTCGCGGCGGGCTGGAACGCCAGCAGGGAGTCGAGGAAGTCGGGCACCTCGAAGCCGCCCTCCGACCAGCGCTGGAGGTCCTTGACGAGGGCGGCGTGGTAGTCGGCGTCGTGCGGCAGCAGGGGCGACAGCTCCTGCACCGCGTCGACGACACGCCGTACGGCGGCCTCGGCGTCACCGCGCGCGGGCGCGCTCTCGGCCTCGAAGTCGATCGACCCGTCCTTGGACTGCCATGGCCGGATCCGCTCCACGGCATCCTTGAGCACGGGCCATGCCGGGTGCTCCACCACCCTGGTCATGGGAGGAACCTGGCCCCCCGAAGCCGCCTGCACAAGAATTTCCGTCATGTCCCATCCTCCACAGGAGAAGCTCGCGTATGGAGACCGTATACATACGAGCTTCCGCCCAGCAAGAGCGGTTACGGGAAGTTATCCTGCCCATCCCAATGGTCACCGAACTTTTTCCTGTCGAGTGCCATGAACACAGCGATTCCGGGTAGAGGATGACTTTCTCCCACCCGTCGCGGCGATCCCTCGCGTACGCGCGGGTCCATCACACGGTGTAGCCGTTAGGCTGCGGCTCTGCACCGAGCCGCCGTCGACGGAAGCGAGTTGAACCTTGAACTTCCTTACCATCGGTCATCGCGGAGTCATGGGTACCGAACCCGAGAACACCCTCCGTTCCTTCGTGGCCGCCCAGCTGGCCGGCCTCGACGTCATCGAACTCGATCTGCATCTGAGCAAGGACGGCGCCCTCGTCGTCATGCACGACACCGACGTGGACCGCACGACCGACGGAACCGGCCCCATCGCCGAGAAGACCCTCACCGAGCTGCGCGCCCTGGACGCGGGCCGCGGAGAACGCGTCCCGGTGTTCGAGGAGGTCCTGGACGCCGTACGTTCGCCGATCCAGGCCGAGATCAAGGACATCGCGGCGGCCCGTGCACTGGCCGAGGTCATGGTCCGGCGGGATCTGGTCTCCCGGGTCGAGGTGTCCTCGTTCCACGACGAGGCGATCGCCGAGATCGGCCGGCTCGTGCCCGGTGTGCGGACCGCGCTGATCGGCAGCCGCTTCGGCCCCGACATCGTGGACCGAGCCGTCGAGGCCGGTGCGGCGACGGTCTGTCTGAACATCCGCCGACTGACCCTCGAGGTCGTGGAGGCGGCCCGCAAGGCGGACCTGAAGATCATCGGCTGGGTGGTGAACACCCAGGACCATCTGCGCCTGGTGCGGGCCCTGGAACTGGACGGCGCGACGACCGACTACCCGGAGATCAAGCGCACCGGCCGCTTCACGGCGTGAGCCGCATGCCTCGCGGGCCGCACGGCAGGAACGTCACACCAGCGGTTTGACCAGCAGCTCGAACTGCAGGTCGTCGCGCTGCGGAAGGCCGAAGCGCTCGTCGCCGTACGGGAAGGGCGTCATCCGACCCGTACGGCGGTAGCCGCGCCGCTCGTACCAGGCGATGAGGTCCTCGCGCACGGAGATCACGGTCATGTGCATCTCGGTGACGCCCCAGGTCTCCCGGGCGATCCGCTCCGCCTCCGCGATGATCACCTTGCCGAGGCCGCCGCCCTGGAGCGTGGGGCTGACCGCGAACATCCCGAAGTACGCGTAGGTGCCCCGGTGTTCGAGCTGGCAGCAGGCGACGACCTGCCCGTCCCGCTCCACCGTCAGCAGCCGGCTCTCGGGCGACTTGATGACCGCGAGCACACCCTCCGGGTCCGTCCGCTGCCCTTCGAGGATGTCCGCCTCGGTGGTCCACCCGGCCCGGCTGTCGTCCCCGCGGTACGCCGACTCGACCAGCTCGACCAGCGTGTCCACGTCGGCGTCGGTGGCGTCGCGGAAGGTGAGGCCGGCGGTGGTCTCCATGGGGCGCATCTCCACTTCAGGGGCACGAGTCGGGCACGGTCGAGAGTAGCGCCCCCGCTAGGCTCGCCCGCATGGTGCACGTACTGAGCGGCCGCGTCCTGCTGCGGCCCACGGATCCGGAGCGTTCCCGAGTCTTCTACGGCGACCAGATGGGCCTCGCCGTGTACCGCGAGTTCGGTACGGGCCCGGAGCGGGGCACCGTCTACTTCCTCGGCGGTGGGTTCCTGGAGCTGTCGGGACGCTCCGAGGCCCCGTCGGCGGCGGACGTCCGACTGTGGCTCCAGGTCCCGGACGTGACCGCGGCACACGAGGAGCTGCTGAGCAAGGGTGTCGAGATCGTGCGCCCGCCGGTCAAGGAGCCGTGGGGGCTGGTCGAGATGTGGGTGGCGGACCCGGACGGCACACCGATCGTGCTGGTGGAGGTGCCGGCCGACCATCCGATCCGGTACCGGCCCGGAATCTGAGCCCCGCGTCCACCGGCCGGCCGCGCGCGTGGTGCCGGCCGTCGTGACGACTTGGATATGCTCCGCCGACCGCCGTGGCCCGAGGGCGTCGAGCAGTGGAGGAGCACATGAGCGTGGACGTGAACGCCCCGGCCTTTCGAAGGCAGCGTTGGGCGGCCAGGAGCTCCCTGGCGACGGCCGCACTCGCGGTGCTGCTCCCCCTCGCCTACGGCGGTCTCGGCGGCGTTCTGCTGCTGGCGGCCGGGCTCGCGGGCGCGGCCGTCACGGCGGCTGCGGTGTGGTGGACGCTGACGCGACGCGGCCCGGAACGCTGGCTGGCGGCGGCGCTCGCGCTCGTCGTCCCCGCCCTCGTCCTCGTCCTCTTCGTGGTCACCCTCGGGTGGGTGCTCCTGCTGTCACCGGTGCTGTGGAGCGTGGCCGTGTGGAGTGGGCGCTACGCCCTGCGCAGCACCGGCACCCGTCCCAAGCGTATGAAGGAGCACCGGGCGCGGTCCGTGCGGCGGCCCTTCCTGATCATGAACCCCCGCTCCGGAGGCGGGAAGGTCGAGCAGTTCCGGCTTCGGGAGGAGGCCGAACACCTGGGCGCGCAGGTCGTGCTGCTCGACCCGGAGGAGCACCAGGACGTGACCGCGCTGGCACGGGCGGCCGTGGCGGAGGGCGCGGACCTGCTCGGCGTCGCGGGCGGCGACGGCACCCAGGCGCTGGTCGCCGCCGTCGCCGCGGAACACGACCTGCCGTTCCTCGTCATCTCCGCCGGTACCCGCAACCACTTCGCCATGGACCTCGGACTCGACCGCACCGACCCCGCGACCTGCCTCGACGCGCTCACCGACGGTGTCGAACTCCGGGTCGACCTCGGCTTCGTGGCGGACCGTCCCTTCGTCAACAACGCCTCTTTCGGCGCGTACGCGGCGGTCGTCCAGAGCCCCGCCTACCGTGACGACAAGATCGGCACCACCCTGGAGCTCCTGCCCGATCTGCTCACCCGTCAGCGCGGCCCGCATCTGACCGCGCACATCGACGCCACCACGATCGACGGCCCGCAGGCCGTGCTGGTGAGCAACAACGCCTACCGCACCGGCGATCCCGTGGGCCTCGGCCGCCGCGAGCGGCTCGACTCCGGGCTGCTCGGCATCCTCGGCGTCAGGGTGGACAGTGCGGCCGAGGCGGCGGCGCTTCTGCTCGACCCCGATCCGGAGGGTCTCGCGGTGCTGTCCGCGCGGGAGGTGGTCGTCTCCGCCGACCATCCGCAGATCGAGGTCGGCGTCGACGGCGAGGCCTTGGTCCTGCCCACCCCGGTCCACTGCCGTATCGCCCCCGGCGCGCTCCGCGTCCGTGTCCCGCGGAAACGGCCTGGTGTGCCGGTGTCCCAACCCCGCCTGAACTGGCGCCGGTTGCGCAAGCTGGCGGCGCCGGCCGGGCGGGCGTGAGTCCCGGCGCAACGCGACCGGCGTGCTTCACGGGAGACGCGGGTCAGCCTCCACGGGGGCGAGCGGTGTCACGGTCACCTGGTCGATGACGGGAGCGTGGGCGGAGCGCCGGCCGAACTCGTTCCTGGTGTCGCCGGCGAAGTCGGGGAGTTCATCGGCGGTGAAGGTGAGCGTGTTGAGGCCCGGGCGCAGGGTGACGGGCACGGACAGGTTCCAGAAGTTGTTGAAGTGGAAGGTCGTGGGGAACAGGACGCGGTGTGCGGGGGCGCCGTTGACGGCGACATCGGCGTGGCGGCAGACGGGGTCGGGGTTGTAGTGGGTGGACGGGGGCTGCTCGCCGTTGGAGTAGCGGATCGTCAGCGCGTGGCGTCCGGCGCGGTCCGCCGTGACGGTCAGGGTGAGCGCGTTCGCGGGCCCGGCTCCGACGCCGTCGACCGCCTTGCCGCCCGTGGCGTACGGGTACCCGGTCACCCTCGCCGTTCCGGTCAGGGCGCCTTCCTCGGCGGCGTACGCGGTCACGGGAAGCAGTCCGCGCGAAGGGGCGATCCGCAGCCGGTCGACGATCAGACGCTCCGAGGTCCCGGTGACCGTGACCTTGTTGACGCCTCCGGCGAGGAAGAGCGGCACGGCGCCGCGCTCGACGCGTCCGATCTCCTCGCCGTTGACGCTCAGCACGCCCTCGCCGGGCCCCAGCACGTCGACGGTCACGGAGGCCTCGCCGTCCTCGGCCGCGTGCGCCCAGAAGGTGACGGTGCCGCCCCGCGGGAGCACGGCGACTCCGGGCCCCGAGGCGCCGTGGTGCGCGTGGCTGACCCGGGCCCCGCCGCCGAGGTCCGCGAACTCGGCGTCGTACAGCGCGGTTTCGTCCTTCTCCCGCAGCACGACGTCCAGCTTGTCGACGACCGCGTCGCCCTTGGTGACCCCGAGGTCGGGGTCCTGGGCCGCGAGGGTGATCCGGTGGTGGCCGGCGGTCAGCTCCACTCGGGTGTCGGTGTGTCCCCACACCGCCGGCTTGTAGCCGAGCGGCAGCCGCAGTTCGCGCGGGTCCTGGCCGTCCACGCGCAGGAACACGTTGGTCGGGCCCTGCTCGCGCACCAGGTCGGCGAGGTTGTGGGAGTTGGCGAAGACGACCAGGTCGTAGGCCCCGTCCTCCGGGACCTCGACATCGAAGGCGAGCACGCCGTCGGAGCCGGTGCGCAGTCCGCCCACGTGGTAGCCGCCGGAGGTGGCGAAGCGATCGACGGCGGACGGGGATCCCTCGGGCCCGTTCTTCGAATAGCCACCGCCCGTGTAGGTCGCGTCCTCGGCCTCGTACGTCCGTCTCCAGCGCACCGCGGGCGGCAGGGCCACGGCCCCGTTGCCCCCCGGCGACAGGATCACCTGGTAGGCGGACATCGCGTCGAGGTCGGACAGGCCGAGCGTCACCTGCCCGCTCACGACCGGGAGTTCAACGTCCCGCAGTCGCAACGGCTGTGCGCTGGAACCCACTTGGCCCGTCCAGGGAATCTCCACGAGACGCGCGTGGACCACACTGCCGAACACCTCCGCGTCCACGCCCTCGAACACGACGTCCGCCGTACCGCCCGCGCCCCCGAACAGCACCCTGGCCTGGCGTTTGTCGCGGTCGAGGGTGGCCACGCCCTGGAGCGTGTACTGCACGTTGGGGTGCGGGGCGAGGACCCTGACGGTGTTCCCGGTCAGCTGTCCGTAGGCGTTGTACAGCCACCACTGGCCGTTGGCCTTGTTCGCCTCCACCGCCGAGTCGTTGAGGTTCCCGGCGATGTTCCAGTAGGCGAGGTCGGCGTCGACCTTCGACTCCTCGATCGCGGCGATCCACTGGATCATCTGGCCGGGAACGGAGACGTGGTAGTTGTGCGCGTACTCGTTGATGTTGACCGGGAGCGGACCGATGCCCAACTCGCGCTCCAGTTCACGGTACTTGGCGATGTTGGTGCGAACCTCGGCGGGCGAGGACAGCTCGTGCCAGGTGACGATGTCGGGCAGCACGTCGTGCGCCTTCGCGAACTCCAGGAAGTCCCTGACCTCGGGGTACAGGACGCAGGTGTTGGGTCCGGCCACGCGGGCGTCCGGGTCGAGGTCCTTGATGAGGCGGTGGGCGGCTTCCCAGGCGGCGAAGTAGTGGTCCGGCTCGGTTCGCCAGGACACCCCGTCGTAGCTCCACTCCCCCTCGCCGAACATGTTGCCCTCGGGCTCGTTGAACGGCACGTACACGACGTGGGACCGCAACTCCCCCGCGGTGAGGACGTGTTCGACCTGGCGGCGGATCACCTCCAGGTGTCCGGCGAGCCGCTCCTCACCGGTGGCACCCGGCCACTGGTACGGAAACCCCCGGTAGAAGTCGGGCAGATAGACGTAGACGTCCTTGCCGCCCGCCGCGACGAACGGTGGCAGGATCTCCAGGGCGTCGCCGCCGGGGTGCTGGGCGCCGTCCTGGGCCTTGGTCGTCACCGTCCGCGGATACATGCCCTCGACCACGACGCGGCTGGGCACGCCGTCGCCGTAGAGGCCGTAGAGTGTGCCGCTCGCTCCTCCGTGGAAGGGGCCGGTCTCGGTGCCGAGGTCGATGGTGAGCTTCTCGCGGGCGGGGCCTTCGGCTGCCACGGCATCCATCCTTCGTTCGACATTCCGTACGGCGGTCGATGATCCGCACCGACCTGGACGAACGTAGGAAGCGCGGGTGGACCGCGTCAACAGGCAGCGGGCTTCGAAACTTCCGAAACCGCAGGTCGGCAGGTGTCAGGTGCGGAGCACGCCCAGGCTGCCCTCCAGCCGGCCGAGCAGCTCTCCGAGCCGGGCGGCGAGTTCGTCCCGCGCCTCGGGGGTCAGAACGGACAGCACGGCCGTCTCGTACGCGAGTTGCTCGGGCAGGATCCCGTCGACCAGCTCACGGCCGGCGTCGGTGAGCCGGACGTGGGCGACGCGGCGGTCGCGGGTGTCGCCCCGGCGCTCCACCAGGCCCCGCTCGGTCAGCTGCTTGAGGCGCTTGGTGACGGCGGCCCCGGAGGAGAAGGTCTCGCGGGCCAGGTCGCCGGGGGTCAGCTCGTGCCCGGTGCGGCGCAGCGCGCCGAGCAGGTCGAACTCGGGGCGGCTGAGGCCTGCCCGGCGCAGGGGGGCGTCCTCGGCCTGCTGGAGGAGGGCGGCGCAGCGGTTGACGCGGCCGATGATCTCCATGGGGCCGGTGTCGAGGCCGGGGTGGACGGTCTGCCACTGCCGGACGACGGCGGCGACGGTGTCGTGCCTCGTCGGGTCCGCCGGTCGGCCGTTCGGTGCCGTCATGGACGTACGCCCTCCACTGTGTGGTGCCGGATCGTCGCGGCGAGCGTACGGTGTGCGGCCTGCTCGGCGCGCACGACCCTCTCCTGGGGCAGGGCCCGCTGCCACCATTCGCCGGACGCGGCCTCGACGCCGACCCGGAGATCGACCAGGGCGCCGGCGAGGGCGCGGCGAGCGGAGTCCAGGGCACCGGGCGCGAGGTTCGGCTCGGCCAGCAGGCGGGCGGTGTGTTCCCGGGCGCGCTCCACGGCGGCCAGCGACTGCTCGACACCATCGCCCGCACGCCGGTTGGTGACGGCTACGGCGGCGACGAACCCGACCAGCGCGCCGACCAGGGTGTCCATGACGCGCTCGGTGATCAGCCGGCCGGGCTCCTGGTATCCGGCGAACTCGGTGATGAGCAGGGCCATCGGGGTCACGCAGATGCTGCCGAGCCAGTAGTTGCGGGCGATGAGCGCCTCTGCGCCGAAGTTGAGGGCGAGGCAGCACAGGACGAGCGCGGCGGACCCGAGGTGGGCGAGCGGGACGACGGCGGCGAACACCAGCACCCCTACGAGGTTGCCGACGACCCGCTGGACGCCGCGGCTCCAGGTGAGGGTGACGTTGGCCTGATAGAGGGAGGCCGCGGTGACCAGGGCCCAGTAGGGGCGGCCGACGCCGAGCGCGAGGGAGGCGTAGCCGGCGAGGGCACAGCCCAGAGCGGTGCGTACGGCGAGCGGGGCGAGCATGCGCCACACCGGGTGCGCGGGGGTGGCGAGTTCGATCTCCACGCCGAGGAGTTCGTCGTCGTCCGGCGCCCGGGGGACCGGTGCCGTGCCGCGCAGTGCGCGGGCCCAGGCGCGGAGGCGGTCCGGGGCGGCGTCGGCCGGGGCGGCGAGGGCGATCTCGGCGCGGACGACGAGACGTTCGAGGGCCCGCCGGGTCTCGGAGCGGGCTCCGGCCGACAGGAGGGTCTGCCAGGCGGCCTGTACGGCGGTGTGGGCGGTTCCGCTCGCGTGGGAGCGCGAGCTCTCCGCGTAGGCGGCTGCCGCGTCCAGGGCGCGGGCGGTGGCCCTTCGCTCCGGACCGTGCGGCCTGAAAAGGCCGGGTGCCATACCCACCAGCCAGGCCCAGACGCCCGCCGCGAGAGCGAGGGCCAGGTGGCCGGGGACCTGGGCGAGGGTCTGCGGGGCGAACAGGGAGGCGGAGCTGATGAAGGTGAGGACCACATGGCCGGGCGGGCCGATCCGGGTCGCGTCACAGAGCGTCTTCTGCACGGCGGCCACCAACGCCCCGACGGTGACCAGCACCACCGCGCTGCCGGTGAGCGAGGCGGCGACCAGGCCGACGCCGAGGCCGGCGACCATGCCGAGCACCACCCAGGCCAGGGCGCGGGCCCGGGCGGCGTAGGGCCGGTTGTGGGCGTACAGCGCGCACAGGGACCCGGCCATGGTGTACATCGCCAGGTCGAGGCGGCCGAGGGCCAGCAGGGTCAGGTTGGGCGGGGCGACCGCGACCACCACGCTCAGGGCGGGCTTGAACCAGATGTCGGAGGGCCTGCCGAGGCGCAGCACGCCGGCCAGCGGAAGACGGCGTACGCGCGGAGTGTCGGTGGAGGGGGTCGCACTGCTCATGAGCCGATACTTTAGCAGGTGTTTTACCTGTAAATGATAGCCGCGTCGTCCTGACCTGCTGTGCTCCTCGCACGCTCCCCGCGTACACCCTTGCGCTCGATTGCGCGCCGCATGGCCCGGGCATTCCTTGACCGACCGTCGAGCGGGGAGGTGGGCGTGCACGGACCGGCTTCGCCCGGCTGGCTGCTGGTCGCGCTCTGCGCGGCGACCGGGGCGTACTGCCTGCTGCGGATGCGCAGCAGCGTCGAGGAACAGCGCCGGACCGCGGGCGGTGAGGCGCTGATGGGCTTCGGGATGGCCGCGATGGCCGTACCGGCCGCCGTGTTCACGCCCCCGGCGTGGGCCTGGCCGCTCTACACGGGCGTGTTCGGCGGGGCCGCGCTGCGCGCGCTGTGGGCGGCACGCACGGGCACCCATCATCTGCACCACCTGGTGGGGGCGGTGGCCATGGTCTACATGGCGGTGGCGATGGCGGCCTCCCCCGGACACCACAGCGGTGCGGGAGTCCCCGCGGTGACGGGCGCGCTGCTCCTCTACTTCGCGGGATACGTCCTGCTGTCCGGCGCCCGTCTGATACCGGTGACCGCCGGTGGTGCCACCGTCGGCTGGGGCGACCGTCCCGAACTCTCGCGCGCGTGCCGGTTGTCGATGGGCATCGCGATGGTGGCCATGCTCCTGACGCTCTGACGTGCGCTGCGCGGCGACGCGCTCCATGTCCGGTGCCGGCCGTGCACGCGTCGCGGACGTGGCCGGCGACCGTGGCGGCGCTCGCGGCCTGGACAGCCGGACTCCCCTGCCATGCCCCGGTGCATCACCCGCGCATGTCAGGGAACTCGGCAACGCACCGTCCAGCCCATCCACGCCCCGGAATTCGCCTCAAGCCACACAGGTCGGCCAGGATCGCAGCATGCACACCACGTCCGTCGACTCCCCGCCCCGTCCGCCGGAGCACCGGACCGCCGCCCGCGCGACCGGTGTCCTCGCGCTGTGCTCGGTGCTGCTGCTCGTGCTGGTCGTGGCTGAATGGCATCCCCTGCTGACCGTGGACGGCGACATCGCCGACACCACCCACGGCTGGGCGGTCGACGAGCCGGGACTCACCCACGTCTTCCGGATCCTGTCCGACTGGATCTGGGACCCCTGGGCGATGCGTCTGCTGGCCGCGGTCGCGGCGATCTGGCTGGTGTGGCGGCGCAACGCCCGCTGGACCGCCCTCTGGCTGGTGGCCACATGTGCGCTGGGCACACTGGTCCAGCAGGTCCTGAAGGCCGCGGTCGGCCGCGAACGCCCCGTCTGGCCCGACCCCGTCGACACCGCGCACTTCGCGGCCTTCCCGTCGGGCCACGCCCTGACGGCCACCGTCGTCTGCGGCCTCCTCCTGTGGCTCCTGCACCACTACGGCGCGGGCCGCACCCTGTGGTTCACGGCCATGGCCCTCGCCGTGCTCTCCGTCGTGGGCGTCGGCCTGACCCGCATCTGGCTCGGCGTCCACTGGCCCTCCGACGTGCTCGGCGGCTGGCTCCTGGGCGCGATGCTCGTGACCCTGGCGGTGACGGTCCACCAGCGGTACCGGCCGTGAACGAGGGCCCGATCCGGGTCTACGGCCATGTGGGCCCGCCCGAGTCGCACTCGACGGCGGCACGGCCCGACAGTAGCCCTACGCTCGTCGTCGCCCTCGACGGCCTGCGGCGGCTCGTGGCCTGCGCGGGCGCCGCACAGGTCCTCGCCGCCGGTGAGATGGGGTCCGCGTCGGCCACCGGCCGCTGGGCGGTCCCGAGGGCTGCGAGGGCGAGCTCCCCGTCGCCTGGAACGCGGGCCGTAAGATCATCGTATGGCTGCCGTGCTGTTCGACTTCTCGGGAACCCTCTTCCGGATCGAGTCCACCGAGTCCTGGTTGCGGGCCGTCCTCGACGAGGCGGGAATCGCCCTCGCCGAGGACGGGTTGGTGCGAGCCGCACAAGAACTGGAGAACGTGGGGGCGCTGCCCGGTGGGGTGGCACCCCGGGTGCCGATGCCGGACGAGCTCGCCGCCGTGTGGGGAGTGCGGGACAAGAGCGCCGAGCTGCACCGGGCCGCCTACACAGGGCTCTCGCGACTCGTCACGCTGCCGGATCCCGCCCTGCACGACGCACTGTACGAACGGCACATGCACCCCGCCGCCTGGCAGCCCTATCCCGATGCCGCCGAGGTGCTGCGCGCGCTGCGTGGGCGCGGGATCAAGGTGGGCGTGGTCAGCAACATCGGCTGGGACCTGCGCCCGGTCTTCCGCGCACACGAGCTCGATCCGTACGTGGACGCGTATGTGCTGTCGTACGAACACGGCATCCAGAAACCGGACCCCCGCCTGTTCAAGGCCGCCTGCACGGCGCTCGGCGTCGAGCCCCGGGACGTCCTGATGGTCGGCGACGACCGGCGGGCGGACGGCGGCGCGGCGGCCCTGGGCTGCGGGGTGCACTTCGTGGATCATCTGCCGGCGGCGCTGCGGCCCGACGCGCTGCGGCCGGTGCTCGACCTGGTCGGCTGAGACCCGGGACGGACGCCCGAACCGGCCCCGGAATCTTGTCCGAAAACCGGGTGGTCACCCCGCCCAGAAGGTCGCCTGAGGACACCTTTGGGGCGTATGCTCACCCACCCTGGACGATCCCCCGCGTCGCCCAGAGCAGGCGGCAGCCCCGACCAGGCCTTTAGCGGGCCGGTCCGGACGCGTTGAGTATAGTTGGCTGATAGCCAGTCAACGCAGGAGTTACAGCATGTCCCCGCGCAGCGCCTCGGTCAATGAAGAGCTGCGCCGCCGTTCCCGGGAGCGACTCCTGCAGGCGGCACTCGAACTGGTCTCCGAGCGCGGATACGAGGCCACCACCCTCGGCGACATCGCGGACCGGGCCGGTTCGGCGCGCGGACTGGTGTCGTACTACTTCCCCGGCAAACGCCAGCTCGTGCAGTCCGCCGTGCACCGGCTCATGCACCGCACGCTGGAGGAGGCACTGGAGCGCGAGCCGCACACCGAGGACGGCCGCGAGCGGATGGCCCGGGCCATCGACGCGGTCCTGGGCCTGGCCCGGGACCGTACGGTGCTGATGCGCCAGCACATGGCGGGCCTGCTGGACGCCGAGGGGTTCGTGGAGTGCCCGGAGCAGCAGCGCCTCGCCGAGCTGCTGCGGGACACGATGGAACGGCACGGTTCGCAGACGGTCGAGACCGACTACCCGATGCTGCGCTCGCAGCTCATGGGGGCGGTCTACGCGATGGTCGTACCGAACGTCCCGATGCCGATCACGACCCTGCGCGCCGAGCTCTTCACGCGCTACCGGCTCGACTGGGAGCAGGGCGTCCCGCCGGGCACCGAGGCACCCGACGGGACGTACGACACGGATCTGTCGCGTTTCTTCGCGACGGGCCCGGAGGCCGGGGATCAGTCGAAGTAGTCCGGCTGCGTCTGGACGTTGAGCTCGCCGAGCCGCACCTTCCTGGCCGGGTCCGTCCGCTTGTCGTCGAGCTTCAGGACGTCGAAGCCCTTGGCGATGTCGTTGGAGTAGATGTAGCCGTTGTAGTAGTACGCCGACCAGGGGCCGGCGGTGGTCAGACGCTCGGTGTTCACCGGGCCGCGCTCGAAGTAGCCGATCTCCTTCGGGCGCGAGGAGTCCGTGAAGTCCCACACGGAGACACCGCCCTGGTACCAGGCCTGGACCATGATGTCCTTGCCCTTGACCGGGATCAGCGAGCCGTTGTGGGCCACGCACACCTCGACGTCCGCCTGGTGGCGGGGGATCTTGAAGTAGCTGCGGAGGACGAGCTTGCGCTTGTCGCCCTTGCCGACGATGTCGTAGATGCCGTCGGCGCCGCGGTTCGGACCGATCGCCGCGTTGCAGGTGGCCGCACCGCCGCCGCCCAGCTCATCCGTGAAGACGACCTTGTTCGCCTTCTGGTTGAAGGTCGCCGAGTGCCAGAACGCGAAGTTCACGTTGTCCTGCACCCGGTCGATGACCTTCGGGTTCTCCGGGTCCTTGATGGAGAACAGGATGCCGTCGCCCATGCAGGCGCCCGCCGCCAGGTCCTTGTCCGGGAGCACCGTGATGTCGTGGCAGCCGGTGGTCTTGAAGACGCCCGGGTTGGTGGGCGGACCGGGGTTGCCACCGCCGTCGGGGCCCTCGCCGGGGAAGAGCACCGGGAAGCCGACGACCGCCGCCTTCTCGGGAGCGTCGCGCGGCACCTTGATGACGGAGATGCCGTCGTGGGGCGGCTGGCAGTCGGGGTAGGTGGCGCTCGGTGAGTACGAGGAGACGTAGATGTACACGTTCCTGCGCTCGGGCACCAGCGTGTGGGTGTGCGAGCCGCAGGCGGTCTCCACGGCGGCGACGTACTTGGGGTTCCGCTTGTCGCTGATGTCGAAGACCTTCATGCCCTCCCACGACGACTTCTCGGTCGCGGGCTGGGTGGTGCTGCTGCAACTGCTGTCGCTGCGCGAGGAGTCGGTGGACAGGAACAGCAGGTTGCCGGAGACGGAGATGTCGTTCTGCGAGCCGGGGCAGAGCACCTGGGCGATCGTCTTCGGGGCCTTCGGGTTGCTGATGTCGAAGACGCGGAAGCCGTCGTAGTTGCCGGAGAAGGCGTACCGGCCCTGGAAGGCGAGATCCGAATTGGTGCCGGGCAGTGCGTCCTTGGGGACGTTGACGAGGTGCTCGATGTTGTCGGAGTGGACGATCTCGTCCTGGCCGGGTATCTCGCCGTCGGCGATCGCCGCCTTCACCTCGGCCTCGGTGCTCTTGGAGACACCCTTGCCCGCCGTCGGGCCGTCCCCGGGGTCGGGGGTCGCGACGGCGGGAGCCGCGGTCAGCAGCGCGGCCAGGAGCCCCGCGGCGGTCGCGGCAACTCCCAGGCGTCTGTGCCGGGTTCGGGACTCTTTCAACAGGATCACTGTTTTCCTCCCTGTGCCGTTCATGTGGAACGGTGCACGCGTCACCGCAGTATCGTCTTCACCATGCACAGACCAACAGGGGGCAACGAACTCGTAATGAAGAGACCATGGGTGACCACTGTGCTTCTCCGTCGCGCGCCGTACGCGACGGCTGCCCTGGCCGCACTGATCGCCCTGACCCTAGGGGGCTGTGACTCCGACGCGGACCCGAAGTCCGCCTCCACGACCGGACCTTCCGTCCTGGTGCCCGGCAGGCCCGGCGAGGCGAACCGCACGCTGTCCGCTCAGGACGCGGAGGAGCAGCGGGCCGACGACGACTCCCCCAACTCGGCTGACGTCATGTACGTGCGGATGATGATCGCGCACCACGCCCAGGCCCTGGTACTGACCCAACTGGCCCCGCAGCGCGCCGAGTCGGTGAAACTCAAGGCGCTCGCCGAACGGATCTCGGCCGCGCAGGGGCCGGAGATCGCCGCGATGAGGGCCTGGCTGAAGGAGTACGGCCAGTCCGAGAAGAGTGATGACCATGTGCACACCGCGATGCCCGGCATGGCGACCGAGGCACAGCTGAAGAAGTTGCGCGCGGCAAAGGGCAAGGCCTTCGACGAGCTCTTCCTCACGCTGATGATCACTCACCACGAGGGGGCGATCACCATGGCGACGGATGTGAAAGGGCAGGGCAACAACGTGCGGATCGAGGAGATGGCGGACGACGTGGTGGCCCAGCAGACGAGCGAGATCAACCGGATGCGGGACATGCTCTGAACAGGAAGGTCGCCCCGACCGGCCGGTTCAGCGCCGCGCGTGACGTGGTGTCAGGAAGCCCGCGTCACGCGCCTGTGAGATGAGCCGGAGCGACTTGCGGCGGCTGTGCCCGGTCGCGCACATCACGGCGAGGACCGGGTCGGCGCCGTCCTCCTGGGCGGCCCGGTACTCCTTCGCCACCAGCCACCGCCCCTCCAGGCCCAGCGGCCAGGCCGGTCGGGCACGGCGCGCTCCGGTCTCCGCGGCCCGCGCCCCGGGCTCCCGTCCACAAGCCGCGAAGAGCGGCCCCTCGATCCAGTCCGCGAGCTCGCCCAGGTCGTCCAGCAACAGGCCGGGCATCGCCCGTACATCCTCCAGGGAGACGCCCTGCTGGGCCACCACGGCGAGCGCGTCGACCCGGGCGCCGTCGGGGAAGACCAGCCGGACGTGGTACCACGTCGTCGCGCCGTCGTCCTCCCGCACTTCCCACGCGGGCCACACGGACACGCTGCCGTCCGTCGGACAACGATCAGAAAGATTCAGAAAGGATGCTTCTAGCACGCACGCAACGTAACCGCATGATCACATTCCATAAGAACGGACACGCACGTCCGGGTGCCTCCGGCACTCTGTCGGAGCAGCACCGGCGGTGCGATCCTGGAGGTGTCAGCGACTCCTCTCGTAAGGAGTTCCGCCGTGCTGCGTGTCGCCGTTGTCGGCTCCGGGCCCAGCGGGTGCTACACCGCCCAGAGCCTCGTGCAGCAGGATCCCGGCGTGCTCGTCGACGTCCTGGACCGGCTGCCGTGCCCGTACGGCCTGGTGCGCTACGGGGTGGCACCGGACCACGAGAAGATCAAATCGCTCCAGAACAATCTGCGGACGATCCTGGAGCACGAGCGGGTGAGGTTCCTGGGCGGTGTCGCGATCGGCCCCGGCGGAGTGCCGACCGCGCGGCTGCGCGAGCTGTACCACGCCGTCGTGTACTGCGTGGGCGCCGCCACCGACCGGCATCTGGGGATCCCGGGCGAGGAACTGCCGGGCAGCTGGTCGGCGACGGAGTTCGTGTCCTGGTACAGCGCGCACCCCGACTCCACGGCCGACGGTTTCGTGGCCGGCGCCCGCTCGGCGGTGGTCATCGGTGTGGGCAACGTCGCCGTCGACGTGACACGGATGCTGGCGCGCGGGGTGACCGAGCTCAGCGCGACGGACATCCCGCATCCGGCGCTCACCGCGCTGGCCGCCAGCGGGGTGACGGAGGTGCACATGGTGGGGCGGCGGGGCCCTTCCCAGGCCCGCTTCACCACCAAGGAGCTGCGCGAGCTGGGTTCGCTTCCGGACACGGAAGTCGCCGTACACGCGGAGGAGTTGGCACTGGACCCGGCCTACCTCGACCCCGCTCCCCTGCCGGCACCGCAGCGCCGGAACGTGGAGGTGCTGCGCGGCTGGGCGGCCGGCCCGTCACGGCCGTCATCCCGCAGGATCTCGTTGCGGTTCTTCCTGCGTCCCGTCGAACTCCTCGCCGACGGCGGCCGCGTGGGTGCGGTGCGCTTCGAGAGAACGGTGCCGGACGGGCGCGGCGGTGTGCGCGGAACCGGTGAACTCCACGAGATCGAGGCCCAGTTGGTGTTGCGCTCGGTGGGCTATCTCGGAGTGCCGCTGGAGGGGCTGCCGTTCGACCCGGCGACCGGAACCGTGCCGCATCTCGCCGGGCGGGTGCTGCGTGAGGGCACGGTGTCGCCGGGCGAGTACGTGGCCGGCTGGATCAAGCGCGGTCCGACGGGTGTGATCGGCACGAACCGGCCATGCGCGAAGGAGACGGCGACGTCGCTGGTCGAGGACGCCGAGATTCTCGCACACAAGAACCTGCCCGGCGATCCGCTGGACGCGCTGCGGGCGCAGGGGCTCGACCCCGTCGAGTGGCCCGGGTGGCAGGCGATCGAGCGAGCCGAGGCCGCACTCGGCGCCTCCTTGGGCCGGGGCGTGGTGAAACTCCGCGACTGGCAGTCCCTTCTCGACGCCGCTCACGGAGCTTAGGGGCGCGGGCGACTGCGCTGCCGGCCAGAGGGGACCCGCACCGGGCAACGAACCGGCAACACACCCGAAATCAACAAACTGTTCAACACCCCTACGGTCTCGGACATGGCCCAAACCGCCCCTGTGCACCCCGTAGACGAAGTCCCCCCGGTACGGCAGCTCGCCGCCTTCGGCCTCCAACACGTCCTCGCGATGTACGCGGGCGCCGTGGCCGTTCCCCTGATCGTCGGCGGTGCGATGAAGCTGTCGCCCGCGGACCTGGCGTATCTGATCACGGCCGACCTGCTGGTGTGCGGCATCGCCACGCTCATCCAGTGCATCGGCTTCTGGCGCTTCGGCGTACGGCTTCCGATCATGCAGGGCTGCACCTTCGCGGCCGTGTCCCCGATGGTCCTGATCGGCACGACGGGCGGCGGGCTCCCGGCGATCTACGGCTCGGTCATCGTCGCGGGCCTCGCGATCATGCTGCTCGCACCGGTCTTCGGCAGGTTGCTGCGCTTCTTCCCGCCACTGGTCACGGGCACGGTGATCCTGATCATCGGCATCTCGCTGCTGCCGGTCGCGGGCAACTGGGCGGCGGGCGGGGCCGGATCCGCGGACTTCGGCGCGCCGAAGAACATCGCGCTGGCCGTGTTCGTACTGGCGGTGGTGCTCGGCGTGCAGCGCTTCGCACCGGCGTCCCTGAGCCGGATCGCGGTGCTGATCGGCATCGTGGTGGGTCTGGTGGTGGCCGTCCCCTTCGGGTTCACGGACTTCGGCGGGGTGGCGGACGCGGACTGGGTGGGGATCAGCACGCCGTTCCACTTCGGGGCGCCGACCTTCGAGTTCTCGGCGATCGTGTCGATGCTGGTCGTGGCGCTGGTGACGATGACGGAGACGACCGGTGACCTGATCGCGGTCGGCGAGATGACGGACCGCGGGGTCGAGCCGCGATCCCTCTCCGACGGCCTGCGCGCCGACGGCCTGTCGACCGTGCTCGGCGGCGTCTTCAACACCTTCCCCTACACGGCGTACGCGCAGAACGTCGGCCTCGTCGGCATGACCCGGGTCCGCAGCCGCTGGGTCGTCGCCACGGCGGGCGGCATCCTGGTGCTGCTGGGGCTGCTGCCCAAGCTGGGCGCTGTGGTCGCGGCGATCCCGGCGCCGGTCCTGGGCGGGGCGGGCCTGGTGATGTTCGGGACGGTCGCGGCAAGCGGCCTGAGGACCCTCACCCAGGTGGACTTCAAGGGCAACAACAACCTGACGGTGGTGGCCGTCTCGGTGGCCATGGGCGTGCTGCCGGTCGGCGTGCCGACGATCTACGGGAAGTTCCCCGACTGGTTCCAGACGGTGATGAACAGCGGCATCAGCGCGGGCTGTCTCACGGCGATCGTGCTGAACCTGCTCTTCAACCACCTGCCCGCGAAAGCCCGTTCAGCTACTCCCGAACCGGACGGCCTGGCGGTCGGCGGCGTCGAGGAGGGTGTCGAGAAGTCCCGGGAAGAGATCGTCTAGGTCGTCCCGGCGCAGGCCGTTCATCTTGGCCGTGCCCCGGTAGATCTGCCGGATCACCCCGCTCTCGCGCAGCACCCGGAAGTGGTGGGTGGTCGTCGACTTGGTGACGGGCAGGTCGAAGCGCGAACAGGAGAGCGCGTCGCCGGCCGCGGCGAGCTCTCGCACGATCCGCAGGCGCAGCGGGTCGGAGAGGGCGTGCAGGATGCCCTCCAGCCGGATCTCGCCGCGCTCCGGGTGCGGAAGGGCACGGATACTGACGGCGGGGGAGGTCACGACGGCTCCACTTCTGCAGGTGTCCCGGGGGCTCCGCGGACTCGGGGACCGGCCCTCGGGATCCCCATTGTACGAGACCTCTCGTAGTTTGACATCCGACGTACTACGGTGCCTATCGTACAAGTCGACCCCCCACCGGTCCCGTGACGAATGGAGTCCGCCGTGAGCGCGCTCTTCGAGCCCTTCACCCTTCGCGACGTGACGATCCCGAACCGGGTGTGGATGCCGCCGATGTGCCAGTACTCGGCCGCTCCGGACGGCCCCGAGGCCGGCGCCCCGAACGACTGGCACTTCGCGCACTACGCGGCTCGCGCGGCCGGCGGCACCGGCCTGATCATCGTCGAGGCCACCGGCGTCAGCCCCGAGGGCCGCACCTCCCCCAACGACCTCGGCATCTGGAACGACACCCAGGTCGAGGCGTTCCGCCGCATCACCCGTTTCCTGGCCTCCCAGGGCACGGTCCCGGGAATCCAGCTCGCGCACGCCGGCCGCAAGGCGTCGACCGACCAGCCATGGAAGGGCGGTGCGCCGCTCGCCCCGGAGGCGCGGGGCTGGCAGCCGCTGGGACCGAGCGCGGTGGCGTACAACGAGGACCACCCGGTGCCGACGGAACTGACGGCCGCCCACATCACCGAGGTGGTCGGCCAGTTCGCCGATGCGGCCCGTCGCGCCCTCGCCGCCGGTTTCGAAGTCGCCGAGATCCACGGCGCCCACGGCTACCTGATCGGCAACTTCCTCTCCCCGCACAGCAATCACCGCACCGACGAGTACGGCGGCTCGTACGAGAACCGCACCCGCTTCGCGCTGGAGGTCGTCGACGCGGTACGTGAGGTCTGGCCCGACGACAAGCCCCTCTTCTTCCGCATCTCGGCGACCGACTGGCTGGAGGAGGGCGGCTGGACCCCGGACGACACCGTCCGCTTCGCCCACGACCTGCGGGCGCACGGCATCGACCTCCTGGACGTCTCCACCGGTGGCAACGCGTCGGGCGTCCGCATCCCGGTCGGCCCCGGCTACCAGGTCCCCTTCGCCGCCCGCGTCAAGGCGGAGACCGCCCTGCCCGTCGCCGCGGTCGGCCTCATCACGGAGGCGGAACAGGCCGAGAAGATCCTCTCCAACGGCGAGGCGGACGCGGTGCTGCTGGGCCGCGAACTGCTGCGGAACCCGTCCTGGGCACGGCATGCGGCACGGGAGCTGGGCGGGGACGTGCATGTGCCGGAGCAGTACCACCGGTCGGTCTGACCCGCGGCGTCCGCTCCACCTGGCACGCCGTCCGGCGGGACGCCCGCGCACTGCGCCGGAACGTCCCGCCGGAGGACCGCGATGGCCGGTGCTCTCAACTCGTGGTACAGACGGTCCCGTTGAGCGTGAAGCCGCTCGGCGCCGCACTGTTCCCGGTGTGGTTCGCCTGATAGCCGATGCTGACGCTCGCGTTCGGCGCGATCGTGGCGTTGTACGTCGCGTTCGTCGCCGTCACCGCGCCGGAGGCCGGGGTGTACGTGGCGCCCCAGCCGTTGGTGACGGTCTGGCCGGCGGGGAGGGTGAAGGCCAGTTTCCAGCCGTCGATCACGGTCGTGCCGGTGTTGGTGACCGTCAACGATGCCGTCAGGCCGGTGCTCCAGGCGTTCGTCGTCGCCGTCACCTTGCAGGCGCCCGGCTGGGGCTGGGGCGCCGGACCCGAGCTGTCGAGGCCGAAGAAGGTGAGGGCACGGGCGGCCATGCCGGAGGCGTAGAGGTTGTGGCCCACGCCCTGGAGGCTGATCGCCTCGACGGGGGCCCGGTCACCGGTGGCGCCGTAGCGGGTGCGGGTCCAGCCCGGGACGGGCGCGTCCGTGGCGGCCGGCGTCTGGCTCACACCGAGGACGTTCGTCCACTCCTTGATCTCCTCACCGAAGTTCGGGTAGCGCAGCACGTCGTCCTCGGTGCCGTGCCACACCTGCATACGCGGCCGGGTGCCGGTGTAGCCGGGATAAGCGGCGCGCACCAGGTCGCCCCACTGCTGCGGGGTGTGGGTGATGGTGCCGCCCGCGCAGGCGCTGTTCCACTCGGAGCCGTCCGTCGTCGCGAAGCAGCCGAACGGGACGCCGGAGAAGGCCGCGCCCGCGGCGAACACGTCCGGGTAGTCGCCGAGCAAAACGTTCGTCATCATCGCGCCGGATGAGATGCCCGTGGCGTAGATCCTGCCGGTGTCGGCGGAGTAGGTCCTCACCGTCCAGTCGATCATCGACTTGATGCCGACGGGGTCGCTGCCGCCGTCCCGTTTCAGCGCCTGCGGCGAGGACACGTCGAAACACTTGCTGGAGCGGGTGACCGAGGGGTAGATCACCACGAAGCCGTAGGTGTCGGCCAGTCGGGCCCACTCGGTGCCGTTGTACATGGCCGGTCCCGAGCCGGTGCAGTAGTGCACGGCCACGACGACCGCCGGGTGTGCGGTCACGTTGTCCGGCACGTACAGGTACATCTGGAGATTGCTGGGATTCGAACCGAATCCGGTGATCTCGGTGAGGGTCGCCGTGGGGGCGGCCTCCGTGCGGGCGGCTGCGGTCGGGGCGGCCACGAGCGCCGCCGCGAGTAACGACAGCAGGGCCAGCAGCACCGAACGCAGTGGTCTCCTGGGGGTGGTGGACACGTCCTTGCCCCTCTCTTCTAGAAGGATCAGCAGGATGGGTCGGACTGGCCTGGGTCGACAGCGCGGTGCCACGAGAGTGTCCGGCAGCGGGTCGCCCCGGCCCCCACGGCCGCGGTTCGGGGCGAGCGTCGTGAGTCCCGGGGCGGCCAGGTGAGCACGGGGCTGTCACCGAACGTATCTCTCGGAAGGGAAGCGTCCGGCGAGCATCGTGGCATGCACATGGCCGCCATGGAAGCGCTCCCACACCTCGAAAGTATTCGCTCGCAGCCATCGCCACCTCCCCACCTGGGTGGCCGAATGTCTTCTGCGCAAAGCGTTGACCAGAAAGCGCTTACCCTCTACCTTCCGTTCAGCAGTGTGAACCACCCCTGCGGCGCATGGGTCCCCATAACCCTGCCGCACAGCACCCATAGTTCAACATGGCGAACAATCTTCACGTACATGTCCGGACTGGCACCACGCAGCCCCCACGAAGGGACGCACCCGCATGCGTACTCGCCCCCCACGTACACACGCGCAAAGATCCGCTCTGGCCGCCGGTGCGGCCGCGCTCGCGACGGCGGCCGCCCTGGCCGTCCCGCAGCCGGCCGGGGCCGCCGAGACCTCCCCCATCGGTTTCGGCGCCGGAACCACCGGCGGAGGCAGCGCTTCCGCGGTCACCGTCTCCACACTGAGCGCCTTCAAGACGGCCGTCACCGGCAGTACGGCGAAGGTCGTCAAGGTCAACGGCCTGATCTCGCTGAGCGGCACGGTCGACGTCGGCTCCAACACCACAGTGCTGGGCGTCGGTTCGTCGTCCGGGTTCACCGGCGGCGGGCTGCGACTGAAGAAGGTCACCAACGTCGTGGTCCGCAACCTGAACATCAGCAAGCCCCTCGCGCCCGCCGACGGCATCGAGGTGCAGGCCTCGACGAAGGTGTGGATCGACCACAACTCCTTCTCGGCGGACCGCGATCACGACAAGGACTACTACGACGGGCTGCTGGACATCAACCACGGCTCGGACAACGTCACCGTGTCCTGGAACACCTTCAAGGACCACTTCAAGGGCTCTCTCGTCGGCCACAGCGACAACAACGCGAGCCAGGACACCGGCCATCTGAAGGTGACGTACCACCACAACTGGTTCAACAACGTCAACTCGCGCATCCCCAGTCTGCGCTTCGGTACCGGGCACTTCTACGACAACTACGTCGTCGGCGCCGAGACCGCCGTGCATTCGCGCATGGGCGCCCAGATGCTCGTGGAGAACAACGTCTTCCGGAGCACCGAAGTCGCTGTCACCACCAACCGGAACAGTGACGTGGACGGATACGCCAACCTGCGCGGCAACGACCTCGGCGGAGCCGCCACCGAGGTCTCCCAGGTCGGCACGTTCACCACCGCTCCGTACAGCTACACCGCCGAGCCCGCCTCCTCCGTCGTCGCCTCGGTGACCGGCGGCGCGGGCGCCGGAAAGATCTGACCACCCCCAACCCCCGACAAGGAAGAAGGATTCGGGACATGACTTCTTCGGCACGCCCACGCGCGCGTATCCGCGCACTGACCGGCGCCACGGCCGCCCTCGGCCTCTCGGTTGGCATGATCATGACACTCAACGCACCGGTTGCGAGCGCGGCCACCTGGCCGACCGCCAACGGCAGCCAGGCGGTCTCCTCGACCATCGAGCTGTCCGGCACCAAGGACTACGGGATGAAGCGCCTGTACGGCACGGGCGACCTGGGCAGCGACAGCCAGGACGAGGACCAGGGGCCCATCCTGAACCTGGCCGCCGGCACCGTCCTGAAGAACGTCATCATCGGCGCCCCCGCGGCCGACGGCATCCACTGCGCGGGCAGCTGCACGCTGCAGAACGTGTGGTGGGAGGACGTCGGCGAGGACGCGGCGACCTTCCGCGGCTCCTCGTCGTCGAACGTGTACACCGTCTCCGGCGGTGGCGCGCGGTCGGCCAGCGACAAGGTGTTCCAGTTCAACGGCGCCGGCACGCTCAATGTCTCGAACTTCGCGGTGCAGAACTTCGGCACCTTCGTCCGCTCCTGCGGCAACTGCTCGACGCAGTACAAGCGGACGATCAACCTCAACACCATCGAGGCGACCTACTCGGGCAACAAGCTCGTCGGCATCAACACCAACTACGGCGACAGCGCCACCCTGAAGAAGATCACGATCGTCGGGGACTCCGGCAAGAAGATCGTCCCGTGCCAGAAGTACATCGGGAACAACACGGGCAAGGAGCCGACCACCAACGGTTCCGGACCTGACAGTACTTACTGCAAGTACGCCACCTCCGACATCACCTACAGGTAGCCGCTCGGCAGGTGAAGGCGGCCGTACGAAGCGTCCCCGCACGGCGCTTCGCACGGCCGCCGTGTCATGTGCGGGCCCGGTCCTGCGGGACGGTGTCCGCGAGCTCGCCCTGGTAGGCCGCGTACGCGGAGCGTAGTTCGACGCCCGGCCAGTCGGGCGGCAGGAGCTCGGGCGGCAGCACCGGGTCGGTCAGCAGTTGGCGTACGACCGCCGCGAAACCGGTGAGCCGGTCCGCGGGCCGGTCAGCGCGGGAGACATGCGCGAGCAGCGCCCGGGAGTCGGCCGCCCAGCGGTCCAGGGGCCACAGGGCGGCGGCCAGCTCGGGGCCGGAACCCGCGGGACGGGCCGCGTAGTGCTGGGCGACCCCGTCGAGGTCGTCCGGGAGCGGCCGGAGCAGGTTGGCCGGGCGCAGCCAGACGCCTTCGCGCAGTTCGGCGAGCCGGAGGGCGGTCAGCCGTGCGCGCAGTTCGGCACGTTCGGCCGGGTTGCGGCCCGTCGCAGTGATCACGACCATCTCCCAGTCGCCGCTCCACGCGCGCGTGCGGGGGTGCACGGAATCGTCCTGGCGGCGCTGACGGGCGAGCAGCCGGTCGCTGAGGCCGTAGACGGTGTCGGCGCGCCGCAGGTCACCGGCGCTCACCATCCGGCTGAGCGCGGCACGCAGCGTGGAGCCGCCGACCCCGAACGGCTCCACCGCGCGGACCAGGTCCTTCACCGGCATCTGGGGTGGATGCGCGCCGAGCAACAGGCTCAGCACGACCGACCGGGCGGACAGTGGCCGCAGGTCGACCTCACCGGGCTGCTCCGACACGTTCCTGCGCATGGTCACGTACTGTACGACCCCCTTCCTATTGCACTATTGCTACGATCGAAGGCGAAGTGCAACATTGATTCCATGGACTCCCTCGGCGCGCCCGAACAGACCGCCACCCACGCCGTCACCAACCAGCCCCCTCCCCTGGTGCCGTACGACGCCTCCGACGACCCCGCCCTGCTGGAAGGGTTGCGCCGCGAGGGCGCCGACTGGGCCGAGGAGAGCCTGCGGCGGCTCGGTCTGCGGGCCGGCAGTGCCGAGGCCCAGGAGTGGGCGGATCAGGCCAATCGGCACGAGCCGGTGCTGCGCACGCACGACCGGTACGGCAACCGGGTCGACGAGGTGGACTTCCACCCGAGCTGGCATCACCTGATGCGGACCGCCGTGGCCGAGGGCCTGGCCGGCACACCGTGGGCGGAGGACCGTACCGGCGCCCATGTCGCGCGCACGGCGGGCGGCCTGGTGTGGGGACACACGGACGCGGGGCACGGCTGCCCCACGTCGATGACGTACGCGGCGATCCCGGCGCTGCGCAGGGAGCCGGAGCTGGCGAAGGTCTACGAACCCCTGCTGACCGGCCGGGAGTACAAGCCGGAGCTCAGGGTGCCCACCGAGAAGCGGGGCCTGCTCGCGGGCATGGGGATGACCGAGAAGCAGGGCGGCTCCGACGTCCGGACGAACACCACGACGGCCACGCCCACCACGGAGTCCGGGGTGTACACGCTGCGCGGGCACAAGTGGTTCACGTCGGCGCCGATGTGCGATGTGTTCCTGGTGCTGGCGCAGGCACCCGGCGGGCTGTCGTGCTTCCTGGTGCCTCGGATCCTGCCGGACGGCAGCCGCAACACCTTCCGCATCCAGCGCCTCAAGGACAAGCTCGGCAACCGGTCGAACGCCTCCTCCGAGCCCGAGTTCGACGCGACCGTGGCCTGGCTGGTCGGGCCCGAGGGACAGGGCGTCAAGACGATCATCGAGATGGTCAACTGCACCAGGCTGGACTGCGTGATGATGTCGGCGACCCTGATGCGCAGGACGCTCGTCGAGGCCGGTCACCATGCCCGGCACCGCAGTGCGTTCGGCGCCCGGCTGATCGACCAGCCGCTGATGCGCAACGTCCTGGCCGACCTGGCGCTGGAGTCCGAGGCCGCCACCACCCTCACGCTACGGCTGGCGGGCGCCGCCGACCGGGCCGTGCGCGGGGACACCGGCGAGCAGGCGTTCCGCCGTATCGCCACCGCGGTCGGCAAGTACTGGGTCACCAAGCGGGGTCCGGCCTTCACGGCGGAAGCCCTGGAGTGCCTCGGCGGCAACGGCTACGTGGAGGACTCGGGCATGCCCCGGCACTACCGCGAGGCTCCCCTGCTGTCGATCTGGGAGGGCTCCGGGAACGTCAACGCCCTCGACGTCCTGCGGGCGTTGCGCCGTGAGCCGGACACCGCTCAGGCGCTGTTCGGCGAACTCGCCCTGGCGCAGGGGGCGGACACCCGCCTGGACAGGGCCGTCGCCCGCCTCGAGGACCTGCTGGCCACCGCGTCCGAGGCGAGTGCCCGTCGGCTGGTGGAGCACATGGCCCTGACACTCCAGGCCTCGCTCCTGGTCCGGCACGCCCCGCCCGCGGTCGCCGACGCGTTCTGCGCGACCAGGCTCGACGGCGACTGGGGGCACGCCTTCGGCACGCTGCCCGACGCCGCGGACGTGGACGCCATCCTCGGGAGGGCAATGCCCGGCGCCGACTGAGGCCGGTCCCGGGCCACCTGGCGAGAACCGGACCACCTCCCTGTCCGGATCGCTCACAGTCACACGCTGATTCCGCTTCGTTGTCGGCCCCGTGGTGCAGACTCCGGTCAGTTGGTACTTCGCCTGGGGAGGACAACGTGTTCACGGGGATCGACGAGGTCGACTGGGCCTCGCTGCGGCATGGGTACGGCAGTGCTGAGGACGTGCCCGGACTGCTGCGGGGGCTCGCCTCCGCGGACCCGGTCGAGCGGGAGACGGCTCTCGACGGGATGTACGGCGCCGTGCACCACCAGGGAGACGTGTACGACTCGACGCTGGCCTGCGTTCCGTTTCTGCTCGCGCTCGTGGCGAGCGGGGAGGTCGCGGACAGGGCCGGCATCGTCGAACTCCTCGTCAGCATCGGGGCGAAGAGTGCGAGCCCGGAAGACGGCGTCGAGGGCGAACCACGCACGCTGGCCGGGGGCGAGATCCGCGTCGGCGCCGAGGTCTTCGTCCGGCTGGCCGGGGACGCCGACCCCTCCGTCCGCCGGGCCGCGCCGGAGGCCCTTGTGCGGTTCCTGGACGAACCGGTCCGCGTGCTCGGCCTGTTGCGGGAGCGCTGCGCGTTGGAGCGGGACGACCGGGTCCTGCACGCCCTCACCGAGAGCCTGGGCCTCTTCGTACGGCGGCATCCCGGGCACGCGGCCGGGGCGCTGGAGCTGCTGACGGCACAGTGCACCGCGCCCCGCGACCCCGGGCTGCGCCTCGCCGCCCTCGGCCAGCTCGCCGACTGCGCCCCCGACCGGCTCCCGCCCGACCTGGTGAGGGTCGCCGTCGGACTGCTCAGAGAGCGGTCCGCGCGGCGTTCCACCAGACGCCGGGGCGTCGACTGCCCCCACTCCGACACCCTTGCGAGCCGGATACGACGGCTGCGGCCCTCGGACGAGGAGGGCTCGCAGTTGCTGCGGACCCTGCACCGAGGGCTCGGCGACCGGCTCGACGAGCGCACCGCCCTTCTGCACGGGCAGTTGACCAGCCCGGACGCCGTGGACCGGTGCAACGCCGTGTGGATGGCGGCGGCGCTGTTCCGGGAGTGGCGCGCCGACTGGGCCGAGCCCGTCGCCTTGATCGGCGCTCAACTGGCGTCCGAGGAGGGCAGGTTGCGCGATGCCGCGGTGTCCGTCCTGGAGGACCTGTTCGGCTTGGCCGCGCCCGCCGCCGACGCCCTGGCCGCCCTGGTCACCTCCCGGCCCGACCTGTGGGTACGGCGCCGGGAGCGCGGGGCGCCGACACTGGGCGGCCCACTCAAGGCCCTGGCCAGGAGCGGGGATTCGCGGGCGACGCCGGCGCTGGCCGAGGTGCTGGCCGGTCCGGTCGTCCCCGACGATCTGGGCCATGTGATCGGCCACCTGGGCCCTGAGGCGGCGGCCCCGCTCGCGCCCGCGCTGCGTCGACGGCTGAGCGAGGTCTCGCCGGACTCCGCCGGGAGTTTCGAACGGGCCGTGCCGCTGCTGTCGGCGCTCACCGCGCTGGGCGACGCGGAGGCCGTACCGGAGGTGCTGCGGCTTCTGCGGGGTCTTCCGGTGCGGCTGCGATTACCGGACGCCGTGGTGGAGGCGGCTGTTCGCGCTCTGGAGGCGTTCGGGAACGCGGCGCCCTCCCTGGTCGTACCCGTGCTGCGCGAGCTGCTGGAGACGGAGTACGCGGCGGTCGCCGCGGGGGCGCTGTGGTCCGTGGAGGGGGACGCGTCGGCCGTACTGCCAGTGTTGACCGGCGAGTTGGCGGACGGCAGGCCGCGACGACGAGCCGCCACAGAGGCACTGGCGCGACTCGGGCCGAAGGCCGGTGCGGCGCTGCCGGGGTTGCGTCGGATGGTCCTGACGGAGGATCTGTGGCAGCGGGTGACCGCCGCGTGTGCGGTGTGGCGGATCTCCGGCGACGGGGAGCTCGCCGCGCCGGTCCTGCGGGCGGCCTGGGCGGACAATCCACACACCCGGCGGACCATCACCGCCTGCCTCGCCGCCCTGGGTCACGCCGGAGAGCCACTCCACGACCTTCTTCGTGCGGAACTGACGGCCCGGCGACGGCATCTGGCGTCACCGTCCACCGGGTACGACAGCCATGACGTGCTGGATGACGAGCGGTTGGTGCGGGCTTGCGCAGAGGTGCTGGCGGCCGGGTAGGGAGCACGAGGAGCGATCCCGGGTGCGGTTCGCGAGGTGCCGCTCGTGTACCGCACACCGGGCCGCCGACACCGTCGGCACTACCTCCCGTCCGCCCGCCTCCCGCCCCACAACGGTCCGAAGTGCGCCCAGTCCGTGTCCCACTGGTCGAGGCGGCGGCGTTCCATACGGCCGCGGAGGACCCGGCCACCGACGAAGGGGACGGCCGCGGTGCTGAGACCGACCAGGACGCCGATCATCGCGGCACGGATCCGGGCCTGACCCTCGGTGGCGGGCTGGGTCATGAGGCGGCCCTGAGCGTCGGTCCAGACGGTGACCGGGGTGCCCTGGGTGCTGCCGGGATCGACGCGTACCTGGCCCTTGTGGGCCGAGCCGTCGGCCCCGGTCCAGGCCACCTCGCCCCACACCCGTTCACCGCTCGACGTGCCCGGGTCGGCCGTGCCGGGCGCCTGGTCGGCGAGACGGGCCACGACGGGCCGCCACTCGACGCGCTCCAGCGCCAGCTGGTGCTCGACCGCCCGGCTCACCCCCAGACCGGCGAACACCCCGGCCACCACCGTGAGCAGCCAGGCACCGAGCACGACCCACGCCTCGACGGCGTCCGCACGGCGTCTGAGGGGATTGCGCCGCCAGCGCCACAGCCAGACCTTGGGACCACGGAACGCCATCGAAGGCATCCTCCTCATGAGCGACGGGCGCACGAACATGCCGGACCGACCTCCCATACGGGAGAGCCCCCCTCGATGCTCACGGCTCGCGACGAGTTCTCCGTCACGACGGTCCCACCGGCCGCCCGCCGCCGCGGGCATCTTGCCGAAAGGCGCCCGCCAATCGCCTCAGCCGGTTACCATCCCCGCCCTGACCTGCGATGAAGCCCTTTCCAGAGGTGACTGTCAGTGGTGGGGTGCAGACTGGCCGGTGTCTGGGACAAAGACGTCACGGAGGTGATCGGTATGGCTGAGAAGCTGCTTGCCGTGGGGACCCGCAAGGGCCTGTTCATCGGGCGCGAGCGAGGCGGCACCTGGCAGTTCGACGAGAGCCCGTATTTCAACGCGCAGGCCGTGTACTCGGTCGCGATCGACACCCGGGCCGAGCGCCCGCGGCTGCTGGTCGGCGGGGACAGCGCGCACTGGGGTCCTTCGGTGTTCCACTCCGACGACCTGGGCCGCACCTGGACGGAGCCGGCCCAGCCCGCCGTGAAGTTCCCGAAGGACACCGGCGCCTCCCTGGAGCGGGTCTGGCAGCTGCACCCGGCGGCGGCCGAGCCGGACGTGGTGTACGCGGGCACGGAACCGGCCGCGTTGTACCGCTCCGAGGACCGCGGGGAGAGTTTCGAGCTGGTCCGGCCGCTGTGGGAGCATCCGACCCGTTCGAAATGGGTGCCGGGCGGCGGCGGTGAGGGTCTGCACACCGTCCTGACCGATCGGCGGGACCCGCGTGCGGTGACGGTGGCCGTCTCCACGGCCGGGGTCTTCCGCACCAAGGACGGCGGCGCGAGCTGGGAGCCGTCCAATTCCGGTGTCTCCGCGGTGTTCCTGCCCGACCCGAACCCGGAGTTCGGCCAGTGCGTGCACAAGGCCGCCCGGGACGCGGCCGATCCCGACCGGCTGTACCTCCAGAACCACTGGGGTGTGTACAGAAGCGACGACGCGGGCGCGCACTGGACGGACATCGGCGAGGGGCTGCCGTCGACCTTCGGCTTCGCGGCGGCCGCCCATCCCCACCGCGGTGAGACGGCGTACGTCTTCCCGATCAACGCCGACGCGGACCGCGTCCCGGCCGGTCACCGATGCCGGGTCTTCCGCACGGCGGACGCGGGCAGGAGCTGGGAACCGCTCACCGCGGGTCTGCCGCAGGACGACCACTACGGCACGGTGCTGCGGGACGCGATGTGCACGGACGACGCGGACCCGGCCGGCGTCTACTTCGGCAACCGCAACGGCGAGGTGTACGCGTCGGCCGACGACGGCGACAGCTGGCGGCAGTTGGCCTCGCATCTGCCGGACGTGCTGTGCGTGCGGGCGGCGGTGATCGGGTGATCCCGACGGAGCCGCCCTGTGCTCCCGGTCACGGTTGTGGGAGTACTGCTTCCGGGTTGCCGTAGTAGGCGTGGGGTCCGTGTTTGCGGGTGTAGTGGCGTTCCAGGAGGTGGGCGGGTGGGGGTGCGGTGGGGTTGAGGGACAGGGTGTGCAGGGCGATGTCGGCGACGGCCTCGCAGATGATCGCGTGGTTCAGGGAGGTGCGGGCGGTGCTGCCCCAGGTGAAGGGGCCGTGGCCCGCCACGAGGGCGGCGGGGACCTCGGCGGCCCGCTGGTCGTCTCTGTCCAGCAGGTCGACGATGACGGCACCGGTGTTGTACTCGTAGTCCTTGGCGCACTCCGGTGCGGTGAGGTCGCGGGTGATGGGGATGGGTCCGTTGAAGGTGTCGGCGTGGGTGGTGCCCAGGACGGGGATGTCGCGGC